>NZ_JBLRVY010000010.1:0-357426 GCF_048159485.1 Streptomyces sp. 4F14
GGCGTCCCGGCTCAGGGCGTCCCGGCTCAGGGCGTCCCGGCTCAGGGCGTCCCGGCTCAGGGCGTCCCGGCTCAGGGTGCTCCGGCGATGCAAGGGGTCCCGCCTCAGGGCGTCCCCGTGCAAGGGGCTGCACCGATGCCGGGCTCCCCCGCGCAAGGCGCCGTCCCTCCGCAGGGCATGGTCCCCGCGCAGGCCCCGCAGGGTGTCGTACCGCCGCAGGGTGTCCCCGTGCCTCCGCAGGGCCAGCCTCTCGTGCCCGGCCAGGTCGCCGGGCAGCCTCAACTTCCCGGGCAGGGTCAGCCTGTTGTCCCGGGCCAGCCTCAACTTCCGGCGCAGGCCCAGCCTGTTGCTCCCGGCCAGCCTCAACTTCCCGGACAGGCCCAGCCCGTCGCCCCCGGCCAGCCCCAACTTCCCGGACAGGCCCAGCCCGTCGCCCCCGGCCAGCCCCAACCCCAGCTCCCCGCCCAGCCCGTCCCCGATTCCGCCGCAGCCGATCACTCCGGTCGGCACGACGCCGTTCCCCACGACCAGGCCGACGACCACACCCCGCCGCAGCCGCACCCGGCGAGCGCGCCGACGGGTCGCCGGCGTCGGGCCGTCGCGGTGCCCCCGGGGGCGGACGTGGACGAGGAGGCCGTGGCGCAGCAGACGCAGATTCCAGGGCAGGCGCAGATCCCGGGCCAGGCCCCCGCGCAGCCCCCGGCCGCTCTCCCGGCGCAGGCCGCGCAGAGCCCCGTACCCGGCGCCGGCCGGCCCGAGACCGGCGTACCCGGCACGGGCGTACCGAATGCGGGTGCCGCCGGGGGCCCCGTACCCGGCGTCGTCCCCCAGGCTCAGCCCCACCCCGTCCCGCAGCCGGGGCACACCGGGCATATCCCCATGCCGCTGCCCGCCGAGGCGCCGCCCGCGCAGCCGTTGCCCGCCGAGGCGATGGAGACCGACTCCACGCAGGGGCGGTCGATCAGTGTGCGGACGCTGGGGCAGGGGGTGCCGTTCACGCGGCAGGCCGCGCAGGTGCAGCAGCCGCAGACGACGCCTCCGTCGGGGACCAGTGTCGGGCGGCGGCGGAAGCTCGGGACTCCGCCGGGGCCGGAGGCGCGGCCGCATCCGGCCGCCGAGCAGCCCGTGCAACCCGCCGTGCCCGCGCAGCAGTTGCCGCATCCGTCGATGGCGGGGCAGACGCGGCTCGTGCCGGGGACGGAGGAGGCCGGGCGGTCGTACGCCATAGGGGCGCCGGACTCGAACGCCGCGGAGGGTCCTGAGCCGTTGGACGGGCCGGGCGGGGCCGTCGAGGTCGCCGACACGCCCCGACCGCAGCCGATGGACGACGAGTTGCCGCCCGAGCCGCTCGACAACCCGCGCCGGCTGCTGGTCTGGCCCGCGCCGGACGTCACCACGCAACAGGCGCTGAGCGACCGCGGATACCGGCCGGTGATCGTCAACTCCCGTGAGGAGGTGGACGCGCAGATCGCCGCGTTCCCGGCGGCCCTGTTCGTGGATCCGCTGACCGGGCCGATCACGCGGACCGCGCTCCAGTCGCTGCGTACGGCGGCGGTCGCGGCGGAGGTTCCGGTGCTGGTCACGGCCGGGCTGGGGCAGGCGACGCGGGAGGCGGCGTACGGCGCCGATCCGGCCGTCCTGCTGAAGGCGCTCGCGCCCCGGGACAGTGAACAGCATCCGCCGCGGGTGCTGCTGATCGAGGAACACGCCGAGATCGCGCTCGCGTTGACGTCCACGCTGGAGCGGCGGGGGATGCAGGTCGCGCGCGCGGCGAGCGATGCGGACGCGGTGATGCTGGCCGGGCAGTTCCGGCCGAACCTGGTGGTGATGGACCTGATGCAGGTCGACCGCCGGCAGGCCGGGATCCTCGACTGGCTGCGCGCGAACGGGCAGTTGACCCGGACGCCGCTCGTCGTCTACACGGCCGCCGTCGAGCAGCCCGATCTGCCCCGACTCGCCTCCGGGGAGACGGTGTTGTTCCTCGCGGAGCGCTCGACGAGCGGTGAGGTGCAGTCGCGGATCGTGGATCTGCTGGCCAGGATCGGCACCAACTAGCCCTATCTGGCCACGAGTCTGCGCGCCGCCTCCCGGATCGACGCCCGCAGGCGGTCGCGGTCCGACTCCTCGGTGCCCGCCAGGATGCGGCTCATCTGGGGGACGACCGTCATCCAGTTGGCCAGGGAGATGAGGAGCAGGAGCAGGTCGGCCGGGGGGATCGCGTCGGTGATCACGCCGCGTTCCTGGCCGTCGCGGACCGCGTCGACCTTGTGGACGTAGTGCTCGCGGCGGGCCTCCTCGTCGGGGAGGTCGGCCGTGCCGTACTCGATGCCCTCCCAGTACAGGAGGCGCAGCAGGTCCGGGTGGGCCGCGTGGTAGTCCATGAGGCGGTCGATCCAGCCGTCGATGTCGTCCGGGTCGACGGGGACGGCGGCAGCGAGTTCGACCATGCGGCGGCTGAGGACCTGCGTGAACAGCTCCGCCTTGTTGCCGTAATAGACGTAGATGAGCTGCTTGTTGGCCTTCGCCTCGGTCGCGATGCGGTCGATTCGGGCACCCGCGATGCCGTACCGGGCGAACTCGGCGACGGCCGCGTCGAAGATGCGCGCCTTGGTGGCCTCGGGGTCTCTGACTGCCATGGGTTCAGGGTAGCGGGGGCGGCGGGATAACCAACTGTTTGGTTGACAGGGAATGAGGGGTGCTTCCAGACTGTTGAGCTGTCGTCGCCAACCAACTGGTTGGTTGTGTATTCGTACGTGCTCGAAGGAGCCGAACGTCATGCAGTCGCCGTCCCTTCCCCTGACCTCGGTGTCCCGGCCCGTCCCGGCCCGCGCCGCCCGTTTCCTGTTGCCGCTCATAGCCCTCTGCACGGCGGTCACCGCCGCGAACATCTACCTCGCGGCGCCGCTGCTGCCGCTCATCGCGCGGGACTTCGGGACCAGCGCGTCGTCGGTCGCGTGGATCGCGTCCGTCGCCCAATTCGGTTACGCCGCCGGGCTGTTGGTGTTCGCGCCGCTCGGGGACCGGGTCAACCGGCGGCGGATCGTGGGGGTGTTGTCGGTCGTCACGGCGTTCGCGCTGGGCGGGGGAGCGGTGGCCGGGGGCGCCGGGGTGCTCGCCGTCGCCGTGTTCCTCGCGTCCGCCGCGACCGTCGTACCGCAGATCCTCGTGCCGTTCGTCGCCGAGCGGGCGCCCGCCGATCGCCGGGCGCGGCATGTGGCCGCCGTCATCGCCGGGCTGTTCACGGGGATCGTCGCGGCGCGGGTGTTGGGCGGGCTCGCCGGGCAGGCGTTCGGGTGGCGGTGGGTGTTCGTGGGGGCGGGGGTGCTGACGGCCGGGCTGGGGCTGGTGACGGCGGCGGTACTGCCCCGGGAGGCGCGGGGGCGGGGTGAAGGGCCTTTGTTCGCCGGGCTGTTGGGGATGCCGGGGCTGGTGCGGAGGTCGCCCGAGCTGTGGCGGGCTTGCGTGCGGCAGGCGGGGATGTACGGGGCGTGGTCGGCGTTGTGGACGTCGCTGGCGTTGCTGTTGACGGGGTCGGGGTCGAGTGCGGGCTCCGGGGCGGGTGCGGGTTCCGGCTCGGGTTATGGCATGTCCACCGCTACGGCCGGCCTCTTCGGGCTGTTCGGGCTCGCGGCGAGCGTGGTCGCGCCGCTGGCCGGCGGCCTCGTGGACCGCTTCGGCGCCGGGCACGTGGTGCGGGGCGCGTACGGGGTCGCCGCGCTGTCGGTGCCGCTGTTCTGGTGGGGCGGGTACACACTGCCGGCGATCTTCGCGGCGGCGGTGCTGATCCACGCGGCGCTGGTGGCGTCCCATGTCGCCAACCAGACACTGGCGTTGACGACGACGCCGTCCCCCGGGGTCGCCAACAGCGCGTACGTGGTGGCGGGGTTCGCGGGCGGGGCGACGGCATCGGCGCTGGCGGGGGTTGCGTACGGGGGGTTCGGGTGGGGCGGGGTGGTCGCGGTGGCGGGGGTCTGGCTGGGGCTGGGATGGGGGGTCACGGCGGTGCGACGGTGAAGGTCGGGGTGACTCTGATACGCCAGTCAGTCGAGGTCTTTCAGGGGCGCGGGGCTGTATCGATTTGCGGCTACCGCCGCGTGGGCGCGACCAGCCCCCACAACCCGCACCCGCCGGCGCACCACAAGCCACCCCTCCCCTACCGCCCTCAGACCTCCGTGATCTCCAACTCCCCCTCCGCGTACTGCCTCCGCAACACCTTCTTGTCGAACTTGCCCACGCTCGTCTTCGGCACGGCCTCGATCACCGTCCACCGCTCAGGAAGCTGCCACTTCGCGACGCCCCCCTCGTCCGCGAGGAACGACCGCAGCTCGGCGAAGTCCGCGCTCGCCCCCTCCTTCAACACCACGGTCGCCAGGGGCCGTTCGCCCCACTTCTCGTCCGGGACCGCGACGACCGCGGCCTCGGCGACAGCGGGGTGGGCCATCAGCGCGTTCTCCAGGTCCACGGACGAGATCCACTCGCCGCCGGACTTGATGACGTCCTTCGCGCGGTCCGTGAGCGTGAGGAACCCGTCGGGCGAGATGGTCCCGACGTCGCCGGTCTTGAGCCAGCCGTCCGCGCTGAACTTGTCCTCGGGGCGCAGGAGTTCGGCGTCGGGGCCGTTGTAGTACGCGCCCGCGATCCAGGGCCCGCGCACCTCCAGCTCCCCCGCCGAGACGCCGTCCCACGGAATCCGCTCACCGCCGGGCCCGGTGAGCCGCGGCTCGACGCCCGCGGGGAACCGCCCCTGCGTGAGCCGGTACGCGAACTCCTCGTCCGTACCGATGACTTGGGCGGGCGGCCGGGAGATCGTCCCCAGCGGCGAGGTCTCGGTCATGCCCCACGCGTGGCAGACCCGCATGCCGAGTTCGTCGAACGCGGCCATCAGCGCGGGCGGACAGGCGGAGCCACCGATGGTGACCTGCTGGAGGCTGGCGACCTCGCGCGGCCGGGCGGTGAGTTCGGCGAGGAGCCCCTGCCAGATCGTCGGCACGGCGGCGGCGTGCGTCGGTTTCTCGGACTCGATCATCTCCGCGAGCGGCCCGGGCTGGAGGAACCGGTCCGGCATCAGCATGTTGACACCGGTCATGAAGGTCGCGTGCGGCAACCCCCAGGCGTTCACATGGAATTGGGGTACGACGATGAGGGAGAGGTCCTCGTCGGTGAGGCCCATCGACTGCGCCATGTTGACCTGCATGGAGTGCAGGTAGATGGAGCGGTGACTGTACACAACTCCCTTGGGGTCACCGGTCGTTCCGGACGTGTAGCACATCGCCGCGGCGCTGCGCTCGTCCAGTTCGGGCCAGTCGTACGAAGTCGGCCGCCCGGCGATCAACTCCTCGTAGTCGTGCACCCGCACGGAGGCGTTCGCGAGCCCTGACCGGTCGCCGGGGCCCGAAATCACCACGTGCTCAACGGTCTTGAGGTGCGGCAGCAGCGGGACGAGCAGCGGCAGGAGGGAGCCGTTGGCGATGACGACCTTGTCCTGGGCGTGGTTGGCGACCCACACCAACTGCTCAGGGGGGAGGCGGAGGTTGAGGGTGTGCAGGACGGCGCCCATGGAGGGGATCGCGAAGTACGCCTCGACGTGCTCGGCGTTGTTCCACATGAGCGTGGCTATCCGCTCGTCGCCGGTCACCCCCAGTTCGTCCCGCAGCGCGTGCGCCAGCTGTGCCGCCCGCGCGGCCACGTCCGCGTAGCTCCGCCGATGCGGCTCCGCCTCGCCCGTCCAGGTCGTCACCTGCGAGGCGCCATGGATCGCGGCCCCATGGGTCAGGATCCTCGAAATCAGCAGCGGTACGTCCTGCATCGTGCTCTGCACGGCGTCCTCCAAGGCGACATTGCCTGCGACGGAACTGGTTGAGGCTGATTCTGCGCACATACCACTCGGTATGTCACTAGGAAGGGGCCGATCGATCGGCTCACATTAAAGCGAAGGTCAAAACGGCAGGTGCGGGGCGGTCATCGGCCCAGCGCGGCGAGCAGTTCCTCGGTCGCCGTACGCAATCGCCCGGCGCTCGCGGGATCGAAGGCGGGGCCGGTGAGCGGCAGCGGTTTCCCCTGGTTGAACGCGGTCAGGGCCGCCGCGGGAGGCTTGTCGAGCAACTCGGTCATCGGGACGATCGCCTTGGCGACCGGCGCGGCGAGCAGGCGTCCGAGGACCTTGTAGAGGGTGCGGGCGGGCTGGTTCATGCTGTCGCCGATGCCCGTGGCGACCAGGCCGGGGGCGTACAGGACGTACCGGGGGCGGGCGTCCGGGTGGACCTGGGTGAAAAGGAGACGGCGAGGAGGTCGTTGCGGCGGGCCGTCTGGGTCGCGATCCGCATCCCGCTGTAGCCCTCGCGGAGTTGCAGGTCGTCGAAGCGCATCTTCCCGGGGGCGCCGGGGCCGCGATGTTCAGCACGACCGGCGCCTCGGCGCGCTCCAGGCGGTCGTACAGGCCGTGGCCGAGGAGGTAGCGGCTGAGGTAGCCGAGCGCGAAACTCGACTCCAACCCGTCCTCGGTCTCCACGCGTTCACCCCGGAAGCGCTGGGCCGCGAGCACCAACACGTCGATGGTGTAGGGGAGTTGGGCTATGAGATCGCGTACGCCGGCCGTGGTGCCGAGGTCGGCCCGTACGAAGTCGGCGCGCTCACCGGCCACTTGGCGAAACCGCTCCCCCTTGGCCGCGCTGCTGCCCACCGCGATCACCCGGTCGCCCCGGGCCGGATAGTGCAGGGCGAGACCGCGGCCTATGCCGTCGGTTCCTCCGGTGATGACGAACGTACGCACGCTTCTCTTCCGGGCGGTCCGGGTACCTCGTGCGAGAGGGGCGGCGGCAGGGTTTCCGCTGACGGGCGCAGGCCGTCGGTGAGCAGGGCGAGGTACCGCCGCCGGTCCACACCCTCGGGATCGCCGGGATGGACGACGGCCATCGCCATCACGACGACCGCGACCAGATCCCGCACCTCCAGCTCCCGCCGCACCACCCCCGCCTCGACCGCGCGCTCCAGCAGCCGCCCCAGGGACGCCACGAACCGCTCGGCGGTCTCCCCCGCGAACGTCCGGAACCCCAGCGCCAGCGAGTGGATCGCCCGCCGCCGGACGAGTACGTCGGTGACGGTCGCGAGCGCGGCGACGAGATCCCGCCAGGGGTCATCGCCGCGGGCCGTGACCACGGGGTCGATCTCGGTGGCCAGCACATGGTCGAAAACGGCCCGGACGAGCTGATCGCGACCACCGAACCGGCGGTAGAGCGTCATCACACTCACCCCCGCCCGCTCGGCGATCTGCTCCAGCGTCGCTTCCGGCCCGACCTCCTCGAAGGCGAGCACGGCGGCGCCGAGGATCCGCTCGTGATTGCGCGCGGCGTCTGCCCGCAGGGGGCGCATGGGGTCACTCATCACGGGTAAATGTGAGCTGCCTAACACTTACCCTTCAAGGGCTGTCCGGCGGAGAAGGAGGCGCCGGGGGCCGGGGGGCGAGCCGGTCAGGCTCGCGCCAGCTCCAGCTCCGGGTCCTCCCGGAGTTTGCCCAGCGCCCGCGACACCGCCGACTTCACCGTGCCGATCGAGACGCCGAGGACCTCCGCCGTCTGGGACTCGCTGAGGTCCTCGTAGTACCTGAGGACTACCATCGCGCGCTGGCGGGCGGGGAGCTTCAGGATGGCTCGCCACATCGCGTCGTGGAGGGCCTGCTGCTCGGCGGGGTCCTCCAGGCCGGGGACCGGCTCCGGCTCGGGGAGTTCGTCGCACGTGAACTCGTCGACCTTGCGCTTGCGCCACTGGGACGTGCGCGTGTTGAGGAGGGCGCGGCGGACGTAGCCGTCGAGCGCGCGGTGGTCCTCGATACGGTCCCAGGCGACGTACGTTTTCGTCAGGGCGGTCTGGAGCAGGTCCTCCGCGTCGCACGGGTTCGCGGTCAGCGAGCGGGCGGTGCGCAGGAGCACGGGCTGACGGTCGCGGACGTAGGACGCGAACGACGGGTACCCCGGGCGGACGGTGGTCCGCGCCCCGCTGTTCGAAGCGCTGGTGCAGACGGGTGTGGTCATGTCCTCCACGCTAGGAGGGACACCCCGTGGTCCGGATCGCCCGCAGGTCCCGAAGACGAGTCCCCCTCAGGTTGTAGGGGTGGGGCAGGCCCCACCTCCTGAAGGTGGAGCCCCGGGACCTGGGTACTACGGGAAAACCCCTGGGGGGTCATCTGTCCGCTGTAAGGATCAGACCCGACGTAGGTACCCCGGTACCGGCTGTCACCAGCGCGGTCCCGGCGCCGGGCACCTGGTTCACGGCCGTCCCGCGCAGTTGCCGTACGGCCTCGGCGATGCCGTTCATACCGTGGAGGTACGCCTCGCCGAGCTGTCCGCCGTGCGTGTTCAGCGGAAGCCGGCCCTCCGCGACGTACCCGGGTCCCTCTCCAGGACCACAGAACCCGAACTCCTCCAGCTGCATGAGGACGAACGGCGTGAAGTGGTCGTACAGGATGCCCACGTCGATGTCGCCGGCGCCCAGCCCGGCCGCGCGCCACAGCCGCCGCGCGACCGCCCCCATCTCGGGGAGCCCCGCGAGGTCGCCCCGGTAGAACCCGGTCATCTGCTCCTGCCCCTTCGCCGCGCCCTGCGCCGCCGCCGCGATGCGTACGGAGGGCTGCGCGAGGTCTCTCGCGCGCTCGGGGGTCGTCACGACGATCGCCTGGCCGCCGTCCGTCTCCTGGCAGCAGTCGAGGAGGCGCAGGGGTTCGACGATCCAGCGGGAGGCGGCGTGGTCCTCCAGGGTGATGGGGCGGCCGTAGAAGTAGGCGGCGGGGTTGGTGGCGGCATACCTCCGGTCTACTACCGCCACCTCTCCGAACACCTCAGGGGTTAGGCCGTAGGTATGGAGGTACCTCTGGGCCGTCATCGCCACCCAGGAAGCCGGGGTGAGCAGGCCGAAGGGGAGGGTCCAGCCGAGGGCGACGCCTTCCGCGGAGGGCTCGCGCCGGGTGACCCCCGAGCCGAAGCGGCGGCCCGAGCGTTCGTTGAAGGCGCGGTAGCAGACGACGACCTCCGCGAGGCCGGTCGCCACCGCCATCGCCGCCTGCATGACCGTCGCACACGCCGCGCCGCCGCCGTAGTGGACCCGGGCGAAGAACCCCAGCTCCCCGATCCCGCACGCCTGCGCGACGCTGATCTCGGGGCTCGTGTCCATCGTGAACGTCACCATGCCGTCGACGTCCGTGGGAACGAGCCCGGCGTCGGCTATCGCCGCGCGTACGGCTTCCGCGGCCAGGCGCAGTTCGCTGCGGCCCGAGTCCTTGGTGAACTCGGTGGCACCGATGCCGGCGATGGCGGCGCGTCCGGCGAGGGGCGTGGTCGTGGGCCTGGTCATGGGCGTGGTCATGGGCCTGGTCATGGGAGCACCACCTGCACGGTGCCCGTCACATGGCGTCCCCGGCTGTTGTCCCCGGTGACCTTGACCGTCACCTCGTCGCCGTCGACCCGTTCGACCTCGCCCCTCAACTGCATCGTGTCCCCGGGATAGTTGGGCACCCCCAGCCTGATCGCGACCTTGCGCAGGCGGGAGTTCGGGCCGAAGTGGTCCGTGATGTACCGGCCCACCAGGCCGTTGGTCGTGAGGATGTTCATGAAGATGTCCGGGGAGCCCTTGGCGCGGGCCGCCTCGGGGTCGTGGTGGACGTCCTGGTAGTCGCGGGAGGCGATGGCTCCGGCGACGATCAGCGTGCGGGTGATCTCGACGTCCAGCGGGGGGAGTTCGGCGCCTTCCTTCATGCCGGGCCCCCTGCCGACTCTTGGGGACGGAACACCGGGAGCGTCAACTCGTCGTCGTACGCCCGGAATTCGAGGGTGACCGGCATACCGATGCGGACCTTGTCGCAGGGCACGCCGATGACGTTGCTCACCAGCCGTACGCCTTCGGCGAGTTCGACCAGGGCCACGGCGTACGGGGGGTCGAAGGCCGGGAACGGGGGGTGGTGCATGACGACGTACGAGTAGACCGTGCCCTCGCCGGACGCCTCCAGCGTGTCCCAGTCCGGGGAGCCGCAGTCGGCGCAGCCGGGGAGCCAGGGGAAGCGGAGGGCCGTGCAGGCGGTGCAGCGCTGGAGGAGGAGGCGGTGGCTCCGGACGCCTTCCCAGAAAGGGGAGTTGTCGCGGTTGATCACCGGGCGGGGGCGGTCCGGGAGGCGCTGCGGCGGGGCGTACTTGAGGATGCGGAAGCGGTGTGTGCCGACCAACTCGCCGCTCTGTACGCGCAGTTCGGTGCGGGTCGTGACGAAGTGGCCGGCGCCGAGCTTCGTGGACTTGCGGGGGGACACCGACTCGATCACCGAGTCGAAGGTGACCCGTTCGCCGAGGCGCAGGGGGCGGACGTACTCCTGCTCGGAGTCGGTCGCGACGACGGCCGTGCAGCCCGACTCGTCGAGGAGTGCGAGGAGTTGCTCGTAGGCGTCGGTGCGGGGCGGGTGGCCGGAGAGGCCGCCCATCGTCCAGACCTGGAGCATCGTGGGCGGGGCGATCGGGTCGGGGCCGGTGTAGGCGGGGTTCGTGTCGCCGAGGGCCTCGCACCAGTGGCGGATCATGGGGGCGTTCACGGGGTCCTTGGCGAGTCCGGCGACGGTGGCGGGGAGGCCCTCGTACGCCTTGAGTCTCGCCTCGTGGGAATCGTCCGGCACGGCGACCCTCTCCCTCACTGAGAAGATTCCTGACTGTCCGTCAGATGGCGTGGACTGTCAAGAACGGGACGCCAGTTGGGGACATGTGGAAACGCCTGCGCGGCGAAGCCCGAGAGCCTCGCCGCGCAGGCGTTCCACCACCCCGGTGAATCCACCCCACACCCGGTCGGAGGGCCGGTGCCGGTGCTCCGGCCCTCCCAGGTCAGCGGGTCACCACCACAGCGGGGCGAAGGTGACCTGCACGTTGTGGTTGCCCTGATTGATGGCCGTGAACGCGGAGCCGTTCACCTGGGCCGTGTTGCTCTGGTTGCTCGCGCCGGAGCCCACGGCGTTCTGCTGCGTGGTGGACAAGTTGCCGTTGTTGTCGCCGGCCACACCGCTGCCGATGATGCTGGCGACGCCCGCGTTCGATCCGTCGTCCGCGAAGCCGCCGTTGTCCGCCGCCGCGACGCCGGTGAACAGAGCGGCGGCGAGCGGGAGGGCGGAGACAGCGGCGACGATGCGGGCGGTACGGATGCTTGCCATGTTGTTCCTCCAGTGAACCCGGCTCGTGACCGGGATTGCATGAACTACGGCTGTTACCGGGCCAGTTGGCCGACCGTCCCGGTGGTTGTGACGACGTCGCGAGATCAGAGTTGCCCACCGGACCCCCACGGAACCACCCCAGGCGGCGTGATTAGCACGCAAGCGTGATGACCAGTCGATAAACCCCTTTCACCACCGTTCTGCGCGAGCGGTGACTTCCCGGGCGCGTCGCGACCGCCGTATCCCGTACGCCACTTGGGGTGAAGCGTTCCGGCAGCCCGGTCGGCGACCGCGCCCGAGACCGCCTTCCGGTTCTGCGCCCCCTCCCGTTCTTCGAACGGGTGTGCGAAACTGGGGGCATGGCCACCACCGACCGGCAGGCCACCACGCTGGCCCTGGCGCACGCACTCTCGGCCGCCGAGCGCGGCCTGTCCGTCATCCCCCTGTCCCGTACGAAACTCCCGGCCCTGCGCTCCCCCCACCGCCTCGACCCACCCGGCACCCCGCCCTGCCACGGCGAATGCGGCCGCCCCGGACACGGGGTGTACGACGCGACGACCGACCCGGCCCGCATCCGCGCGCTCTTCGCGGTGGCCCCCTGGGCGACGGGGTACGGCATCGCCTGCGGCCTCTCCCCGCACCACCTCATCGGCGTCGACCTCGACACGAAGGGCGACACCGACTCCACCGCCGCGCTGCGGGAGTTGGCCCTGCGCCACCTCTTCACCATCCCGCCGACGGTCGTCGTCCTCACCCCCTCCGGAGGCCGCCACCTCTGGCTCACCGGCCCGCCGGACGTCGTCGTCCCCAACTCCGCCGGCCGCCTCGCGCCGGGCATCGACATCCGGGGCGCGGGCGGATACCTGGTCGGTCCTGGCTCCCGTACGGACCACGGGGTGTACGGCACGGCGCCGGGTACGTCCCACCTCACCCCGGCGCCGTGCCCGCGCACCCTCCTGCGGCTGCTCCTCCCGCCGCCCCGGCCGTCGTCCTCCGCCGCGTCCGGCGCCGCCTCCCAACACGGGCAGGGGCTCGTGCAGTTCGTCCTCGCGGCGCACGAGGGGCAGCGCAACACCCGCCTCTTCTGGGCGGCTTGCCGCGCCTACGAGAACAACCTCGGCCTGTCGGGGGAGTTGCTCGAAGCGGCGGTCAGGACGGGGCTGACGGAGCGGGAGGCACGGTCAACTCTGGCGTCCGCCGCGCGACTTACGGGGTGGCGGGGAGGGCGGCTCTAGAAGCGGGGCCTTCGGGTGCCCTCGGCGGAAAGTAGCCCTTCAAACGGCGTGAACCGGAGCACCCCGTAGCGAAAAGGAGCGCTTTCGTAGGTAAAAGTGAGGACTTCGGCCTACGACACGCCTAAGGTGTCCGACCATGTCCCTGACCCGAGTCGTCCTCCTGTCCGGCCGTTCGATCGAGCTCTCCGACATCCGGCTCTCCTCGACGTACGGCGGCCTGCTGGAGGGCTACCCCTGCGCCCGTGTCAACGACATGGCGATCAACGGGCTGTTGAGGGGCGCCGAGCGCGACTCCCCGCGTACGCCGGTCCACTTGGTGGAGCCGCCGCGCACCTATCCCGACGACGACCCCAAGGGCCCCTTCGGCCCCGTGGAGATCCTCCCCGCGGTGTCCTGCGTCGCCTTCTTCCGCTCCACCCCGGTCTCCCCCTCCCTCGACCCCGTCCTGCACCGCTCCGCCCTCACGGTGATCTGGTTCCAGCAGACCGCCCAGGTGCCGTCCGGCACGGACGCGGACAAACGCCTGCGCGCCCTCGACTGGGAGGACCTGGCCCGCGACGACGAACTCTGACCAGCCCGAAGGGGTGCCCCTCTCCCGAGGAGCACCCCTTCTCACCTGCGGTGGGTGTGGGATTTGAACCCACGGTGACATCGCTGCCACGACGGTTTTCAAGACCGTTCCCTTAGGCCGCTCGGGCAACCCACCTCGGCCGCCGCCCACCTGGGGCGGAGCGGGGACAGCCTACCGGCCCCGGGTGGGGGGTGGGGTAATTCGGGGGTGCTCAGGCGGGGTTCCGGCGCAGCCACAGGAGTGCGGTGTGGACGGTCAGGCCCGTGAGGCCCGTCGCGTAGAGCCAGAAGGCCGGTGAGGTCGGGTCGGGGGTGAGGAGTTCGTCGGTGGAGAGGGCGATCAGCAGAACCGTGGAGGCCGTCGTCGCGTTGCGCCTGCGGTGGGCCAGGCGGTGGGTGCGGCGGGGGCCGTCCGCGAGGTGGAGGGCGTGGATCTCGGCCGGGCCGAAGGTCTCCTCCGCCGAGGTGCCTGGCGTCAGGTGGCTGCGGGCCTCGGTCACGTGGGCGCGGGCCTGCGCGCGCGGCATGGCGTGGCGGGTGCGGAGGAGGGCTTCGAGGTGGGTGAGCCAGTGTTCGTCGCCCGAGCGGGGGGTGAACCAGTGGCCGGGGGCGGGGAATGCGAACGCCGCGGTGGTGAGGGCCAGGCCCGCCGCGACCATCAGAGGCGCGGGGAGCGTCAGGGATCGCCCCTCCGGGAGGAGCGTGGACGCGGTGACGCCCCCGGCGAGGGCGACGACCGCCCCCGCGGCGAACCCCCACGCCCGCCGACCCGCGGCCCGGGTGACCGCCGCGAGGATCACCAGCACCACGACGGCCACGACGGCCACGTACGCCGCCAGCGACGACCAGCTCGGGCGCAGCCAGAGGCCCTCGCCGATCCAGGTGAGGACGCCCATGACGGCGCCCAGCGCGCCCAGGGCCGCGAGGTACGCCGTGAGGCGGTCGGACGGGGTCATGCCCTCGGCGTCGCGGCGGGCCCGGTGGGCGTCGGGCACGCGCTCCTCCCGGACCGAGCGGGCGTACGCGTCCGGCTCGCCGAACAGGTCGGTGGCGGTGCGGCCCGACTCGGTGACCGCCTCGTGGGCCTCGGCGAGGATCCGGGTGGGGAGGTCGTCCGGGACCTGCGGGTCCAGGGCGAGGCGGAACTCCACCACCGCCGCCCACTGCTCGTCGTCCTTGCGCTGCCACGTGACGGTCATGCCGTGCCTCCCTCCAGAAACGTTACGGCCGGGTCCGCTGTGTCCGGCGCCCCACAAAGCGTAAGGGGCGCCCTCCCTGGAGGACGCCCCTTACACACGCCACGGATCAGGACTTGCTGTCGCCCGTCCGCGAACCCAGCGTCAGGTCCACCGTCTGGGTCTTCCCGCCGCGCTGGTAGGTGATCGTCACCTTGTCGCCGGGCTTGTGGGTCCAGATCTCGCCGATCAGGGTCGGGCCGGAGTCGATGACCGTGTCGTCGAGCTTGGTGATGACGTCGCCCGCCTTGAGGCCGGCCTTGGCGGCGGGGCCGCCCGCCTCGACCGCGCCCTGGTCGCTGATCTTGGCGCCGCCGGTGCCCTCCTCCAGGGAGACGGAGGCGCCGATCTTCGCGTACACCGGCTGGCCGGTCTTGATCAGCTGCTGGGCGACGTACTTCGCCTGGTTGATCGGGATCGCGAAGCCGAGGCCGATCGAGCCGGCCTGGCCGGAGCCGAGGCCGCCGCTGCTGTTGGACTGGATCGCGGAGTTGATGCCGATGACGTTGCCCTGGGCGTCCAGGAGGGGGCCGCCGGAGTTGCCGGGGTTGATCGAGGCGTCCGTCTGGAGGGCGCTCATGTACGAGCTGCTGCTGCCGCTGCCGTCCGAGGAGGCGACGGGACGGTTCTTCGCGCTGATGATGCCGGTCGTGACCGTGTTGGACAGCCCGAAGGGGGCGCCGATCGCGATCGTCGAGTCGCCGACGGCGACCTTGTCGGAGTCGCCGAGGGTGAGCGGCTTCAGGTCCGAGGGCGCGTTCTTGAGCTTGATGACGGCTACGTCGTACCCCTGCGCGCGCCCGACGACCTCCGCGTCGTACTTCTTGCCGTCGGGGAACGTCGCCGTCACCTTGCCGCCGTCGGCCGCCTCCGCGACGACGTGGTTGTTGGTGACGATGTGCCCCTGCGTGTCGAAGACGAAGCCGGTGCCGGTGCCGCCCTCGCCGCTGCCGGACTCGGCCTGGATGGTGACGGTGCTGGGCAGGGCGCGCTGGGCGACCCCCGCGACCGTGCCGGCGTCGCGCTTGACCGAGCCGCCGCTGTCGGAGGCGGAGACGGTCGTCGAGCCGTTGTCGTCGTTGTCCTTGGCCATCGTGTAGCCGAGCGCGCCACCGAGGCCCCCGGCGACGAGGGCGGCCGCGACGACCGCCGCGACGAGCCCGCCACGCCCCTTGCGCCGGGGCGCGGGCTCCTGCCCGTACGCCGCGCCCCACGCACCGCCGGCGCCCGCACCGCCGTCGGCGTACGAGGGGACCGGCGGGGCCGGGGGCGGCCAGGAGCCGTCCACGGGAGCCGGCGCGGGGGTGGTGCCGTAGGCGTTCTGCGGGCGCGTGTGCGCGTACGGGTCCTGGGCGGGAGGCGCGTACGGGCCGGCCGGCGCGGGCTGCTGCTGGGGCGCCGGCGGCTCCGGCGCGGTCTTCGGCAACTGCGCGGTCTCCTCCGCGGCCGGGGACGTCGTGGGAGAGTCCACCGGCACGGGAGGTGCGGACGGGGCCGGGGGTACCGCGGTGCCCTCGTTCTCGGTGCTCACAGCTGTTCTCCTCGGTCCACGGCTGTCTGTCGAGTGTGCGTTGCCTATACGCTTCAAGCTTTTCCCACAGGCCGTCAGAGCACCATAAGCGGTGGCTGTGGGTCGACGGGCTTTCCTTATGTGCGACATCGGATGATACGACGGACATACCGGGCGCTCGTACAGAACATCTCAGACGGTTCTCAGATGGGACCATGACGCGGTGACCCACGCACGCCAGCACCACATCCAGGTCGTCGCCCACCGAGGCGCCTCCGAGGAGGCTCCCGAACACACCCTCGCCGCGTACCGCAAGGCCATCGAGGACGGCGCGGACGCGCTCGAGTGCGACGTACGGCTGACCGCGGACGGGCATCTCGTCTGTGTGCACGACCGGCGCGTCAACCGGACGTCCAACGGGCGCGGGGCGGTGTCGGCGCTGGAGCTCGCCGAGCTGAACGCGCTCGACTTCGGCTCCTGGAAGACGAAACGGGCCGCCCGCGCGCGCGTGGGGGACGAGGAGGAGCCCGACTGGGAGTTCCGGCCGGAGGACCGCGAGCATACGTCCGTGCTGACGCTGGAACGGCTCCTGGAGCTCGTCGCGGACGCGGGGCGGCCGGTGGAGCTGGCGATCGAGACGAAGCATCCGACACGTTGGGCCGGGCAGGTGGAGGAGCGGCTGCTGACGCTGCTGAAGCGGTTCGGGCTCGACGCGCCGGACGACCCGGCCGAGTCCGCCGTACGGATCATGAGTTTCTCGGCGCGGTCGCTGCACCGCGTGCGCGCGGCGCAGCCGACGCTGCCGACCGTGTACCTGATGCAGTTCGTCTCGCCCCGGCTGCGGGACGGGCGGCTGCCGGCGGGGGTGGGGATCGCGGGGCCGTCGATGCGGATCGTGCGCAGTCATCCCGCGTACGTGGAGCGGCTGAAGCGGGCGGGGCACCAGGTGCACGTGTGGACGGTGAACGAGGCGCAGGACGTCGACCTGTGTGTGCGGCTGGGGGTCGACGCGATCATCACGAACCGGCCCGGGGCCGTGCTGCGGCATCTCGGCACCCGGTAGGCGACCGTGATCGTCACGGGGTGTGCACCGGCGCGTTCGGTGCGTGTACGGGCGTGAAGAATGCGTCAGCGGACGGTCATCCACCGGTTTCCGGTACAGGCCAAGGGGGCATCCACTCGGTGGCGTGGGGCGAAGGAGGTCTCGGGGGTGGCGTTGGTGGTGGCACAAGAGGTGCCCACGTCGTCGAGCATGGCCGTGTCCCATGGCCCTGCGGGCGTGGGCGAGGCGAGACACCGGATGCGGGACCAGCTGCGCGGCGGCGGGGTCTCCGAGTCGGTCGTCGACGACGCCGTACTGATCCTGTCGGAACTGCTCAGCAACGCGTGCAAGCACGGGCGTCCGCTGGGCGACGCGCTCGCGGGTGACGGCGACGTGCGCGCGGCCTGGCGGGTCGACGCGCGCGGGCGCCTGGTCGTCGAGGTCACGGACGGCGGCGGCCCGACCCGGCCCTCCCCGGCCCACCCCTCCGTCACCGCGCACGGCGGCCGGGGGCTGAACATCATCTCCGCGCTCGCGCACGACTGGGGCGTCCGCGACGACGTCCACGGCGAGGTCACCGTCTGGGTCGTCGTCCACAACGACGTCCACGACCCGGACGCGTGCACGGCCGCCCGTACGGACTTCTCGCCGGGGCCGGTGACGCCGTCGCTGGCCGGGCTGGACTTCGAGGACCTGGAGTAGGCGGGGCGCCCGCGCGCGGGGCCGCTCCGCCACCCCGACCGGCTAGGCTCCCGGCGTACCAGACCAGCCGTACCCGGGAGACAGTCGATGGCCAAGAAGCGACCCCAGACCAAGGCCCAGGGGCCTCAGGTGACCGACGGGGAGATCCCGGTCGTGGGGGCGCGGGAGCCGTGTCCTTGCCGCAGCGGGCGGCGCTACAAGGCGTGTCACGGCCGGGCGGCGGCGCAGGCGGTCACCGAGCTGGTGCACCGGCCGTTCGAGGGGCTCGCGGGGGAGTGCGACTGGGTCGCGCTGCGGGAGCTGGTGCCGGCCGCGACGGCCGGGCTGACCCTCAAGGGCGGGCTGCCGGACGGCGTGCCCTCTGTGACGCTCGCCACGGTGCTGCCGATGGCGTGGCCGGCGCTGCGGCGCGACGACGGTTCGGTGCTGCTGGGGCTCCAGAACGACACCTCGTCGGGTGACGTCAGCCGCGACCTCGCGGACAACCTGCTGCGCGCGCTCCAGGCCGAGCCGGGCACTGCGGTGCAGGGCCGCCGGGCGCCGGCGGACGGTCCCCGGCTCCAGGATCTGCTGGATCCCGAAGGCGGGTTCGAGCCAGTTGTCCGCCCCGGTTTCGACTTCTGGGTGCCGGACACGGAGAACGCGACCGCGGACGTGACGGCGTCCCTGGAGCGCGCGAACGAGGCGGTGATCCCGACGGTCAAGCTGACCGGTGTGGACGCCGCGTACTGGTGCGAGACGCCGGAGAAGAACCACCTCAGGTGGGTCATGCCGCACCCGGAGGAGCGTCTTCTGGACGCTCTCGCGCGCCTGCACGCGGCCGGTGCGTCGAGCCTCGGCGAGGGCACCCGCCTGGTCGGTTCCTTCCGGGCGCACGGCCTGACCGTGCCGGTGTGGGACCTGCCGAGCGAGGTCCGCGCGGAGGACGTCGAGAAGCCCGCCGCCGCGTTCGCGGAGCGCCTCGCGACCGCCCTGGCCACGGACGCCCCGCTGACCCCGGACGAGCGCCGGGCGCGCGGCGGTCTGACGAACCGCCAGGTCACCCTGAGCTGACGCGGGGCTCCCCCGGGCGGGTGACTCCGCTCACAACTCCCGTACCCCGTAAGGCCGCTGAGCGCCGGAATCCGCCGCTCAGCGGTTGTCCGGAAAGACTCCGGACCATCGATGAAAACGGGAGATCGAATTTGCTTGGAGCCGATCTCTTGTTACGGTTCGAGTAGCCCGGTTGCTGGTGCATCCCCCGTCGCCAGCAACCGGGTCTTTTCATGCCCCCGCCCGGGCCCCGCGCCGCTTCACAGTCCGGCGCGATCCGTCAACTCCCCGTGTCCGGTGCGGAGTTGCTCCCCGAGCGCAGCAGCAGCGGCCCGTCGCCGCGGTGCGCGAACTCCGTCACGGCGCTGTAGGCGTCGAGGTTCCCCCGGGTCCGCTCACGGGGCGTCTCGCAGCTCGTGGGCTCGTCCTCGGCGCCGACGGCGCACCGCCGCTGGACGGTCCGCCCGTCGGGCCCCAGGAAGCTCAGGACGGCCTCCAGGGCCCGCCCGGTGGCGTTGCGGTAGTAGGTCCGCGCCCAGGTGTCCTCGCCCTGCGTCAGGACGCAGGTCTGCGCCTCCACCCCGTCCGGCGAGGTGAGTTCGGGACCGCAGCGCGCGGCGCTCGCGCCCCCGAGGCCCAGCAGGCGCGCGGGCCGCGAGGGCACGGCCGGCCTGGGGTCGTCGCGGGCGGGTACGACCGCCCGTACGGCGTCGTCGAGGACGTTGCCCTCCTCGCCCGCCGGGCCCGCCGACGCGAGGGTCAGGGGGAGCGCGACGGCGCACAGGGCGGTGGCGCCGAGGGCGAGGAGGCGAAGGTTCATAGGCGGAAGATAACGACCACGCGCGCGCGTGCCGTCCCTTCCGCGCCGGGCGGCCCTACAACTCGGGGGCGCTCACACCCGTACGAGTGAGGACGTCGACGACCGTGTCGACCACGGCCTCCACGTCGGGCACCCAGGGCGTGGCGGAGCCGGGCAGCGGGGCGCGCTCCCAGCGGATGTCGCCCTGGCCGCAGAGGGAGGGCGGGAGGGCGAGGTAGCCGCCCTCGCCGTGGAAGCGGAGCGAGCCGGGGACGTAGTCCTTCGCGTACAGGAGTTCGCCGAGCTGTTCCATCGAGTACGGCTTGACGAGGATCGCCCAGCGCGCGGGCGCGGCGACGACCGGGCCCAGGCGCATGCCCTTCGCGTCGAGTTCGGCGAGGGCCTGGGCCGCCGCGCGCGCGGGCAGGCTGACCGCGCAGGGCGCCGCGCCGCCGGTCGCCAGGACGATCGGGGCGGTGGGGCGGTTCGTCCACCACCAGCGGACCATCCGGTCGTCGGTGGTCGCCGCGAGGAGGCCGGGGTCGAAGGGGTGCGCGCCGGGCATCGTGCAGCCCGGGTCGGGGCAGGTGCACCGGGACCGGCTCTCCGGGTCGGCCGGCGCACCGGGGAGCACCGGCCACTGCCACTGCGTCGCGCAGGTCAGCGCCGCGTCGATCAACTCAGGCATCCCGTCGCCGCGTTGGGACAGAAGCCTGCGTCGCCTTCCGAGGATCTCGCGCATGAGCGCTCGTTCCTTTCCGTTGCACCGCTGGCAACACCGTGGGCCACATCACACCATGTGTCGATCACTTCACTGTGCATACCTGTTGGCGCATCACACCCTTGCACCGAGCAAGAGGAACCCCGAACTGCGTCGCGCAAAAGCCTTGGGCGTGGCGGGGGGTGGCGAAGTCTGGCGTTTTGCCGTCCCGCGTATTTCTCTCCGCCTCCGCCACGGAGGATGGGGCTCGGTCGTCGATGGCTATGACGCCCGGGTCGGTCACGAGGTTCCGGGCTACCGAGTACGTACCCATCACGACCGGTGTGACGCTCTGTGGAACAAGGCCAGTCGACCTCAATCGCCCGGAACCCGAGTCAGTTTTAAGCCAACTTTGCAATTCTGTCCACAACTCACTCTCTGTTCATCTGCGTTCATCGGCATCGCACGGACACCGGGAATCCGGATAGGACAATGCTGGACATCCCATCACGAGTGCGTGTAGATGTGGTGACACTGCCGGCGGTGCAGATTGAGCAGAATGACATGGGGGTTTGCGATGCTTTTGAGCAAAACGCACCGGTCCGAGAGCCGGACGCCATGAACGCCCCTCACCCTCCGAAAGTGGCCGGAATCGATTCCACGGTTCCCGCACCCGCCCACACTGCCGCGCCCGTGTCCGCGGGCCCGCCCGCCGCGGCCGTCCCGCTGCCCTCCACCGCCCCCACCTGCGCACCGGCACCGGGCGCCGCCCTCCAGGACCGCCTCGCCGGCTGGGTCTCCGACCTCACCACGCTCCACGAACTCACGGAACGTGTCTCCCGCACGGACACGCTGCCCGCGGCCCTGGACGAGCTCCTGCGCGCGGGCGCGGCCCTCGTCGGCGCGGCCCGCGGCCTGGTCGTCCTCGAACCCTCCGACGGTCCGGTGACCACCACCGCGCTCGGCCTGGACCGCGCGGACCTCGGCAGCCTGGAGACCGTCCCGCGCGCGTCCCTCCCCCACGGCCGCCTCCTCGACGCCCCCGGCGAACGGGAGTTGATCGTCGCCGACCTCCTCGCGGAGGAGGGCCTGGACCCCCGCCACCGCGAGGTCGCGGGCCGGCTGGGGTACGCGGCGGCGTACGGGGTACGGCTGGAGCGGGACACGCGGTACGGGCCGGCGCGGGTGGAGTTCGGCCGGCTGACCGGGAGGAGCGGGGCCACGCAGACGCGGGGCGGCGAGGCCGGCGGGGCCGGTGGCCTCGGCGGATCGGGCGGCGCTGGTCAGCTCGGCGGGGGTGGCGGGGCTGGAGGGACTGCTCAACTGGGCGGCCTGGGCGGCGCCGGCGGGCTCGGCGCCTCTGGCAGGCTCGGCGGAGCTGGTGGCCCTGGCGGGCCCGGCAGGGCCGGCGGAGGCAGCGGGCTCGGCAGCGCGGGCGGAGGCAGCGGAAGCGGTGGCCTCAGTGGGGGCGGTGGCATCGGTGGAGGCGGTGGCATCGGTGGAGCCATCGTCTCCAGCGTCCCCGGCATTCCCGGTGTCCCCGGCAACTCCCCTGTCTCCGTCGGGTCCAGCAGCCCCGGCATCCCCGGCTCCGTCGGGTCCGGCATCCCCGGCTCCCCCGTCTCCGGTGGGTCCGGCGTTCCCGCCAACTCCCCCGTCCCCGGCGGGTCCAGCGGCCCCGGGCTCCCCGACTCGCCCGGTATCCCCGGCGTCCGCAGTGCCCTCGACGCACCCGACCCCGTGGCGCCTCCCGCCTTCTCCGGCGCAGTCGTCTGGCTGTACGACGAGCCCGGGGCGCCCGACGAGCGGCGGCGGCATCTGGTCGAGCTGTACGCGCGGTTCGCGGCGGCGCACATCGGGCGGCTGCTGGAGGTCGAGCACACGCGCGCGTGCATGGCGACCATCGCCGAGGAACTGCTGCCGTCGCGGCTGCCCCGGGTCACGGGGGTGCAGCTCGCGGTGCGGCACCGGCGCGGGGCGCACGGGGGCGGTGACTGGTACGACGCGCTGCCGCTGCCGGACGCCGCGCTCGGGCTCTCCGTCGGGGCCGTCACCGGCGCGGGGGCCGGCGCGGTCGCCGCGATGGGGCGGCTGCGGGCCTCCCTGCGGGCGTACGCGGTGATGGAGGGCGAGGACCCCGTCGCCGTGCTGTCCGACCTCGAACTCCTGCTGCGGCTCACCGAGCCCGCCCGGTCGGCCACCGCGCTGTTCGCCTACTGCGAGCCCGCCCTGCGGAAGATCACCCTCGCCGGGGCCGGGCACTGCCCGCCGCTGCTGGTCGGCGACCGGCGTACCGAGTTCGTGGAGACGTCCGTCTCGGCACCGCTCGGCATGCTGTCCTGCTGGGAGGCGCCGAGCGTGGAACTGGAGGCGGAGCCGGGAGAGACGGTTCTGCTGTACACGGACGGGCTGCTCAGGCGGACCGGGGACTCCGTGGACCGGGCCTTCACCCGGCTGCACGCGGCCGCCGCCGGGGTGCCGAAGGCGCTGCGCGGGGACCCCGGGGCCGTCGCGGACCACGTGCTGCGGGCGATGGTGCCGGACGGGGAGGGCGCGGAGGACGTCGTACTGCTGGCGGTGCGGTTCGAGTAGGACCGGGTAGCTCCGCAGGGGGAGACAGGAGGATGGCCCTATAGGGGGGTTTGCCGGATTCCGTACATCCGTACGATGGGGGCAGTCCCGATGTCGCGGGACGGTCCCGTGCCGTATGGAGGAGGAACACCGTGGCTGACGAGCTCACCACCGAGGGCGAGCCTGAGGAGCCGATCAAGCAGCGCAAGAACGGCCTGTACCCCGGGGTCTCGGACGAACTCGCCGAGAACATGAAGTCCGGGTGGGCCGACACGGAGCTGCGCGACCTCGCGGCGATCCCGCAGGCCGATCGGACCGCCGCCCGGCGTGCCGCGCTCTCCGCCCGCTTCCCCGGTGAGCGGATCGTCGTCCCCGCGGGGAACCTCAAGGTCCGGTCCAACGACACGGACTACCCGTTCCGCGCGTCCGTGGAGTACGCGTACCTGACCGGCAACCAGACCGAGGACGGCGTCCTCGTGCTCGAACCCGAGGGCGCCGGGCACACCGCCACCCTCTACCTCCTCCCCCGCTCCGACCGGGAGAACGGCGAGTTCTGGCTCTCCGGCCAGGGCGAGCTGTGGGTCGGCCGCCGGCACTCCCTCACCGAGGCCGCGCAGGTGTACGGCCTCCCCGTGTCCGACGTCCGCGAGCTCGCGGACGCGCTGCGCGAGGCGACCGGGCCCGTCCGCGTCGTGCGCGGCTACGACGCGAGCGTCGAGACCGCCCTCCACGACAAGGTCACCGCCGAGCGGGACGAGGAGCTGCGGGTCTTCCTCTCCGAGGCGCGGCTCGTCAAGGACGCCTTCGAGGTCGGCGAGCTCCAGAAGGCCGTCGACTCGACCGTGCGCGGCTTCGAGGACGTCGTACGGGTCCTCGACAAGGCCGAGGCGACCTCCGAGCGGTACATCGAGGGGACGTTCTTCCTCCGCGCCCGCGTCGAGGGCAACGACGTCGGGTACGGGACGATCGCGGCGGCTGGGGCGCATGCCTGCACGCTGCACTGGGTGCGCAACGACGGCCCCGTGCGCTCGGGCGACCTGCTGCTGCTCGACGCCGGCGTCGAGACGCACACGTACTACACGGCCGACGTGACGCGGACCCTCCCCGTCAACGGGCGGTTCAGCGAGGTGCAGCGGCGGGTGTACGACGCCGTGTACGACGCGCAGGAGGCCGGGATCGCGGCGGTGCGGCCCGGCGCGAAGTACCGGGACTTCCATGACGCCGCCCAGCGGGTGCTGGCCGAGCGGCTCGTCGAGTGGGGGCTCGTCGAGGGGCCCGTGGAGCGGGTGCTCGAACTGGGGCTCCAGCGCCGGTGGACCCTGCACGGGACCGGGCACATGCTCGGGATGGACGTCCACGACTGCGCTGCCGCGCGGGTGGAGTCGTACGTGGACGGGACGCTGGAGGAGGGCATGGTGCTGACCGTCGAGCCCGGGCTGTACTTCCAGGCCGACGATCTGACGGTGCCCGAGGAGTACCGGGGGATCGGGGTGCGGATCGAGGACGACATCCTGGTCACGGGGGAGGGGAACCGGAATCTGTCCGCGGGGCTTCCTCGGCAGGGGGATGAGGTCGAGTCGTGGATGGCTTCGCTTAAGAGCTGAGGTTGTGGACGGTGGCCGGGTTCCGAAGGGGGGTCCGGCCACCGTTGCGGGGTGTCGCGCCATCGTGGCTGGTCGCGCAGTTCCCCGCGCCCCTAAGGCGTCACCGGCAGGGCGTCTACAAAGAGAGCGCCTGCCAGGAGTCCTGCGCTTCCCCTCGGGCTCCAGCCCCGTTCGTTCAAGTCCGCGTCGAACGCCTCCAGCGCCGCCCTGCCCTCCCCCGTCGCCGTGCCGCCCGCCTCCAGGACTCCGCGCGCTCCTGCTTGCACCTGTCTCAGCCCCAACGGGCCCGCCGTGTGCAGGAGTTCGGTGTCCTGGAGGGTGGACATCACCGTGAGGAGCGCGTCGAGGCGGGCCGCCTCTTCGGGGGCGCCCGCTGTGCGGGATGCGGCCAGGGACGTGAGGGCGCGGCGGACGTGAGGGAAGCCGGCGCGGGCCTCTCCCCTCGCGCCCGCCGCGCCGTACTTCGCCGAGACCGTCGAGCCCCGGGACGGGCGGCGGGGGGCCGTGCGGTCGGGGTGGGCCGCGATGCGTTTCGCGGTGGTGGTGATGTCGGCGCCTCGGGCGAGGGGGTCGAGGGCGGCCGCCGCGACCAGGAGGCCCAGCGTCCACAGGGCGCCCCGGTGACCGCCGCCCGCCAGGCCCACGGAGTGTTCCGTGCAGCGGCCGATCGAGCCGAGTTCCGCGCGGAGGCGGGGGGTCGGTTCGCCGGTGCGGCGGGCCGCCGCCGCCATCGCCGTCAGGCCCGGGACCAGCGCCTGGGCCGACCAGCGCAGTCCGCCGTGGTCCCGCCGGGTGACCCGCGCGGCCAGGTCACGCGGATCGGGCAGCCCCGGCTTCGGCACCAACGCGAGCTGTCCGGTCAACGCGTCCACGGCGGCTCGCGCGAGCGCCTCGTCGGCGGGGCTCTTCATGGACGTACCTCCTGGGAACAGAACAGTGCCGCCGGTGAAGGCCATCCCGCTACGACGCGGGTGCGTCCGTGGGCGGGGTGCCCGTGGGCGGGGTGCCGCCTCCGCCTCCGCTGCCCGCGCCCGTGTTCTCCGCGTCCGGGTCGATGCCGAGGGTCAGGTAGCCCTTGTAGCCCTTCGAGGGGTCCTTCTTGTGGACCGGGTCGAGGGTGAGGAGGCCGCTGGCGGCGCCGCCTCCGTCGTAGACCATGTCGTCGGCGAGGAGCGTGTAGCTGCCGGAGTGCCGCGCGTACGGGTCCAGGGTGAAGATCTGCTGGGCGGTCTCGTCGGCGAAGAAGAGCTGGCCGGTGTGGTTGACCTTGCCGCCCTCGTAGGTGCCGTCCTCTTTCGTGCCGCCGGTGTGGACCTTGACGTGGATGTGGCAGGTGCGGGGGGTGTACCAGCCGGGGAAGATCGTCTCGAACTTCACGACCCCGTTGGCGTTGGCGATCTGGTAGCCACGGAGGTACGTCGCGTCGTTCGCCGTGGAGCCGTCCTCGCTCTCGGCCGGGGCCGAGCCGCCCGGGTTGGCGGTGGTGTAGCCGGAGTAGTAGCCCCAGGCGTCGCAGTGCCAGATCTCGACGGCCGCGCCGGGGACGGGGGTGCAGCCGTCGGTGGCGTCGACGACGGTGAGGCGGAGGGTGAGGGGGACGCCGCTCTTGCCTTCGGTGATGTTCTTTCTCACCAGCGCGCCGTCGAGGTAGTAGGGGCCCTCGGTGACGCTGGTCATGAGGGTCATGCAGGCGGCGGCCGTACTCGCCCCCGTGCCCGTCTCCGCGTACGCCGCCTGGTAGCCCGCCAGCGCCAGTCCGCCCGCCGCGGCCGTACCGCCGCCGACGATCAGCGCGCGGCGCCGGGTGATCGAGGTGTCCTTGTGGTTTCCCGTCATGCACAGGAAGGTAAGAACCGCGTCCGTCAGTTCCTTGGGGGTCCGCTGAGAGGGACCTGTGAGCGCTGAGGAAACTGAGGCCGCGTCACACCGCGACGAGCGGAGCGTCCTCGCGCCACTTGAGGATCTTGTCGAAGCTGACGACCGCGCCGCCGAGTCCGGGCTTGTTGCCGATGTGGACATGGTCGGCGAGCTGCTGGATGAGGAAGAGGCCCCGGCCCTGTTCCGCGTCGGCGGCGGAGACTCTGGGCGCTCTCTCCGCGTGCGCGAAACCGGGCCCCGAGTCGGTGACCTCGATCCGGCACTTCTCGCCGTCGAGGTAGGCGGTGACGCGGAACGCCTCGGACGTCGTGCCCCCGCCGTGCTCGACGGCGTTCGCACATGCCTCGGTCAGCGCGACGGAGAGGTCGTAACAGACGTCGGGGTCGACGCCCGCCGTCTCCATCGTGCCGAGCAGCAGACGCCTGGCGAGCGGCACGCTCGCGGCATCGCGCCGCAGATGCAGTGACCACCAGATGCTCATGTTCCAGCCTCCTGGTCGCGGCTCTGGTCGCGGCTCGACATACCGATACCTATTGCCCCGAGAGGGCTCATGTAAGCGTGAATTCCACGTGATCCCGCCCATGTGGCGGACGCGCGCCGGGCCGTGGCGGGTGTATGCGCACCTCAGTCGCCTCTTGTCGTTTCCGCCGGACCTGCCGTCCGCCGGCGATCGGGCCAGTGCGATGATGAGCCCGCCATGACTGTCCCCCTCCGGCTCACGAGGGCCGCGGTGTTCGCCGCGGTCTGCGTCGTGCTGGCCGCCGTCGGGCACGCGCTCGCGTCCTGCGCGACGATCCCGGTGTGGACCCTGGGGGCGGGGTTCCTGGTGATGTGCGCGCTGGTCGCCCCGCTGTGCGGGCGGGAGCGTTCGCTGCCGGGGATCGTGGCGTTCCTCGCGGCCGGGCAGACCGCGCTGCACGTGGTGTTCGGGCTCGGGCAGCACACGGATTCCATGGCGTCCATGCCGGGCATGACAGCCGCCCCCTCCGACGCCCACCTCGTCGCACAGGCCGCGCGCCTGCTGTGCGGGACGACGGTCGCCGCGATCAGCCCGGAGCACGCGTACCGGATCCTCACCGAGGCGCGGGTGTACAACGCCGCCGCGCACCCCGCAGCCACCAGCGAACCCGCGCTGATGCCGTCCCTGCCGATGCTGCTCGGCCATGTCCTCGCGGCCGTCGCCGCCGGCTGGCTCCTGCGGCGCGGGGACAGCGCGCTGCTGCGGCTGATCGACCTGTCCGTGCGCGGGGTCGCCGAGGGGGCGCTCGTACGCTCCCTGCGCGGGGCGCTCGCGCTGGTGCGCGCGCTGGTCGCGGGGCTGCCCGGCGTACCCGGCGGCCTGCACACGCCCCGCGCGGATCAGCTCACGCCGCCCCGGCTGCGGCATGCGGAGCTTCAGCACACGGTCGTACGGCGCGGGCCGCCGGCCGGCGGTCTCACCCTCGCCGCCTGACACGACGTACCGCCTCCCGAGAGAGGGGTCGGCGTCGTGCGCCCTCACCCGACCTCACTCACCGTGGAGTGCCATGAACACCCGCCGTCTCCTCGCCGCGTCCGCCCTCGCCGGGACCGCCGTCCTCGCGCTGTCCGGGCCCGCCTTCGCGCACGTCACCGTCGTCCCGGAGGGCACCGCCGCCAAGGGCGGTTACGCGGTCGTCGACTTCCGGGTCCCGAACGAGCGCGACAACGCCTCGACCGTGAAGCTGGAGGTCACCTTCCCGGCCGACCACCCGCTCGCGTCCGTGATGCCGCAGCCGGTCGAGGGCTGGTCCGTCGTCGTCACCAAGGGCAAGCTCGCCAAGCCGCTGAGCCTGCACGGCAAGCAGATCACCGAGGCCGTCACGAAGGTCACCTGGACCGCCTCCGGCAAGGGCATCGAGCCCGGCTTCATCCAGCAGTTCCCGGTGTCGGTGGGCGCGCTGCCCGAGGACGCCGACTCGCTCACCTTCAAGGCGCTCCAGACGTACTCCAACAAGGAGGTCGTGCGCTGGATCGAGGTCCAGGCGGACGGCGCCGAGGAGCCCGAGCACCCGGCCCCGACGCTGGCCCTGGCCGCCGCGTCCGGCGACGGGCACCACGACAGCGGCACCACCGAGACCGCCGCGAAGACGGCGCCGGCCGCCTCCGCGTCGTCCGCCGACACCGACAGCACCGACACGACCGCCCGGGTCCTCGGCGTCGTCGGCATCGTCGTCGGGATCGCCGGGGTCGCGTACGGCGTGCTCGCGGGACGTCGTCGTACCGGCTCGTCCGAAGCCTGATCCTCGCGGGCGCGCGCCCGGCCGGACCGGCGCGCGCCCCCTCCTTCCGAACATCTGGGACATTTCTCCATGCGCAAGAAGACGTACGCCACGGCCGCCCTGCTCGCCGCCGCCGTGCTCACCCTCTCCGCCTGCGGGAGCGGCGACGACAGCGCCTCCTCCGTCGCCTCGGTCGTCGACGAGGGCGGCAACACCACCGAGCAGGCCGCGATCGTGCTGGACCAGCCCTTCACCAAGCCGAACCTGGTGCTGACCGACGCGGCGGGCAAGAAGTACGACCTGCGGGCCGCGACCAAGGGGAAGCCGACGCTGCTGTACTTCGGGTACACGCACTGCCCCGACGTCTGCCCGCTGACCATGAACAACATCGCCGTCGCCAAGTCGAAGCTGCCGAAGGCGCAGCAGGACGAGCTGCGGGTGGTGTTCGTGACGACCGACCCCGAGCGGGACACCCCGGCCGCGCTCGCCTCCTGGCTCAAGGGCATCGACCCGCAGGTCGTCGGCCTGACCGGTGACTTCAAGACGATCCAGGCCGCCGCCCGCACGGTCGGCATCACCATCGAGCCGCCGCACAAGGACAAGAACGGCAAGATGGTCTCCACCCACGGCACCCAGGTCGTCGCGTTCTCGCCGAAGACCGACGGCGGGTACGTCCTCTACACGGAGTCGGCGACCGTCGACGACTACATCAAGGACCTGCCGAAGCTCGTGCAGGGAGCGAAGCCGTGAGGCTCTGCGCTCTAGGCGTCGGCGCGGTGCTGCTGCTCGCCGGGTGCGGGTCGTCGGACGGCGGCGCTCCGGCCCTGTCCGTCGGCGCCGCCTACATCCCGCAGCCCGTCTCCGACATGGCCGCCGGGTTCCTGACCATCAGCAACAAGGGCGGTACGAAGGACCAGCTGACGTCCGTGACCAGCGCGGACGGGCCCGTCACCGTGCACGCGACCAGCGGCGGGACGATGACCGAGGTCCGTTCCCTCGATGTCCCCGCGCACGGTCAACTCGTGTTCAAGAGCGGCGGTAACCATCTGATGTTCGAGAAGCTGGAGCGCAAGCCGAGGCAGGGCGAGAAAGTCACCGTGACCCTGCACTTCGCCGAGTCGAAGGCCATGAAGGTCGAGATTCCGGTGGAGTCGGCGACGTACGTCCCGAAGACCGGGAACTGAGGGAGGGAAACACATGCCGTCGGCCACCGCCTCGCGCGTGCGCACCTGGGTGCTGCTGTTCCTGGCCGTCACCGGAGCGCTTCTCGCCGGTGCCGCGCCCGCGTCCGCGCATGCCGCGCTCACCGGCAGCGATCCCACGCAGGGGTCGGTGGTCAAGGAGGCGCCCACGCAGGTCACGCTCACGTTCTCCGAGAAGATCGCCACCAACAGGGACTCCGTGCGCGTCCTGGACCCCAAGGGGAACCGGGTCGACGCGGGGGCCGCGAACAACACGGGCGGTACGACGTACGCCGTGCCGCTGCGCAGCGGGCTGCCCGACGGGACGTACACGGTCACGTACCAGATCGTCTCCGAGGACAGCCATCCCGTCGCCGGGGCGTACACGTTCTCCATCGGGGCGGCCTCCGAGACCAGCGTCTCGACGAACGTCCAGGACGCCGGGGGCGGGGTCGTGGGGGCGCTCTACGACGCCGGGCGGTACTTCTCGTACGCCGGGTTCATCGTCCTCGTCGGCGGGGCCGCGTTCGTGCTGGCCTGCTGGTCGCGGGGGAGTTCCGTACGGGCCGTGCAGCGGCTCGTCGTCGGGGGGTGGCTGACGCTCACCGCGTCGACGCTGTTCCTGCTGCTCGTGCGCGGGTCGTACACCGGGTCCGGGAAGGTCGGGGACATCTTCGACCTCTCGCTGCTGGGGGATGTCCTTCAGACGAAGGCGGGGGCGGCGCTCGTCTCCCGGCTGCTGCTGCTCGCCGCCGCCGCGCTGTTCATCGCCGTGCTGTTCGGGGCGTATGACAAGCGGGAGGACGAGGAGAAGCGGGACCTGACGTTCGGGCTCGCGGTGGGGGGTACGGTCGTCGCCGCCGGGCTGGCCGCCAGTTGGGCGCTCGCCGAGCACGCGTCGACCGGGTTGCAGGCCGGGATCGCCATGCCCGTCGACATCGTGCATCTGCTCGCCGTGGCGCTCTGGCTGGGCGGGCTCGTGACGATGCTGGTCGCGTTGTATCGGGCGCCCGCGGATCAGCCTGTCGAGGCTTCCGCCGTGCGGCGGTTCTCGCAGATCGCGTTCGGGAGTGTGCTGGCGCTGGTCGCCACCGGGATCTACCAGTCCTGGCGGCAGCTCGGGTCGTGGTCGGCGTTCACGGAGACGTCGTACGGGCAACTGCTGCTGGTGAAGATCGGGCTGGTGGTGGTGCTGGTGGGGATCGCGTCGGTGTCGCGGCGGTGGACCGGACGGCTGGTGGGGGCCGGGGCTGGGGCCGATTCCGAGGAGGCGGGCGATTCCGAGGAGGCCACGGCCGAGGCGCCGGCTTCCGGGAAGGTCAAGGAGTCCGTCGCCGCGCGCAAGAGTGCCGACGGCGCTGCGGGTGACCGTAAGCGTGCCGCTCAGCTCGCCCGGCAGCAGGCCGCCGTCGACAGTGCCCGGCAGAAGAAGCTGCGGGACGGGGACGCGAACCGGTTCGGGCTGCGGCGTTCCGTCCTCGCCGAGGCCGGCGTCGCCGTCGTGCTGCTCGCCGTGACCACCATCCTGACGTCGACCGAGCCCGGACGTACCGAGCTGGAGGCCAAGGCCGCGAAGTCCGTGTCGTCCAACGCCGCCTCGGACGGGACCGGGGGCGCGCTGACCCTCGACATGAGCTTCGACACCGGCGGAGCCAAGGGCAAGGGCGTCGTCAGCGTCGACATGGACCCGGCCGGGACCGGCGCCAACGAGCTGCACGTCTACCTCACCGACGCGAACGGCCAGCCCTTCGACGTCCCCGAGCTGAAGGTCGCCTTCACGCTCGAATCCCAGAAGATCGGGCCCCTGCCCGTCACCCCCGACCACATCACCACCGGTCACTGGGCGGCGAACGGAGTGCAGATCCCGGTGGCCGGCGAGTGGAAGATCGCCGTCACCGTCCGGACCTCCGACATCGACCAGACGACCGTCTCCAAGAACGCGCAGATCGGCTGAGAGCAGTGACCCTTTCGGAGCCCCGTACGACCCAGGAAACGCCCACGCAGGAGGGGCTGTCCCGCCGGACGCTGCTCGGTACGGCCGGTGCGGCCGGGCTGGTGCTCGGCGCGGCGGGCGGTGCGGGTGTGGCGTACGCCGCCGCGCCCGATGAGGCGACGCCGCTGACGTCCGTGGGGGCGGACGCGGTCGCGTTTCACGTGAAACATCAGCCCGGGATCCTTCAGGGGCTCCAGGCGCGCGGGCATGTCGTCGCGTTCGACCTGGCCGCGGGGGCGGGGCGGGCGCAGGCCGTCGCGCTGATGCGGCGGTGGTCGGGGACCGCTGAGCGGTTGATGGCGGGGCAGGCGGCGGGGCAGGGGGACACCGGGATCGCTCTTGATGCCGGGCCCTCCTCGCTGACCATCACCTTCGGGTTCGGGCACAGCTTCTTCGCGAAGACCGGGCTGGAGAAGCAGCGGCCCGTGGGGCTCGATCCGCTGCCGAGTTTCTCCTCCGACCGGCTCGACAAGGCCCGCAGCGACGGGGATCTGTGGGTGCAGATCGGCGCCAACGACGCGCTCGTCGCCTTTCACGCCCTGCGCGCGATCCAGAAGGACGCGGGGAGCGCCGCGAAGGTCCGCTGGCAGATGAACGGGTTCAACCGGTCGCCGGGGGCCACCTCCCACCCCATGACCGCGCGGAATCTCATGGGGCAGATGGACGGGACGCGTAATCCGAAGCCGTCCGAACCGGACTTCGATCAGCGGATCTTCGTACCGGAGTCCGGCTCGTCGTCGGAGAACCCCGCCTGGATGGCGAACGGGTCCTACGCCGTCGTCCGCCGGATCCGGATGCTCCTCGACGACTGGGAGAAGCTGACCGTCGCCGCGCAGGAGCAGGTCGTCGGGCGGCGGAAGGCGGACGGGGCGGCGCTGTCCGGGGGGTCGGAGACGACCCCGATGGACCTGGAGAAGATGGATGCGAAGGGGGATCTGGTGGTCCCCATCAACGCGCACGCGCGGATCTCACGGCCGGATCAGAACGGGGGCGCGGCGATGCTGCGGCGGCCGTTCTCGTTCCACGACGGGATCGACGCGGACGGTGCCCCTGACGCCGGGTTGCTCTTCATCTGCTGGCAGGCGGATCCGCTGCGGGGGTTCGTGACGGTGCAGCGGAAGCTGGATCGCGGTGACGCCCTGTCGAAGTACATCCGGCACGAGTCGAGCGGGCTGTACGCGGTGCCGGGTGGGGCGGCGGAGGGCGGGTACGTGGGACAGGCGCTGCTGGAGGGGTGAGCTTCTCGGGGATCGGCCGGAGGTCACGCTGATTCACTCGACCGTGAGACCCGTGGGCCGGGTTCCGCTAGGGCCATTAGGGTGAGGCCATGCCTGCCAGCTATGCGTATCTCGGTCCCGAGGGCACCTTCACGGAGGTCGCTCTGCGGACGCTGCCCGAAACGGCCACCCGGCAACTGGTTCCGTACGTGTCCGTGCAGTCCGCGCTGGACGCGGTGCGGGTCGGCGAGGCCGAGGCCGCGTTCGTGCCGATCGAGAACTCCGTCGAGGGCGGGATCACCACCACGCTCGACGAGCTGGTCGCGGGTGCCCCGCTGATGATCTACCGCGAGGTGCTGCTGTCGATCACCTTCGCGCTGCTGGTGCGGCCCGGCACGAAGCTCTCCGAGATCAAGACGGTCTCCGCGCACCCGGCGGCCCAGCCGCAGGTCCGCAACTGGATGAGGAAGCACCTCCCGGACGCCCTCTGGGAGTCCGCCGCCTCGAACGCGGACGCCGCCCGCCTGGTCCAGGAGGGCCGGTACGACGCCGCCTTCGCCGGCGAGTTCGCCGCCGCGCGGTACGGCCTGGAGGCCCTGGAGACCGGCATCCACGACGCGGAGAACGCGCAGACCCGGTTCGTGCTGGTCGGGCGTCCGGCCCGGCCCGCCGCGCCGACCGGCGCCGACAAGACGTCCGTCGTGCTGTGGCAGTCCGACGACCACCCCGGCGGGCTGCGCGATCTGCTGGGCGAGTTCGCGACGCGGGGCATCAACCTCATGCTGCTCCAGTCCCGGCCGACCGGGGCGGGCATCGGCAACTACTGCTTCTGCGTCGACGCCGAGGGGCACATCAACGACCGGCGGGTCGCGGAGGCGCTGATGGGGCTGAAGCGGATCTGCCGCGAGGTGCGGTTCCTGGGGTCGTATCCGCGCGCGGACGTCGTCGACGCGGGGGATGTGGCGGTGCCGTTCCCGGGGACGTCGGACGCGGAGTTCATGGCGGCGTCGGAGTGGGTGGCCCGGTGTCAGGACGGGCGCTTCCAGTAGTGGCGCTTCCGGTAGTACAGGCGTACCGCTAGTTATCCACAGGAGTTATCCACAGGTGGGCTTCTCGACCTGGGGATAAGTCGACTGCGCGGGGGTGGTCAGTCGACAAATCGCCTCCCCGACCCTCGGGTTGTCCACCGACGGGTCGGTCACCCTTCGTCCACTTGTTTCCTGCGCGCAATCCTTTGGAGCGACGCGTTTCCACTCGAAAGTGGATACGGGGCGCGTTTGGGACAGAATTTCCCGGCACGGCGCAACGCGACGGAAAGATCGTTTCCGATGTCCACAGATCTTTCGCACACCCTGTGGATAACTTTTCCCCGGCTGTGGATCACTGTGGACAACCGATCCCCAAGTCCCTTTTTCCACAAGGCAGTCGGGTCAACTCCGGGCCTCGATGATGCCCCGTCTCAGGGAATGGGACGGATTCCCTTGACACGCTCGGCAATTCCCTCATAACGGGTCGTAAGCGTCTATTCGGCGCACCGGAATAGTGGGTCGTGGGCCCTCGGTCCACACCGGTAGCCTTGGGCCTGTGATTGACCTTCGCCTGCTCCGTGAGGACCCCGACCGTGTGCGCGCGTCGCAGCGCGCCCGTGGAGAGGACGTCGCGCTCGTCGACTCCCTCCTGTCCGCCGACGAGCGGCGCAGGTCGTCCGGCGTCCGCTTCGACGAACTCCGTGCCGAGCAGAAGCAGCTCGGCAAGCTGATCCCCAAGGCCGCCGAGGACGAGAAGGCGGAGCTGCTGAAGAAGGCCGAGCAGCTCAAGGCCGACGTCAAGGCCGCCGACGCCGAGCGCGACGCGGCGGACACCGAGACGCACGAACTCCTGCTCCGGCTCGGCAACCTCGTCCACCCCGACGTACCCGTGGGTGGCGAGGAGGACTTCGTCACGCTGGAGACGCACGGCGAGATCCGGGACTTCTCCGCCGAGGGGTTCGAGCCCAAGGACCACCTGGAGCTGGGGCAGCTCCTCGGCGCGATCGACGTCGAGCGGGGGGCCAAGGTCTCCGGCTCGCGCTTCTACTTCCTGACCGGCGTCGGCGCGCTGCTTGAGCTGGCGCTCGTCAACGCGGCGATCTCGCAGGCCACGGCCGCCGGGTTCACGCCGATGCTGACGCCGGCGCTGGTGCGTCCGCAGTCGATGGCCGGGACCGGGTTCCTCGGGCAGGCCGCGCAGGACGTCTACCACCTCGACAAGGACGACCTGTACCTCGTCGGCACGTCCGAGGTCGCGCTCGCGGCGTACCACATGGACGAGATCCTCGACGCGGAACGCCTGCCGCTGCGGTACGCCGGGTTCTCGCCCTGCTTCCGGCGCGAGGCCGGGTCGCACGGCAAGGACACGAAGGGGATCTTCCGGGTCCACCAGTTCGACAAGGTCGAGATGTTCTCCTACGTCGCGCCCGAGGACTCCGAGGCGGAGCACCGGCGGCTGCTGGAGTGGGAGAAGCAGTGGCTTACGTCGCTTGAGCTGCCGTTCCGGGTCATCGACGTCGCGACCGGTGACCTCGGGTCGTCGGCCGCGCGGAAGTTCGACTGCGAGGCGTGGATCCCGACGCAGGGCAAGTACCGCGAGCTGACGTCGACGTCCGACTGCACCGAGTTCCAGTCGCGGCGGCTGTCCATCCGGTACCGGGAGGGCAAGACGGTGCGGCCGCTGGCCACGCTGAACGGGACGCTGTGTGCCGTGCCGCGCACGATCGTCGCGATTCTGGAGAACCACCAGCAGGCGGACGGGTCGGTGCGGGTGCCGGAGGTGCTGCGGCCGTTCCTGGGCGGGCGCGAGGTGCTGGAGCCCACGGGTTCCTGAGCCGGGGTGAGTTCGAGGGGGCGTCCCTTTTCCGGGGCGTCCCCTGTTCTGTGCGCGGGGGTGTCCGATGGGGGTCGATCCGAGTGAGGGTGCTGTGAACGAGGCTGGTCCTGAGAGTGCCGACGGTGACGATGCGGGCGTATTTCCGTACAAGCTGATCGCGACCGACCTCGACGGGACGCTGCTGCGGTCCGACGAGTCCGTGTCCCCCCGCACGCGCGCCGCCCTCGCCACGGCGACCTCCGCCGGGGCGACCCACATCGTCGTCACCGGCCGTGCCGTTCCCTGGACCCGGCACATCCTCGACGCCCTCGGCTACACCGGGCTCGCCGTCTGCGGGCAGGGCGCGCAGGTGTACGACGCCGGCGCGCATCGTCTGCTGACGTCCGTGACCCTCGACCGGCAGCTCGCCGGGGTCGCGCTCGCCAAGATCGAGGCCGAGGTGGGGCCGCTGTACCTCGCGGCCAGCCGGGACGGGCTCGACGGGGAGGTGCTGGTCGGGCCGGGGTACGCGAGCCTCGGGAACCTGCCGGCGACGCCGCTCACGGATGTGGCCGAGCTGTGGGCCGCGCCGCTGAACAAGATCTACATCCAGCATCCGACACTGAGCGACGACGAGCTGGCGGAGGCGGCGCGGGTGGTCGCCGGGGGCTTCGTCACGGTCGCCATGGCCGGCGAGGGCATCGTCGAGCTGCTGCCGCTGGGCCTCTCCAAGGCCACGGGCCTCTCCCTCGCGGCGCGACGCCTCGGCCTCAAGTCCGCCCACACGATCGCCTTCGGCGACATGCCGAACGACCTGCCGATGTTCGCGTGGGCCTCGCGGGGAGTGGCCATGGCCAACGCGCACGAGGAACTGAAGGCGGTGGCGGACGAGGTGACCGCGTCCAACGAGGAGGACGGGATCGCGGTGGTGGTGGAGCGGTTGATGGGGTGAGGTGGGTTCTGCGCGGTTGCCGGGTGCGGGTCCACTGTGGCTGGTCGCGCCCGACAACGGTCCGACTTCCAGCGGAGGATGCACGGATCGAACGTGCGCGGGCTGTTAGACCCGACCACGGCTTAGCAAGCCGGTGCCTTACCCCTCGGCCAATCCTCCGGGTGGGCGGCCCACGCGAGAGCGATCTCGCGTGCTCGAAGTGGCCGCCCCGGGCAGTTCCTCACGGGCGGGCTCGGACGGAGTGAGCGACTACTCCGGAGCCCGCGGAGGACTGCCCTGACGGAAGCGGAACGTACTGCCGTGCATGGACATCGTCCCGCTCCTCTCCCAGCAGACGACACCGGCTGAAAACCGGCGATGCGGACACAACTACTGTGCCCACCCGACCAGTTGTTCGCCACTGATTAAAACGCCGGCCCCTATTTCCGCCGCCACCTCTTGCGCCGGGCCTTGCTGAAGAACCACCCGGCGGGCGGCTCGTCGGACCGCCAGGGCTGTGGCTCGGGCGCCTCGCGGCTCCACTTCGCGGACAGCATCCGCGCCCGCGCGGACGGCTCGTTCGCCTCCGCGCCCCGCACGAAGTCCTCGTCCAGGACAAGGTCGTCCCAGACCTCGTCCCTCGATCGTTCCTCCGCCATCCTTCCCTCCTGTCCCCGTCCCCTTTACGCCAGTGTGCCCGGACGGAGGTGAAACCTCCGTCAAGGCCGACCGGCACCTCACAGGCCCCTCTTATCCCTCCCTCACTCCTCCCCGGCGAGCGTGAGGGTGCGCAGCTTCTGGCCCGCGTACCAGGTCGCGAGGCCGGTGACCGCGACGAGGAAGATCACCGCGGTGGTGAGCCCGACGTCGGAGGTGACGAGGTCGCCGCCGGTGACCTCGTGCGCGACGGCGAGGGACCACTGCTGGACGCTGAGCGTGCGCGCACCCGGCACCAGGGACCCGAACAGCGCCTCCCAGACGAGCGCGTAGACGAGCCCGAAGACCACGGCATGCCGCGAGACCGTACCGAGGAGGAGGAACACCGCCGCGTAGGCGATGGACGAGACGAGCGCGGCGACGGTGTACGCGACGGCGATCTGCTGCCCGTTGCCGTTGAGGATGAACCCGGCGATGAGGGTGGGCAGCGCGGAGAACACCATGGTCACGGCGATGGCGACGATCAGCTTCGTGGAGATGATCGTCGGCCGCTTGATCGGCTTGGACAGCAGGTACACCACGGACCCGTCGTCGATCTCGGGCCCGATCGCGCCGGTCCCGGCGATGACACCGATGATCGGCACCATCGTCGCGAGCGCGAGCCCGCCGAGCAGGTCGACGGCGGTCTGGTCGTCGGCCCCGGCGAGGGCCCGGACGAGTACTGCGATCACGATCAGCAGCATCGGCAGCGCGCCGAGGATAAGGGCCCGGCGTCGGCCGAGCAGGGCCCGGTAGGTGAGCCGGGCGACAGTGGGGTCGTACATCAGGGCCTCCTACGCCGCGACCAGGTACGAGAACACGGACTCGAGGGACTCGTCGGACGGCGAGACGGCGAGGAGCCGGATGCCGTGGTCCCGGGCCACCCGCGGCAGCAGGGCGGTGAAGCGGCCGAAGTCGACGGCCTGGATCAGCAGCGCGTCCTCGGCCTTGTCGACCTCGATGCCGGAGGTCGACGGGTCGGCGATGAGTGCGGCGGCGAGCGCGCGGTCGTCGCTGGAGCGGACGAGGTAGCGGTGCGGCCGGTCGGTCATGAGGCGGCGGATGCGGCGGAAGTCGCCGCTCGCGGCGTGCCGTCCGGCGACGATGACCTCGATGTGGCGGGCGAGCTGTTCGACCTCTTCGAGGATGTGCGAGGAGAACAGGACCGTGCGGCCCTCGTCGCCCATGCGGCGCAACAGGTCCATGAGCTGCATGCGCTGGCGGGGGTCCATGCCGTTGAAGGGCTCGTCGAGCAGGAGCAGCGAGGGGTCGTGGACGAGGGCGCTGGCCATCTTCACGCGCTGGCGCATGCCCTTGGAGTAGGTCTGGATCCGGCGGTCCTGCGCGTACTCCATCTCGACGGTGGCCAGGGCCTTCTGGGCGGCCTTGGCGCCGAGGCCGTGGAGTTCGGCGTTGGCGACGACGAACTCGCGGCCGGTGAGGAAGTCGTACATCGCCTCGCGCTCGGGGACGATGCCGATGTGCTTGTAGATGTCCTCGTTGCGCCAGACGGGGGCGCCGTCGAGGGTGACCGTGCCGGTGGAGGGGGCGAGGAAGCCGCCCATCATGTTGATGAGGGTGGACTTGCCGGCGCCGTTGGGGCCGAGGAGGCCGGTGACTCCGGGGCCGATGGTCATGGTGATGTCGTTGACGGCGACCACGTTGCCGAACCAGCGGGAGACGTGGTCGAGGGAGAGCGTGGTCACAGGCCCACCTTCCGGTAGCGGCGGATCAGCAGGCCGTAGCAGGCGGCGATGAGTCCGAGGGTGACGAGGACGTAGACCGCGCCTTCGCCGTTCGACGGGCCCACCCCGCCGGGGAAGGCCGACTTCGCGCCGAGGAACGCGGTCTGGATCCCGTCGATCAGCGTGATCGGCGAGAACAGGCCGATCCAGGGGATGGAATCGCCGCTGGACTGCTCGTGGGCGATGGCCTGGAGGGTGGAGACAGCGCCGTAGGAGATGGTCAGGACAGCGATCACGGCGGCGATGCCGAAGCCGCGCCGGGGGGTGACGGCGGCGATGACCAGGCCGAGTCCGGCGAAGAGCAGCGAGAGCAGGGCCACGGAGACGAGTCCTTGTCCGAATCCCTCGGTCTGGTCGGCGAAGTCGAGCTTGGCGAGCAGCGCGCCCACGTACAGGACGATCAGCGGGGCCGCGGTCAGCGCGAACAGAGCGGAGGCCAGCGCGGCGAACTTCGCGAGGACGTAGTCGGTGGTCTCGATGGGCCGCGAGAAGTACAGCGGGACCGTCTTGAAGCGCAGGTCGCGGGAGACCGACTGGGGCGCCTGGGAGGCGACGTACAGGCTGATGACGGCCTGCATGACGATCGCGTAGCGCGTGTAGTCCAGGGGGAGTTCCTTGGCCTTCGTGGCGACCGCCACGGCGACCATGATGGCCGCCGGGACGAGCATCACGACGAACAGGAGCATCGGCAGGACCTTGGACTTGGCCGAGCGGCCGAGGCCGTAGGAGCCGCGCAGGGACTGGGCGTACAGCGAGCGGCGGGCGTAGGCGCGGCCGAGGCGGGGGCCGTCGTAGCCGCGGTAGCCGATGTCGTGGATGCGGGAGGTCTCGCCCGCGGTGTGGTCAACCGCCATGGCGGACGGCCTCCTTGCTCTGGTCGCCGCTCTGGTCGCCGCTGGGGCCGCCGGGCCGGCCTGCTTCCTCGTCGGCGGTGGTGAAGACCTCGGAGATGTGGTGTCTGCGCTGTTCCATGCGGACCAGGCCGAGGCCGAGGTCGGCGACGACGTCGCGGACGAGGTCGTACGTCTCCTCGCTCTGCGCGGTCAGCAGGAGGAGGTGGCCGGCGCCGGGGAGGCCCGCGCCTCCGTCCTGGACGTCCGCCCCGCGGGCGAGGAGGGCCTCGCGCAGGGCGCGGGTGCCGTCCGGGTGGTCGTCGGTGTCGGTGACCTCGACGGCGAGGGTGGTGGTGGTCTGGGTGAAGTCGGTGGTGGAGCTGGAGCGCAGGAGCTTGCCGCCGTCGATGACGACGACGTGGTCGCAGGTGCGCTCCAGTTCGCCCAGGAGGTGGGAGGTGACCAGGACCGAGATGCCGAAGTCGGTGTGGATCCGGCGGATCAGGCCGAGCATCTCGTCACGGCCGACCGGGTCGAGGCCGTTGGTCGGCTCGTCGAGGAAGACCAGGCGGGGGTCGTGGACGAGGGCCTGGGCGAGCTTGACGCGCTGCTTCATGCCCGTCGAGTAGCCGCCGATGGGGCGGTAGCGCTCCTCGTACAGCCCGACATGCCGCAGGGTGTCCGCCGTGCGCTCGCGGGCCGCGGTGGGCGGGAGGCCGGACATGCGCGCCATGTGGACGACGAACTCGGTCGCCGAGACGTCCGGCGGGAGGCAGTCGTGCTCCGGCATGTAGCCCACGCGCTCGCGGATGGCGGCGCCCTTGGTCGCGACGTCGAGCCCGAGCACTTCGGCTCGGCCCTCGCTCGCGGGGGACAGACCCAGGAGGATCTTGATCAGGGTGGACTTGCCGGCGCCGTTGGCACCGACGAGCCCGGTCACACCGGGTCCGATGTCCACGGACAGCCGGTCGAGAGCGGTCACCCTCGGGAACCGCTTGCTCAGGCTTTCGGTCGCGATCACAGTCACACTTCGAAGGTAGTGACCGGGCCCACACTCGGTCGTCACTCCGTAGAGCCGTCTTCACCCCGTACCTGAGATGTAGGGGACGCCTAAGGGATCCCCTACCTGAGAGGTACGGGCAGGACGGGGAACCCGTGCCAGCCGGGACCTCCCACCCTATTGACGGTTTCTCTAACAAGTGCCAGATTCGGCGGGGTCAAGTTACGGACGCGTATCGCAACCGCACGGCGAGGTGGCATGACCACGGCAGTGACCCCCGATTCCCGCGCCGACCTGCGGGGATTCCGCCAGGTGCAGCGCCTCGCCTACGCGTGCGCGCAGGACGTCGCGTCCCGGCTGACACCGGGCGTCACCGAACGCGAGGCCGCGCGGATGCAGCGCCAGTGGATGCGCGAGCGCGGCGTACGGGACTGGTTCCACCTGCCCTTCGCCTGGTTCGGCGACCGCACCGCGTTCACCGGTTTCCGCGTCCCCCTCCAGTTCTTCCCCACCAACCGCCGCCTGGAGCCCGGGATGCCGTTCATCCTGGACCTCGCGCCCGTGTACGAGGGCTACACCGCCGACATCGGCTACTCGGGCTCGCTCGGCGAGAACCCCGTACAGGAACGTCTGATGGCCGACCTGGAGGCGCACCGCGAGCTGATCCTGAGGGAGGTCCGCGAGCGCAGGTCGCTGCGCGAGATCTACCAGGACGTGGACCGCCTCATGGCTCTCCAGGGCTACGCCAACCGGCATCGCGCGTACCCCTTCGGTGTGATCGCCCACAAGGTGGACCGGGTGGCGCAACGGCGTTTCTCCCCGCATTTGTTCGGGTTCGGCGTCCAGTCCCTCAAGGGGCTCGCCTCGGACGCCCTGCACGGGCACCGCGACGGCTGGTCCCCGCTGTGGTCGCCGTACCGTTTCTCCGACCATCCCCCGCAGCCCGGGCTGTGGGCGGTCGAACCACATCTCGGATTCCGGGGCACCGGGGCCAAGTTCGAGGAGATCCTCGTCGTGACGGACTCCAAGGACGAGGCGGAGAGCGCCTTTTGGCTGGACGACGACCTGCCGCACGTGCGGCGCTGGGCGGAGGGGAAGTGACCATGCTCGACGGGGCGCGCGAACGCCGGATCACCACCGGCGGGATCGAGCTGTGCGTGGCGGAACTCGGCGAGCTGGGGAACCCCGTCGTCGTCCTCGTGCACGGCTACCCGGACACCAAGGAGGTCTGGGCGCCGGTCGCCGCCCGCCTCGCCGAGCGGTTCCACGTGGTGCTGTACGACGTGCGCGGGCACGGGAGTTCGAGCGCGCCGAAGCCGCTGCGGGGCGGGTTCACGCTGGAGAAGCTGACGGACGACTTCCTCGCGGTGATCGACGCGGTCAGCCCGGGGCGCCCGGTGCACCTCGTCGGCCACGACTGGGGGTCCGTGCAGTCCTGGGAGTTCGTGACCGTCGCGCGCACGGAGGGCCGTATCGCGTCCTTCACGTCGATGTCGGGGCCCTCCCTCGACCACTTCGGCCACTGGATCAACCGCCGTCTGCGCCGGCCCACTCCGCGCCAGGCCGCCCAACTCCTCGGCCAGGGCGCCAAGTCGTGGTACGTGTACCTGCTGCACACCCCGGTCCTGCCCGAACTCGCCTGGCGCGGACCGGTCGGCAAGCACTGGCCGGCCCTGCTGCGCCGCGCGGAACGCCTCGACGACCCCGCGTACCCGACCGCGTCCCTGCCCTCGGACGCGGCCAACGGCGCCTGGCTGTACCGCGACAACGTCCGCGCCCGGCTGACCCGGCCGCGCGCGGACGCCTACGCGCACGCGCCCGTGCAGCTCATCACGCCGCTCGGGGACGCGTTCCTGTCTCCTCGCCTGTACGACGACCTGGAGACGTGGGCGCCGCGCCTGACCCGGCGCACGCTGCCCGCAAAGCACTGGATCCCGCGCACCCGGCCCGACCAAGTCGCCGCCTGGGTCACCGAGTTCGTGACCTCCGTCGAGGCCGGGCGGACGCGTTCGGCCACTCCGCCCGGCCCGCACGCGGAGCGGTTCGCGGGGCAGCTCGTGCTCGTCACCGGCGCGGGCAGCGGCATCGGGCGGGCGACCGCGTTCGCCTTCGCGGAGGCGGGCGCGCGCGTGATAGCCGTCGACCGCGACGCCGAAAGCGCCACGCGTACGGCCGAGTTGGCGCGGCTCGTGGGCGCACAGGAGGCGTGGGCGGAGGCCGTGGACGTCTCCGACGAGAAGGCGATGGAGGAACTCGCCGACCGGGTCGGCCAGTTGTACGGCGTCGTCGACGTGCTGGTCAACAACGCCGGCATCGGGATCTCCGGCTCGTTCTTCGACACGACCACCGAGGACTGGCGGCGCGTCCTGGACGTCAACCTGTGGGGCGTGATCCATGGTTGCCGCCTCTTCGGACGGGCCATGGTCGAGCGCGGGCAGGGCGGCCACATCGTGAACATCGCGTCGGCCGCCGCGTACCAGCCCTCGCGCGTGCTGTCCGCGTACGGCACGTCCAAGGCCGCCGTCCTCATGCTGAGCGAGTCCCTGCGTGCGGAGTTGGCGGGCCAGGGGATCGGGGTGAGCGCGATATGCCCCGGGCTGGTCAACACGGGCATCGCGTCGGCCTCGACGTTCGTGGGCGTCGACGCGCAGGAGCAGGAGCGGCGGCGGGAGAGCTCGTCGCGGCTGTACGGGCGGCGCAACTACCCGCCGGAGAAGGTCGCCGAGGCGGTCGTACGCGCGGTGGTCCGCAACGACGCCGTCGTGCCGGTGACGCCGGAGGCGAAGGGGTCGCGGCTGCTGTCGCGGCTGTCTCCGAGGGTGTTGAGGGCGTTGGCGCGCTATCAGCCCCGGGTGTAGGGGAGTTGGGTAACTAGCGCATGCATGGCTCTAGTTACCCAAATGCCGCATTTCACCCGCTAGTTATCCACAGAATCCCCAATTCCCCTGTGGATAACTACGGTTGGTTGTGGATCAAACCTGGGGACGAAAATCGGGTGCGTGATCCACATCTCTCTCCGCACACTGAGGAGATGACCACCGGCCATCGCACCGTGAAGGTGTCCAAATACCTCTCGAAACACCTGCGCCACCAACCCGACCGCATCGGCCTCCGCCTCGATCCGGCCGGCTGGACCGAGATCGACGCCCTCCTCGCGGCGACCGCCGCGCACGGCTTCCCCATCACCCGCGAGGAGCTGGACCACGTCGTCGCCACGAACGACAAGAAGCGCTTCGCGGTCGAGGGCACGCGGATACGGGCCAGCCAGGGCCACAGTGTCTCCGTGGACCTCGCCCTCCCGGCGACCGCGCCGCCTGCGCACCTCTTCCACGGGACCCACCCTCGCGCCCTCTCCTCGATCCGGGCCGAGGGGCTGCGCCCCATGAACCGCCACGACGTCCACCTCTCCCCGGACCGCGAGACAGCGACTCGCGTGGGGGCGCGACGGGGGCGGCCGGTCGTCCTCACGGTCGATTCCGGGGCCATGCACCGGGACGGGCACGTTTTCCAGGTCAGCGCGAACGGGGTGTGGCTGACGAAGGCGGTGCCGGTGGAGTACATCCGGTTCGGCGAAACGCGTTGAGCGGGATTGCGGCTCCGTGACGGCGGGTGGTCGCCGTTTCACGTGAAACACGACGTTTCACGTGAAACACAGCTCTCCGCATACGCTCGGTGTATGAGCCTGCACCTGAGCACTGTGATCCTCCCGTACCGCCGCTGGCACGAAGGCAGCCGGGAGGCATGGCAGCGAGCGGAACAGCTCGGGTTCCACGCCGCCTACACCTACGACCACCTGTCCTGGCGGTCCTTCCGCGACGGGCCGTGGTTCGGCGCCGTCCCCACGCTGACCGCCGCAGCGGGCGTCACCGAGCACCTACGCCTCGGCACCCTCGTCACCTCCCCGAACTTCCGCCACCCCGTGACGCTCGCCAAGGAGCTGATCTCGCTGGACGACGTCTCCGGCGGGCGGATCACCCTCGGGATCGGTGCGGGCGGTACCGGCTTCGACGCGACCGCGCTCGGGCAGGAGCCGTGGACGCCGCGTGAGCGTGCCGACCGGTTCGCCGAGTTCGTGACGCTGCTGGACCGGCTGCTCACGGAGGACTCCGTGTCGTACGAGGGCGACCACTACTCGGCGCACGAGGCCCGCAACATCCCGGGGTGTGTGCAGCGGCCCCGCCTCCCCTTCGCCGTCGCCGCGACCGGGCCCCGTGGGCTGAAGCTCGCCGCGCGGTACGGGCAGGCGTGGGTGACCACGGGCGACCCCAAGCTGTACGAGAACGGCACGCCGGAGCAGTCCCTGCGCGCCCTGCGCGACCAGATGGACCGTCTCGCGGACGCCTGCGCGTCCCTGGGCCGCGATGTCGGCTCCCTCGACAAGATCCTCCTCACCGGCTTCACCCCGGACCGCGCACAGCCCCTCGACTCCCTCGACGCCTTCGTCGACTTCGCCGGACGCCACCAGGAGGTGGGCTTCACCGAGCTGGTCGTCCACTGGCCGATCCCGGACTCGGACTTCGCGGCGGACGAGAAGATCTTCGAGCGGATCGCGATGGAGGCGCCGGCGCAGCTGGGGTGAGGACGGGGGCGGGGCCTCGGGCAGGGTGAGGTCGTGGTCGGGGGCGGGGTGAGGCTGCGGCTTCGAACAGGGTGAGGCCGTGGGCCAAGGTGAGGCCGCGCAACCTCGGGCAGGGTGAGGCCGGTCGGGCACGGGGCGAGTCCGTGGCCCGGCGCTCCACGGCCTCTCACCCCTCCACCTCGGGCTCCTCAGCCGCTCCAACACCCCTCCCCCGGCCCTCCACACCGCTCACCCCTCCACCCGGCGATCCTCAGCCGCTCCAGCCCTCTCCGCCCGACCTCCACAGCCGCTCACCCCCTCCACCCCGCGATCCGCAACCGCTCCACCCCCTCCACCCCACGTCACGTACATCTCATCCGCGCCCACACCCCCGCCCCCGCGCGCACCCATGCGGGAGAATGCCCCCGTGACCTCAGCGACCCGGCAGCCCGAGACCCCCGCAGCCATACGACCTCCCCGTCTGATCGCCACCGACCTCGACGGGACGTTGTTGCGGGACGACGGGCAGGTGTCGCCGAGGACGGTGGCCGCGCTGGCGGCGGCCGAGGACGCGGGCATCGAGGTGTTCTTCGTGACCGGCAGGCCCGCGAGGTGGATGGACGCGGTCAGTGATCACGTGCACGGACACGGGCTGGCGATCTGCGGAAACGGCGCGGCGGTGGTCGACCTGCACGGCGGCCCCGGAGCCCACCGCTTCGTGAAGGTCAGGGAGCTGGCCCGGGAGAACGCCCTCGACGCCGTACGCCTGTTGCGGGAGGCCGCGCCGGGGACGATGTACGCGGTGGAGCAGACGTACGGGTTCCACCAGGAGCCGGAGTACCCCAAGATGCACATGGAGATCCCGGACTCCCTGGCCCCCGCCGAGGAGCTGCTCGCGCCGGACGGCCCCGGCGCGCGGGAGCCGGTGCTGAAGATCCTCGCCTACCACCGCACGCTGGACCCGGACGCGTTCCTCACGCTGGCCCGCGAGGCGATCGGGGCGCGTGCCTCGGTCACCCGGTCCAGCCCGAGCGCCCTCCTGGAGATCGCGGGCCCCGGCATCTCCAAGGCCAGCACCCTGGCCCTGTGCTGCGCGGAACGCGGTATCGCCCCCGAGGAGGTCGTCGCCTTCGGTGACATGCCGAACGACGTCGAGATGCTGACCTGGGCGGGTCGCTCGTACGCGATGGGCAACGCCCACCCGGACGTGGTCGCGGCGGCGTCGGGACAGACGGTCGCGAACAACGAGGACGGGGTCGCGGTGGTGATCGAGAAGCTGGTGGCGGAGCGGGTCTGACGGCTGCGGGTAAGGGGCGTTCGCCATGGTTGGTGCCCCTTACTCGGTCAGCACCCCCACTGAAGATCTACCCCGCTCACCCCAGCGGCACCCCCCGGTCCGCGAGCCACGGCACCGGGTTCACCGCCGAGCCCATCTCCGGGGTCACTCGCACCTCGAAGTGCAGGTGCGGCCCCGTGGAGTTGCCGGTGGTGCCGGTCTGGCCGATCCACTGGCCGGCGAAGACGCGTTCGCCGGGGTCGACGGCGACGGAGGCGAGGTGGGCGTACTGGGTGTGGTAGCCGCCGGGATGGCTGATGACGAGCTGGACGCCGAAGCCGTCGCCGCAGGCCACGCGGACGACCCGGCCGGCGCCGACCGCGCGGACGGGCGTACCGATCGGGACGGCGAAGTCCTGGCCGGTGTGGCGGTGGGCCCAGCGCGCGCCGCCGCTGCCGAAGGAGGCGGAGAGGCGGTAGGACTCGACGGGCGCGACCCAGCCGCCGGACGAGGGCGCCGGCTGCGGGAGCCGGGTCGCGCCGGGGCAGGCCCCCGCCGCGACGGACGCCGCCGCCCGCCCCTGGAGCCGCCACCGCGCCTCCTCCAGCTTGCGTTCGATGTCCCGCTTCAGCCCGGCGAGTTCGGTGGTACGCCGCTCCAGGACCTGCCACGCGGACGCCGCCCGCGCCGCGTCCCCCGCGAGCCGCTCCTCGACGGCCCTGCGCCTGCCGAGCGCGCTCCCGACGGCGAGATTCGCCTGCGCGAGCACGTGCTGACCGCGCATCAACCGGTCGGGATCACCGTCCAGCACGACCTGTACGGCCATGGGGAGCCCGCCCCCGTCGCGGTACTGGGCTCGCGCGATCCGCCCGAGGTCCTCGCGCAGCCTGCCGAGTTCGCGCAGCTCCTGGGCGCGCAGCTCCTCGTACCGCTGGGCTTTGGCGCGCTGGGTCTCGGCCTCGCGGCGGCCGGCGTCGTACTCCTGGGACGCGGCGGCGGCCTCCTCGTACAGCTGCGCGACCTGCGCGCCGAGGCCGTCGCCGAAGCCGTTCTCGCCGTCGGCGCCTGCGGGGGTGGGGCGGGCCGCGAGGACCGCCGCCGCGCACAGCAGGACCGGAACGAGCAGGGGGCGGCGGCGAGGTGAGCGCATGTCAGCGATCGTGTCCCAGGGGGCGGGGGGTGTGCCTGTTCACGTCATACGACCGGGGGACAGCGCGTCCGGATGGCCCAACCCCGGGTGACATCCCGTCACGCCTGGTTGACCCCGGCCGGATTCAGAACGGCGCCTCCCACACCACCGTCGTCCCGCCGCCGATTCCCGGCTCGCACCGGCTGCCGCCGCCGAGGGACTCCGCGCGCCGCACGAGGTTCAGCAGGCCGCTGCGCCGACCGCCGTCGGTGATGCCGACCCCGTCGTCGGCGACGGTCAGCCGTACCCCCGGACGCCCGTCGGGAAAGATCACCCCCGCGTCGACGACAACCTCGATACGGGAGGCACGCGCGTGCCGGAAGGCGTTGGAGAGGGCCTCGCGCAGGGCCGCGACGAGGTTCTTGCCGGTCGCCTCGCCGACGAGACCGTCGACGTCGCCGACGAACCGGCAGTCCGGCCGGAAGCCGAGCGGTACGGCGGCCATGGCGACCTCGCGCAGGACGCGGGTACGCAGGTGGGTCGGCGTCTCGCCGGGCCCCTGGCGCAGGGCGAAGATCGCGGTGCGGATCTCCTGGATGGTGACGTCGAGTTCGTCGACGGCCCGCCCGACGCCCTCGCGCACCTCGGGCGCGACGGCCTCGCGCTGTGCGCTCTCCAGCGTGAGCCCGGTCGCGAACAGCCGCTGGACGACGAGGTCGTGGAGGTCGCGGGCGATCCGGTCGCGCTCCTCGAACACCGCGAGCCGCTCCCGGTCGCGCTGCGCCTCGGCCGCGATCAGCGCCAGCGCGGCCTGTTCGGCGAACCGGCGGGCGAGTTCCCGCTCGGCCTCGGTGAACGTCCGCCGCCCGCGCGCCCTGGGCAGGCAGAGGGTGCCCAGGAAACGCCCGTCGCCGCGCAGCGGGAGCAGCAGGCACGGCCCGTACTCGGCGGCGCGCGAGGTGACCGATCGGGGGTCGGTGGCCGCGTCCTCGACGTACACCTCCTGCCCGTCCAGCAACGCCCTGACCAGCTCACTGTCCCCCGGGACGAGCTCGCCGAGCATCCCCGAGGGGCGGTCCGAGGCGACGGCCGCGATCTCCAGGCCGCCTCCTTCGGCGGGCAGCAGGACGACCCCGGCGGCGGCCTCGGCGAGGGTGCGGGCGTGTTCGGCGACCACCTGGAGCGCGTCGTCGGGGTCCTCGCCGGCCAGCAGCGCGGTGGTGACGGCGACGGAGCCGTCGATCCAGCGCTCCCGCTGCCGTGCCGCCTCGTACAGCCGCGCGTTGCCGATCGCGATCCCCGCCTCCCCGGCGAGGGCGCGCGCGAGGTCGAGGTCGGCGCCGTCGAAGGGCCGCCCGTCCCGGCGCCCGGCGAGACAGAGGTTGCCGTACAGCTCGCCGTGCACGCGGATGGGGACGGCGAGCGCCCAGCCGGAGCCGTCACCGCCCTCCTCGACGGCCGCGTCCTGGACGCCGAGGAGGGTCACAGCGGTCTCCGGGATGCGCTCCAGCTCTCCGCTCACGGACCGCAGGGCTTCGAGGAGACGGGGGTCGACGGTCATGGAGCAAGGGTAATTTGCCCCATTTGAGAAGCTCGGTGTTTCACGTGAAACACCGACTTACCCGGCTTCCACCAACACCTCCGCCGTCTCCTCCCGCCCCACCATCTCCCGCAACGGCCCCTCCACAGCGGCCAACTCGGCATAGGAGCCCCGCTGCACCACCCGCCCCGCGTCCAGCACGATCACCTCGTCCACCGCCTCCAGCCCCGCCAGCCGATGGGTGATCAGCAGCGTGGTCCGCCCCTCGGTCGCGGCCAGCAGGTCCGCCGTGAGCGCGTCGGCGGTCGGCAGGTCGAGGTGTTCGGCGGGCTCGTCCAGTACCAGGACGGGGAAGTCCGCGAGGAGCGCGCGGGCCAGCGCGAGGCGCTGCCGCTGGCCGCCGGAGAGCTTCGCGCCGTGCTCGCCGACGAGCGTGTCGAGGCCGTCGGGCAGGGCGTCGGCCCACTCCAGGAGCCGCGCCCGCCGCAGGGCGTCCCGCAGCTCCGCCTCGTCCGCGCCCTTCCGCGCGAGGAGCAGGTTCTCGCGGACGGTGGAGTCGAACAGGTGGGCGTCCTGGGCGCACAACCCGACCAGCCCGCGCACGTCGTCGCTGTCGAGGGCGTACGCGTCCACGCCGCCCAGCGTGTACGTCCCGGACTCGGCGTCCAGGAACCGCAGCAGCGCCTGCGCGAGGGTCGTCTTCCCGGAGCCGGAGGGACCGACGACGGCGATCCGGCGGCCCTCCGCGAGCGTCAGGTCGACCCCGGCGAGGGCGGCGCGCTCCTGTCCGTCGTACCGCGCCGTGAGCCCCTTCAGGGCCAGCGGGAACGGTGTGGCGGGCGCCTGGCGGGGCCGCTGCGGCTCCCGTACGGGCGCGGGGGAGTCCAGCACCTCGTGGACCCGCTCCGCGCTGCGTCGCACCCGCTGCCGGTACCGCACGGCAAGGGGCAGCCCGAGGACCGCCTCGAACGCGGCCAGCGGCGTGAGCACCACGACGGCCATCGACACACCGTCCAGCCGCCCGGAGGCCACCCCCTGAGCCCCCACCAGCGCCGCCCCCGCGACGGTCAGCCCGGTCACCAGCACGGTCAGCCCGTCCCCGAGCGCGGTCGCCGCCGCCCCGCGCGAGGCGATCCGCGTCAGCACCCAGTCGGCCGCACGCGCCTCGTCCGTACGGCGGTGCAGGGCGCCGGCGACGGTGAGTTCGGCGGTGCCGGTGAGCAGGTCGGCGACCCGGGTCGCCAGCACCCCGCGCGCGGGGGCGAGCCGGCGTTCGGCCCGCCGGGAGACCGCCCCGGTGACCAGCGGCACACCCACCCCGGCCAGCAGCAGTCCGGCGGCGAGGACCGCGCCCGCCTCCGGCAGCAGCCAGCCGGTGAAGGCCACCGACCCGGCCGACACGACGACGACGGCGCCGACCGGCAGCAGCCAGCGCAGCCAGTAGTCCTGGAGGGCGTCCACGTCAGCGACGAGCCGCGACAGCAGGTCCCCGCGCCGGGCCGAGCGCAGTCCGGCGGGCGCGAGCCGCTCCAGGCGCCGGTAGACGGCGACCCGGGTGTCGGCGAGCATCCGCAGCACCGTGTCGTGCGAGACGAGCCGCTCCGCGTACCGGAACACGGCCCGCCCGATCCCGAACGCCCGCGTCCCCGTCACGGCCACCATCAGATACAGCACCGGCGGCTGCTGCGAGGCCCGCGAGATGAGCCACCCGGACGTCGCCATGAGCCCCACGGCACTGCCGAGCGCGAGGCTCCCGAGCAGCGCCGCGAGCAGCAGCCGCCCCCGACGCGGCCCGGCCATGGCCCGCACCCGCGCGAGCACACCGCCGCGTACGGTGCCGGTGGGCGTCTCTCCGGCGACCTCTTTCAGCTCGCCGGGAGTGAAGAAGTCGGCCTGCGTGACACCGTGTTCGTCCCGTACGACGGCCACCGGCGCCCGATCCACGGCAACGGTCCCCGCCTCCGCGATCCGCACCACCCGGTCCGCCGCCTCCAGCAGCGCCGGCCGGTGCACCACGAGCAGAACCGTCCGCCCCTGCGCGAGCCGTCGGACCGCCGCGACGACCTCCGCCTCGGTCGCGCCGTCCAGTGCGGCCGTCGGCTCGTCGAGGAGCAGCACAGGCCGGTCCGCGAGGAACGCGCGCGCCAGGGCGAGCCGCTGCCGCTGCCCGGCGGAGAGTCCGGCACCGTCCTCGCCGAGCACGGTGTCGAGGCCGGCGGGCAGCGCGTCCACGAACTCCAGGGCGCCCGCGTCGGCGAGCGCCCGGCGGACGGCCGTGTCGTCGGCGTCGGGGCGGGTGAGGCGGACGTTCTCCGCGATCGTCGCGGCGTACAGGTGGGGCCGCTGGGGGACCCAGGCGATCCGCGCGCGCCACTCGTCAAGGTCGAGGTCGGTGAGGTCCTTGCCCCCGATCCTGACCTCGCCCTCGGTGGGCCGGGCGAAGCCGAGCAGGACGTTCAGGAGCGTCGACTTGCCGGCGCCGCTCGGGCCGACGAGGGCGACCGTCTCGCCGGGTGCGACGGTGAACGAGGCGTTCTCGACGGCGGGGACGGCCCGGCCGGGGTAGCGGACGGTCACTCCGTCGAGGGTGATCGCGCCCTGCGGGACGGCGGCCGTGCCGGACGCGGGGACCGGCTCCTCCAGCACCGCGAAGATCTCCTCGGCGGCGGCGAGCCCCTCGGCGGCCGCATGGTACTGCGTGCCGACCTGCCGCAGCGGCAGATATGCCTCCGGCGCCAGGATCAGGATGACCAGTCCGATGTAGAGGTCCATCTCGCCGTGCACGAGCCGCATCCCGACCGTCACCGCGACCAGCGCGACCGAGATCGTGGACAGCAGCTCCAGCGCGAAGGAGGAGAGGAACGCGATCCGCAGCGTCTTGAGGGTCGCCTGGCGGTACTCGCCGGTGATCTTCCGGATCGACTCGGCCTGCGCCTTGGCCCGCCCGAACACCTTCAGCGTCGGCAGCCCGGCGACCACGTCCAGGAAGTGCCCCGACAGCCGTGACAGCAGCCGCCACTGACGGTCCATCCGGGACTGGGTGACCCACCCGATCAGCATCATGAAGACCGGGATCAGCGGCAGCGTCCCGACGATGATCGCCGCCGACACCCAGTCCTCGGTCACGATCCGCGCGAGCACCGCGACCGGTACGACGACGGCGAGCCCCAACTGCGGGAGATAGCGCGAGAAGTAGTCGTCGAGGGCGTCCACGCCCCGGGTCGCGAGGGAGACGAGCGACCCGGTCCGCTGCCCGCTGAGCCACCCCGGGCCGAGCGCCCCCGCCTGCTCCAGCAGCCGCCCCCGCAGCTCCGACTTCACGGCGGCGCTCGCACGGTGGGCGGCGAGTTCGGTGAGCCAGGAGACCAGCGCACGGCCGGTCGCGACGGCCACCAGCAGGAGGAGGGGGGTGCGGAGGTCACCGACCAAGTGGCCGTGCTGGAAGGCGCCGACGACGATCTCGGCGATGAGCATGGCCTGAGCGATGACCAGGAGAGCACCGAGAGCCCCGAGTCCGACGACCGCCGCCAGGAAGAGGCGGGTGGCGCGGGCGTATCGGAGGAGACGCGGATCGATTGGTTTCACGTGAAACATGCCCCTTCGGTCCAGAGGGGTGTTTCACGTGAAACACCCCTCTGTCGAAACTCAATGCGCTTCAGCGATGTGCTGCGTCCCGATCCGCTTCCGGAAGACCCAGTACGTCCACCCCTGGTACAGCATCACGACCGGCGTCGCGATCACCGCACACCACGTCATGATCTTCAGTGTGTACGGGCTCGACGAGGCGTTCGTGACCGTGAGGCTCCACTCCGGGTTCAGCGACGACGGCATGACGTTCGGGAAGAGCGTCAGGAAGAGCATCGCCACGGCGGCCACGATCGTGACGCCGGAGAGCGCGAACGACCAGCCCTCACGCCCGGCCTGATTCGCGACGAGCGCGGCGACCAGGGCGGCGACGGCCACGACGAGAGCGACCAGGCTCGCGCCGTCCCCGCTGTCGGCCTGCGTCCAGACCAGGAAGGCCAGGGCGAGGGCGGCGGTGACGAGACCGACCTTGAGGGCCAGCTTGCGAGCCCGCTCCCGGATGTCACCGACCGTCTTGAGGGCCGTGAACACCGTGCCGTGGAAGGTGAACAGGCTCAGCGTGACGAGCCCGCCGAGGACGGCGTACGGGTTGAGCAGCTCCCAGAAGCCGCCCACGTACTCGAAGTCCCGGTCGATCTTCACGCCGTGCACGATGTTGCCGAACGCGACGCCCCACAGGAACGCGGGGATCAGGGAGCACCAGAAGATCGCCCGCTCCCAGTTGCGCTGCCAGTTCTCCTCGGGCCGCTTGGCGCGGTACTCGAAGGCGACGCCCCGGACGATGAGGCAGAGCAGGATGACCAGCAGCGGCAGGTAGAAGCCGGAGAAGAGGGTGGCGTACCACTCGGGGAAGGCGGCGAAGGTCGCGCCGCCCGCGCTGAGCAGCCAGACCTCGTTGCCGTCCCAGACCGGGCCGATGGTGTTGATGAGGACGCGCTTCTCCACCCGGTTACGGGCGAGGAGCTTGGTGAGGACGCCGACCCCGAAGTCGAAGCCCTCCAGGAAGAAGTAGCCGGTCCACAGGACGGCGATCAGGACGAACCAGACGTCGTGCAGTTCCATGACGGTGCAGCTCCCTCGGCCTAGTACGAGAAGGCCATCGGCTTGTCGGCGTCTCGCGCCTCGCCGCCGATCTTCGTGGGCGGGTTGAGGTCGGCCTCGGTCAGCTCCGGCGGGCCGGCCTTGACGTACTTGGCGAGGAGCTTGACCTCGACGACGGCGAGGATCGCGTACAGCGTGGTGAAGGCGATCATCGAGGTGAGGACCTCGGCCTGGGAGACACCGGGGGAGACCGCGTCGCGGGTCTGGAAGATGCCGTAGACGACCCAGGGCTGACGGCCCATCTCGGTGAAGATCCAGCCCCAGGAGTTGGCGATCAGCGGGAAGGCCAGGGTCCAGATCGCCAGGCGCCAGTACCAGGTGGTGAGCTGGGGGCCGAGCGCCTTCTTGCGGAAGAGGACCAGGTTCGGCACCTCGTCCTCACCGGTGCGCAGGTGCTCGGGGAGCATGAACTTCTTGCGGGTCAGCCACAGGCCGAGCATGCCGATCGCGAGGGAGGTCATGCCGAAGCCGATCATCCAGCGGAAGCCCCAGTAGGCGACCGGGATGTTGGGGCGGTAGTCGCCGGGGCCGAACTTCTCCTGCTCGGCCTTGTTGACGTCGTTGATGCCGGGGACGTGCGAGGTGAAGTCGTCGTTCGCGAGGAAGGACAGCAGGCCCGGGATCTCTATGGCCACCTTGTTGTGGCCCTTGTCGACGTCCCCGTAGGCGAAGACGGAGAACGGCGCGGGTGCCTCGCCGTCCCACAGGGCCTCGGCGGCGGCCATCTTCATCGGCTGCTGCTTGAACATGACCTTGCCGAGGGTGTCGCCGCTGATCGCGGTGAGCAGACCGGCGATCACGACGGTGATCAGGCCGAGGCGCAGGGTCGTCCGCATCTCGACGATGTGCCGCCTGCGGACCAGGTGGAAGGCGGAGATGCCGACCATGAACGCGCCGCCAGTCAGGAACGCGGCCGTGAGGGTGTGGAACGCCTGGCTGAGCGCGGTGTTCTGGGTCAGGACGAGCCAGAAGTCGGTCAGTTCGGCGCGGCCCTTGGCCTCGTTGATCCGGTAGCCGACCGGGTGCTGCATCCAGGAGTTCGCGGCGAGGATGAAGTAGGCCGACAGGATCGTGCCGATCGAGACCATCCACATGCAGGCGACGTGGATCTTCTTCGGGAGCTTGTCCCAGCCGAAGATCCACAGGCCGATGAAGGTGGACTCGAAGAAGAAGGCGATCAGGGCCTCGAAGGCGAGGGGGGCGCCGAAGACGTCACCGACGAAGCGCGAGTAGTCGGACCAGTTCATGCCGAACTGGAACTCCTGCACGATGCCGGTGACGACGCCCATCGCGATGTTGATCAGGAAGAGCTTGCCCCAGAACTTCGTCGCCCTGAGGTACTTCTCCTTGCCGGTCCGCACCCACGCGGTCTCCAGCCCGGCGGTGAGCGCCGCGAGCGAGATCGTCAGGGGGACGAAGAGGAAGTGGTAGACGGTGGTGATACCGAACTGCCAGCGCGCCAGTGTCTCTGGCGCCAAGGCCATTTCCACGTCGTCAGTCTCCTTACGTGCCGTGGTACTGCGGCAGTTTGCCCCGTATGTCACACACAACAGTGGAGCAACTGGGACACGCTTGTGAACGCGTTCACATTCACAAGCAATTATGGCGCATGGCTGTTCGAGGGCGGAGGGGTGGGGGGTACCCAAGCGGCGTGCGACGTGCGTCATGCACATCGCGCCCCTGTCCAGGTTTCACGTGAAACGTCCCCGGAACCGGCCGGATCAGGGCTCCTGGCACCCGCTTCCCGGTGAAGCCGACGCTCCACATGGCACCGGCAAACGGTCGGCGCAAGCCCGAAACCGGCCGCCGTGCGATTGGTCACAGGCCGGCCCCGCTCCTGCGGCGCCCTAGTCGTTGAAGAACGAGGCGAGCATGTCGTTCAGATCTTCCAGCGTGTCGTCACGGCTGCTGACATCGAGTGCGGCGAGCAGGCCGATGCAGTCGGCGATGTAGCCACCGAGGTCGACGATGAGGTCGTAGAACGACTCCTCGTCGTCATGGAAGAGCCCCACCATGAGTCGCGCGGTCTGCTCCATTCCCGGCGGGCCGGTCAGCAGCGATTTGAGCATCTCCACGAGCGGAGCCCGGTGTTCCCCCTGGGCCGCGGACACTCTCTCGAACTCGGCGATGATGTCCGCCGCGTCGAGGTTCCGTTCCTGCGCGAGCCAGGCGGTCAGCCCCGCCGCTGCCACACCCGAGCCGATCGCGAGCATGTTGACCTGCTCCGCGCTGCCTGCGGCCAGATCGGCTTCGGCGGCCCTGATCACCACCCGGCACACAGGGGACTCCGTGCGCAGGCGTGCCGTCTTCGTGGCCGGGTCGAGAGCCGCGCGTATCAGCTCCATGGTGGGCCCTTGGCGTGATGTCATCCGGCCATCCTCGCCGCCCGCTCCGCCGCCCGGCGGCCGAACGCCGGATTCAGCGTGCCGAGTTCTCCCCCGGCACGCTCCCGCCTCCCGGCCCGGGGAAACGCTCGGCTCAGCCCTCCTTGATGAACCCCTCGGTCACCTTCAGGAAGATGTCGTTCGCCTCGGTCTCCCCGATCGTCACGCGCGCCCCCTCGGGGAACGGCCGCACGACGACCCCGGCCCGCTCGCACGCGGCGGCGAACGCCGGCGTCCGCTCCCCCAGCCCGAGCCAGACGAAGTTGGCCTGGGAGTCGGGGACGGTCCAGCCCTGGGCCCGCAGGCCGGCGAGCACCCGGGCCCGCTCGGACACCAAGGACCCGACGCGGCCCAGGAGTTCGTCCTCGGCGCGCAGCGAGGCGACGGCGGCGTCCTGGGCGAGCTGGCTGACGCCGAAGGGCACCGCCGTCTTGCGCAGGGCGGCGGCGACGGGCTCGTGGGCGATCGCGAAGCCGACGCGCAGCCCGGCGAGGCCGTACGCCTTGGAGAACGTGCGCAGGACGCAGACGTTGGGGCGGTCGCGGTACAGCTCGACGCCGTCGGGGACGTCGGCGTCGCGGACGAACTCGCGGTACGCCTCGTCGAGGACGACCAGGACGTCGCCCGGCACCCGGTCGAGGAACCGCTCCAGCTCGGCCCGCCGCACGGCCGTACCCGTCGGGTTGTTGGGGTTGCAGACGAAGATCAGGCGGGTGCGGCCGGTGATCGCCTCGTACATCGCGTCCAGGTCGTGGACGGCGCCGGGGGTGAGGGGGACCTGTACGGAGGTGGCGCCGCTGATCTGCGTGATGATCGGGTACGCCTCGAAGGAGCGCCAGGCGTAGATGACCTCGTCGCCCGGGCCCGAGGTGGCCTGGAGGAGCTGCTGGGCGACGCCGACGGAGCCGGTGCCGGTGGCGAGGTGGGAGACGGGGACGCCGAAGCGGTCGGCGAGTTCGGCCGTCAGCGCCGTACACGCCATGTCCGGGTAGCGGTTGAACGAGGAGGCGGCGGCCGTGACGGTCTCCAGGACGCCGGGCAGCGGCGGGTAGGGGTTCTCGTTGGAGGACAGCTTGAAGGCGACCGGGCCGCCCTCGGCGGCCGGCCTGCCCGGCTTGTAGGTGGGGATCCCCTCCAGCTCGACCCGCAGCTTGGGGTTCGTCTCGCTCACCACAGTCCTCCTCGTGCCCGGCTCCGGTACTCAATTCTCCTCACCTTAAGAGGATTCGGCACGTGCACGTCAGCGGGCGTACGGACCCGGTTCGTCACACGCGCATCAGGGGCAACAGCGCACGAAGGCGACGAAACAGGGGGCGTGACGTACATATATCTATGCGCCGGTGGCACGCGCCGTGGCGCGCATCCCTCGTGCAGGTGAGTTGAGACCTCTTCGAGACATCGGTGCCTCGACAGGCTCATCAGCGCCGATGCCACATGTAATGCTGTTCGAACAGCCAACTGACTTTGTTTCTCAAGTACTTGAGCGATTTGACCTTGCAGAAACGTGCCTGTCGATGAGTGCATATGCGTCCGCCCTACCCCACCTCATGAGCCCTACTATCGGCACGCCATGACAGCAGCAGGGAAGCACCAGGTGAGCCGCGCGGAAACCTCACGCCGAGGCAGCCGGCCGGGCCGAGCGGGCATCAGGGACGTGGCCGCCGCCGCCGGAGTATCCATCACGACCGTCTCCGACGCCCTGAACGGCAAGGGCAGGCTCCCTGATGCCACCCGACGCCACGTCCGCGAGGTCGCCGACCGGCTGGGCTACCGCCCGTCGGCCGCGGCCCGCACGCTCCGTACGGGTAAGTCCGGCCTGATCGGACTTACCGTCACCACGTACGGGGATGAACCTTTCACCTTCACCGAGTTCGCGTACTTCGCGGAGATGGCCAGAGCCGCCACCTCCGCCGCGCTCGCCCGCGGCTACGCGCTCGTCATCCTCCCGGCGACCTCGCGCCACGACGTGTGGTCGAACGTCGCCCTGGACGGCACGGTCGTCATCGACCCCTCCGACCAGGACCCGGTGGTCGGCGAGCTCGTCCGGCAGGGTTTACCCGTCGTCTCCGACGGCCGCCCCTCCGGCCCGCTGCCGGTCACCGCGTGGGTCGACAACGACCACGAGGCCGCCGTCCTGGACATCCTCGACCACCTCGCCGACGCCGGCGCGCGCCGGATCGGGCTGCTCACCGGGACCACGACCGACACGTACACCCACCTGTCGACCACCGCGTACCTGCGCTGGTGCGAGCGGGTCGGCCAGGACCCGGTCTACGAGGCGTACCCGGCCCACGACCCGTGCGCGGGCGCCGTCGCCGCCGACCGGCTGCTCGCCCGCCCCGACCGGCCGGACGCCGTGTACGGCCTCTTCGACCCCAACGGCACGGACCTGCTCGCCGCCGCCCGCCGCTACGGCCTGCGCGTCCCCGAGGACCTGCTGCTGGTGTGCTGCAGCGAGTCCACGGTGTACGCGAGCACCGAACCCCCCATCACCACCCTCTCGCTGAAACCGCGCCGGATCGGCACCGCGGTCGTGCAGCTCCTCATCGACGCGATCGAGGGGGTGGACTCGGACCACCCGGTCGAGCAGGTGATACCGACCGAACTGATCATCCGTACGTCCTCCCAGCGCCGCCCGCCGCGTACGACGGTGAGCCCGCCGCGCACGCCCGAGGGGACATAGCGGGACGCTTCCGGGGAGCCCTGAGGGGGTTTCCCGGAAGGTCCGGCCGGCGTGGTGTTTTCGGGGCGGGAGCCGTCGCATGATGTGCGCGGGGCGGGGAACGGGGTCGCGCGGAGCACCGGCGCGACGGACAGGCACGGCTCAATCGGGGCGAATGCCACGCACCGGCGCGCGCCCGAACCGATTCACCACCCCTGGGTCATCACATGGCCCGATCCGCATTCCTATGATGGGCCCACGACACCGCGGGCCGCTGCGACCAGGCAGTCCGAAGCGGTGCAGATGCGGCGCGATGGTGGAGGGGTCTGATGACTCAGGGGGCCGGTCAGGGACCCGAAGCGGAACGGACGGCGACGTTGCGCGACTTCCGGGTGCCCGCGTACGTCCATGAGACCGGTCCGTACGACCCCGCCGGGCATCCCGGCGACGCCGTACCGGCCGACGAGCAGGGCTACCCAGAGGGGTACACGCCGACCCAGCGCGACCTGCCGGTCATCAACCGGGGCGACACGCTGCGGATGCCGGTCGCGGAACCCGTGGCGCCGGTGTCCCCGGACGGCCCCGGACCGCTGTTCGTCGTCGGCGACGTGCACGGCTACCTCGACGAACTCCACGAAGCGCTGCGGGAGAAGGGCCTCATCGACGAGGCCGGACAGTGGTGCGCGGGCAACGCGCGGCTGTGGTTCCTCGGCGACTTCACCGACCGCGGGCCCGACGGCATCGGCGTGATCGACCTGGTCATGCGGCTGTCGGCGGAGGCGGCCGCGGCGGGCGGCTACTGCAAGGCCCTGATGGGCAACCACGAACTCCTCCTGCTCGGCGCGAAGCGGTTCGGCGACACCCCCGTCAACTCCGGCGCGGGCACCGCCACCTTCCAGGCGGCCTGGCTCCTCAACGGCGGCCAGAAGGCCGACATGGACCGCCTCCAGGACCACCACCTCCAGTGGATGGCCCGCCTCGACGCGATCGAGCACGTCGACGACCATCTGCTCGTCCACTCCGACACGACCGCCTATCTCGACTACGGCGACTCGATCGAGGCCGTCAACGACACCGTCCGCGAGACGATCACGCGCAACGACGCGGACGAGGTGTGGGATCTCTTCCGCAAGTTCACCAAGCGCTTCTCCTTCCGCGACGAGGGCGGCGCCGACGCCGTGCGCGCACTGCTCGATACGTACGGCGGCACCCGGATCGTTCACGGACACAGCCCGATTCCCTATCTGCTGGGCGAAGTCGGCTCCGAGGACGGCGAGGACCAGTCGGGTCCGAACGTCGAAGGACCGCACATCTACGCGGAGGGACTCGCCATCGCGATGGACGGCGGAGTGACCATGGCCGGAAAGCTGCTGGTCCAGCGGCTGCCCATGGATAATCGGCAGTCCACCGGGCAGGCGGCCGGTAGGGAGGACTGATCGCCGGCGGCACAGGCCCGGGTCCAATTTCCGCAAACCCCCTGTCACCTTGAGCCGTCGCCGCTCTACCATCGGCTTATCCGTAGCAGGCTCCCCTCCGTTTCTGCCCGACGGCTCGTTGGCATGCGAGCCCCAAGCCCTACGGAGCATCGGGGGATGCACATGAACAGCGTTCCGCAGCACCTGCACAGTGAGGACCGCCAGGAGTACGAGCGGATCCTCGACGAGGCGCTGCGCTCCGCACCACACCACCCGGAACTGGCCGGTATCGGCCGGCGCCTCAACCCCGTACAACTGCGCACCATGGCGCTGGGCGCCACCGCGTTCATCACGACCGCGGCGGCGACCGAGTACCAGCACTACGTGAAGGTCCGTGACGAACTGCGCCATCCGGCGCCGGCTTCCTCCGCATCCCGCGACACCCACGCCGGTGAGCCGGCGAGCGGGGGCGCGGGGATCGCCACCACGCTGGGAGAGGCCGCCGTCGAGCCCGCCGGGGCGGGAGCCGTCGCCGTCGCCGCCGTGCTCACGCCGGTCCTCGCCGGGACCGCCGCGGTGATCTTCCTGCTCGTCGGCTATCTGCTCAAGGCGCTCGACCCGGCCCCGGCGTTCGCCGAGGCGCTGGTCACGGCGGGCTGGGTGTTCGGGGTGGTCACGGCGCTGGCGATCCTCGTCGCCACCGTCGGACTGCTGCTCACCGCGCTGCGCAACCGGCCCGCGCTGGAGGCGGGGCCGTACAACGAACAGGCGGAGGAGGTCGAGCGGGCCAGGGAAGCCTGGCGGGTGGCCCTGCTGGAGCGCGGTTTCCTGCCGTTCTTCCGCGACGCGCTCACCCAGGGCCCGACCGCCCCGGTCCCCCAGACGGCCCCGCCGTCCCCGACCAGCCGCCTCCCGAAAATCGGATACGACCGTCCCGGATTCACCAGCCCCGACGACGGCCCCGCTCCGGGCCACCGCCCGAGCTTCTCCAGCCCGGACTACACCAGCCCGGAATTCGGCGGCCCGGACAACCAGCCCGACTAGATCCACCCATCCCCGGTTGCTCCTGGCTCGCGTCCCTCCACAGGGGGCGCGAGCCAGGGGGGCTTTCACAGCGGCCGAAGGTCGGACAGATAGTCGGTGACGACCACGAAAGAGACCGCCTCTCCCGACGCCGACCGGCCCAGCCAGACGGGGTAGCCCCCGTCACCGGCTGTCGGGAAGCAGATCAGGTCGCTGCCTGTGCTCTCGTCCACACTGCGCAGGTGGCCGTCCGCGACGAAGTCCACGGGAACCTTCTCGCTGTGCCTCCGGTAGTACGTCATGACCTGATCGACGTGCGTGTCCCAGCCGGACGCGTCCGCGAAGGACCCCAGGGCTCCATCGGTGCCGAATCCGAAGCCCCCGCCGTCATGCAACAACCGGACGTCTTCCCCCGACGCCAGCGCCAACTCCCAGGCGGCCACGGGCTCGTCCCGCAACAGCAGGCGTACGGCGACGGGATCCTCCGTCTCGACATGCTCGCCCATGAAGTCGTACTCGTACCCGACGACGGCCTCCTGCATGGGGTACGTCCCCGGCGCGAACCCCTGCACGAGCTCACGTCCGTCGGCCGAAGGATCGGCGACGACCAGCCTGCCGCTGGGCACCCGCAGCCGGGCGATCTCCCGCACCCCGACGACCGTCATCTCCGGCTGGACGTCGGTCGAGAACTTCGTCCCGACGGTGAACAACTCGGTCAGGTAGGCCGGTTCTGCGGGCCGGGGCGAAACCCAGAGCTGGGGCTCGTGGACCGGCTCGGCGGGCTCGGCCTCCTCCGCGTCCACCACCACCGGCGCCGTCCCGGTCTCCCCGGAGACCAGCAACCACCCCTCTCCCCCCACCCCCAACGCCCCTCTGCCCAACCATCGGTCACCCTCGTCGATGTCCGCGGGCGTGTGCGTGGCCCCGCCCCTCGGCCGCTCGACGACCTTGCGCCCCTTGCCGTCGGGGTACAGCTCCTGCCGCACCCACGTGACATCGCCCCCGAACTCCTCCTGCTCGGCGGACACGTACAACCAGGCCCCCACCCGCAGCAGAAAAACCCGCTCCTCCTCCAGCAGCCGCCAATCGGCCTCGGCCTTGCGCCGGCCCCACTCGTCGTACCCCCACACCCCGACGTACGACGCCCCCCAGTCGACAAGATGCACCTCCACCGGCTCCCTCCGCCCAGCCACCCGGTGGACCATCACATATGGCTCCCCCTCCGCGTCCCGCGCCTCGGCCTGTTCCCGGGACAGCGGCCCCACCGCGGCCCGGCCTCTCAGATCCCACCCCACCGCGTACGACACGAACACCTTGTCCACGACACTTGCCCCCACATATCGAACAACCTTGCCAAAACCGTAACCCCCGCCACTGACAACGCCCCATCACGAGGAATACCGGGCTGGGTCACTGCGTCGCGGCGGACGTCATCTCCATGGAATCCACGTGGAGCTGCGGGACAGTCAGCGACCCCCCGACCTGCGTCTCATACGTGAGAGACCCGTTCATCTCGACCTTCGCCTCGAAGGTGTCACCCACGATGAAACGCTCAAGCTGTGCCGCGTCTCCGGTCAGGATGGTGTTGGTCGGATATTCGTAGCTCTCCACGTGCCGAACACCGTCGACGTCGGCACGGAATGTCTCCGAGCCCGTCATCGCGTCGAACTGAGTGACCACCCCGTACACGACGTACCGCTCCCCACTGTGCGCATCGGGGTCCTTGGCGATCTGCGCCCATTCCCGTGCGGTCAACCGCTCGTAGGTCGCCGCAGCCGAGGACGGCGCGGCCTGAGCCGATGCGGCCGGAAGGCGAAAGGCCGTCCCGGGCAGGAGGAAAAGCAACCCGAGTATCGTCAGCGTCCCTATGGTGATCGCTCGTCTGTTCATCGGATCTCCCGGGGTGGTCTCCCCCTTTGTCGATCGTAGATCCGTGCCACGCGACTGTCTCTCCGAACCCGGGCCCGCAGCGGCTTACGCCCCCGCGGGCCCGAGGAGAAGCGGGACTGCTCAGTCCGCGATCGGCAGATACACCCGGTTCCCCGCCGCCGCGAACTCCTTCGACTTCTGGGCCATGCCCTCCTCGATCTCCCCCTGGCTGCCGCCGTGTTCGCGGCGGATGTCCTGGGAGATCTTCATGGAGCAGAACTTCGGGCCGCACATGGAGCAGAAGTGGGCCGTCTTGGCGGGCTCCGCGGGGAGGGTCTCGTCGTGGAAGGCGCGGGCCGTGTCCGGGTCGAGGGCCAGGTTGAACTGGTCCTCCCAGCGGAACTCGAAGCGGGCGTCGGAGAGGGCGTCGTCCCAGTCCTGGGCGCCTGGGTGGCCCTTGGCGAGGTCGGCCGCGTGGGCGGCGATCTTGTAGGTGATGACGCCGGTCTTGACGTCGTCGCGGTTGGGGAGACCGAGGTGCTCCTTGGGCGTGACGTAGCAGAGCATCGCCGTCCCCCACCAGGCGATCATCGCCGCGCCGATCCCGGAGGTGATGTGGTCGTACGCGGGCGCGACGTCCGTGGTCAGCGGGCCGAGCGTGTAGAACGGCGCCTCGTCGCAGATCTCCTGCTGGAGGTCGATGTTCTCCTTGATCTTGTGCATCGGGACATGCCCGGGGCCCTCGATCATCGTCTGTACGTCGTGGCGCTTGGCGATCCGGTTGAGCTCGCCCAGCGTGCGCAGCTCGGCGAACTGCGCCTCGTCGTTGGCGTCCGCGATCGAGCCGGGCCGCAGGCCGTCGCCCAGCGAGTAGGTGACGTCGTACGCGGCGAGGATCTCGCAGAGTTCCTCGAAGTTCTCGTACAGGAACGACTCCCGGTGATGCGCGAGGCACCAGGCCGCCATGATCGAGCCGCCGCGCGAGACGATGCCGGTCTTGCGGTTCGCGGTCAGCGGGACGTACGGGAGACGGACACCGGCGTGGACCGTCATGTAGTCCACGCCCTGCTCGGCCTGTTCGATCACCGTGTCCTTGTAGATCTCCCAGGTCAGCTCCTCGGCCCGGCCGTCGACCTTCTCCAGCGCCTGGTAGAGCGGCACCGTGCCGATGGGGACGGGGGAGTTGCGCAGCACCCACTCCCGGGTGGTGTGGATGTTGCGGCCGGTGGAGAGGTCCATGACCGTGTCGGCGCCCCAGCGGGTCGCCCAGGTCATCTTCTCGACCTCCTCCTCGATGGAGGAGGTCACCGCCGAGTTCCCGATGTTCGCGTTGACCTTCACCAGGAACCGCTTGCCGATGATCATCGGCTCGATCTCCGGGTGGTTGACGTTCGCGGGCAGGACGGCCCGCCCCGCCGCGATCTCCTCGCGGACGACCTCGGGCGCGACGTTCTCCCGGATGGCCACGTACTCCATCTCCGGCGTGACCTCGCCCCGGCGGGCGTACGCGAGTTGGGTGACCGCCCGTCCGTCCCGGCTGCGGCGCGGCAGGCGCGGGCGGCCCGGGAAGACCGCGTCGAGATTCCGCAGGCCACCGCGCGGAGAGGTGTGCTTGATCCCGTCGTCCTCGGGGCGGACGGGACGGCCCGCGTACTCCTCGGTGTCGCCCCGGGAGACGATCCAGTTCTCCCGCAGCGGGGACAGGCCCCGGCGGACGTCCGTCTCGGCGGACGGGTCGGTGTACGGGCCCGAGGTGTCGTACAGGGTGACCGACTGCCCGTTGGTGAGATGCACCTGACGGACCGGCACCCGCAGATCGGGGCGCGAGCCCTCGACGTACGCCTTGTGCCAGCCGATGGACTTCCCGGCCCCGCTGTCAGCCGCGTCCGTGCTGGCCGCGTTCTGCGTGGAGGCAGGCGTGCGTGCGTCCTTGATGGTCATGAGACCTACTCCCTACGCCGGCATTACCCGGTAACAGGTTCAGCGGTCGACGCAGCCGCTTCCGTCTGCCGATGTTTCATGTGAAACATCACTCGAACCCGGTGACGTTTCACGTGAAACACCGCGAAGACGAAGGTCAGCGCCCTCTCAGCCCGGTGCTCCGAGCTCCCGCGTGTGCAAAGGTGCCTCCACGCTAGCGGTATTTGTGGCGCGGTGAACAGTGGGCCTCTGCCGTTCTTGCGATGATCGGTCGGTGACCACGACACCCCGCTCCCCGTTCCCCCCGCCTCCCGAGCCGTCCCGGGACGGGTACGGCGGTGAGGGCGCGGGTCCCACCGACGGCTCCGCGCCGGGCGAGGGCGACGGCGTTCCCGGACGCGGCCCCGCCCCCTCCGGCAACCGCCCCGGCACCCGGCTCGGCTCACTCCCACGCCGGGGCGCGGCCCCCAGACCACCGGACTTCCGGCGTACGGGGGAGCAGGGCCCCGGCACCAACCCGCCCCCCGCGCCCCAGGGTTACGGCTACGGCGTCGGCCCGACCCTGCGCCCGGAGGACACGGGTCCTACGCCGCAGGTGAGGCGCCCGGCGTACGAGAGCGGCCCGGTACCGAGGGTGTCGATGCACGACAGCGGCCCGGTGCCCCAAGTGGGCGGGAGCGGCCTCGGCCCTCATATGTCCCCGCAGGACAGCGGTCCCCTGCCTCAGGTGCCCCCGCACAACAGCGGCCCCGTCCCCCGCGTCCCCGAGCACGAGGCCCACGCCCACCAGGGCGGGCAGCACAGCGCGGGGCCCGGATCCGATGGGCACTCCCACGGCGGCCCTCCCGGTGGCGGGCACGGCGGGCACGGTGACTCGCACGGCGGAGGGCACGGCGGCGGCCACTCGCACTCGCACAGCCATGGCCCCGCCGCCCCCGTCTCCCGGCACCTCCGCAAGGTCATCGGCGCGATCCTGATCCCCTTCGCGGCGGCCGTGGTCGTGGGGCTCGCGGTGCTGTGGCCCGGCGGTGCTCCGCCCCACGAGCGGACCGGGGTCGGCTTCGACCGGCAGACGCAGCAGGCGACGGTCACGAAGGTCGAGAAGCTGAGCTGCGCGTCCGTCAACGCGTCGGGGGTGCCGCCGACCGGTGACACCTCGACGGCCGAGGGCTCCTCGGCGGTGCAGGAGGCGCGCGGCACCTGCAAGCGGGCGACGATCCGGGTGGACACGGGCAGCGACAAGGGCCGTACGTTCACGGAGATCATCCAGCCGGACCAGTCACGGCAGTTGAAGCAGGGTCAGAAGGTCGTCGTCGCGTACGAGCCGTCCGCGCCGAAGGACCTCCAGTACTCCGTCGCCGACATCAACCGGCGCTTCCCGATGGCGCTGCTCGCCGGGATCTTCGCCATCGCCGTCGTGGTCGTCGGCCGGCTGCGGGGCGTCATGGCGCTGGTCGCGCTGGCGATCAGCTTCATGATCCTGAACTTCTTCATCCTGCCGGCCATCCTCCAGGGCTCGAATCCGCTGGTCGTGGCGGTGGTCGGGTCGAGCGCGATCATGCTGATCGCCCTGTATCTGTGTCACGGCCTCTCGGCCAGAACCTCGGTGGCGGTGCTCGGCACGCTGATCTCGCTGCTGCTGATCGGCGTCCTGGGCTCGCTGTTCATCGGCCGGTCCGCGCTCACGGGCAACACGGACGACAACACCGGCCTGATCCACGGCCTGTACCCGTCGATCGACATGAGCGGTCTGCTCCTGGCCGGCATCATCATCGGCTCGCTGGGTGTCCTGGACGATGTGACGGTCACCCAGACCTCGGCGGTCTGGGAGCTGCACGAGGCGAACCCCACGATGGGCTGGCGCGGCCTGTACCGGGCGGGCATCCGCATCGGCCGCGACCACATCGCGTCCGTCGTCAACACCCTGGTCCTCGCCTACGCGGGCGCCGCCCTCCCGCTGCTGCTCCTCTTCTCGATCGCCGACAGCGGCGTCGGCACGGTCGCCAACAGCGAGCTGGTCGCCGAGGAGATCGTCCGTACGCTGGTCGGCTCCATCGGCCTGGTCGCCTCGGTCCCGGTCACCACGGCCCTCGCGGCCCTGGTCGTCTCGGCGGACCGCCCCGAGGCGAAGGGGGCGCCCACACCGGCGGCGGCCCCGACGCAAGCACCGGCAGCGGCGAAGGGAGGCCGGGGGCGGCGCCGCAAGCACTGACGGCTCCGAGGTACGGGGAACTTCGGGGACATGACAGCCCCCGAAACCCCACCTCCGCCGGCGAACGCCCCTCGCCGAATCCCCCAGCCTCAGCAGAACCGTTCCTGCACAGACCCGGAACCGCTGAAGCGTTTCCCCCGCCCCTCGCCCCACCCGGCCTCACCCCGCGCTCTGCTCCTCCGCCAGGATCCGCCCCAACGCCTCGTCGAGATGCGCGTCGAAGTCCGCGAAGGACGCCTCCTGACCGAGGGGGACCACCCGGTCCGTACGGTCGAGGAACGCGATGAGGGGCGCCGCGGAGGAGCGGAACACGGCCTGGTCGGCGCCCACCTGGAGGCGGATGAGGACCTCGCCGAGCGACTCGGGATCGGTGGGGGCGATCCGGACGTCACCCTCGCCGCAGGGCCGGGCGACCCCGTCGACGAGGAGTTCGCGCCCGAACGTCCAGGTCACCGGCGCGTCCCCGGGCAGGTGGAAGGTGAGCCGGACGGCGTACGGGTCGTCCGGCTCGTACCCCAGCTCCACCGGGATCCGGAACGCGAGCTCCTCGGAGACGAGGAAGCTCATCATGACCTCTGCCTGAACTGTCTGTGCGGACTCGCGCATCGCCTTACCCCGTCTGTGCCGTCACCGGCCGGGAATGGACCTCTGACCGGATACCTCTGACTGGAACGCATCTTGCTGAACGTGCACACGGGATCACAAGCAGTGATTTTTCAGATGCTGATAGAGAGCGCGAGCGCCCCCACGGCCCGCCCGACCTCCCGCTCCAGCTTCCGCACCGCCGGCAGCAGCCGCTCGGCCTGCCGCACCGGCAGGGACAGCGCGACGGTCGCCGCCGAGGCCCCCACAGTGATCGGCAGCGCGGCACAGACCGTACCCAGCAGATACTCCTGACGCTCGGTCACCGCCTCGGTGCGCCGCGCCCCGGAGAGCCGGCGCAGCAGACTGTGGCTGTCGCGGACGGTGTACGGCGTGAGGGTCCGCGCCGGATACCGGTCGAGGTGGTCGCGGCGGGCCCCGTCGTCGAGCTGGGACAGCAGGCACTGCCCGATGGCGTGCGCGTGCCCGGTCTCGCGGAAGTCGGCCCACTGCTCGACCGCGGGCGACTCCGGCGTGTCGGCGACGTACAGCGTCTCGATCTCGCCGTCGCGGTACACGGCGTAGTAGACGGGCGCCCCGATCGCGTCCCGCCACTGCGCGAGCGTGTCGACGATCGTGCTGCGACGTTTCTGCGCTGCCCCCGAGGCGGCCAGCCGCTCGGCCGCCTCGCCGAGGAAGAACAGTCCCTTGTCGCGCCGTAAGTAGCCCTCGTGGACGAGGGTGCGCAGCAGGTGGTAGGCGGTGGGGAGGGCGAGGCCGGTCTCGCGGGCCAGTTGTTTGGCCGGAGCGCCGTACGCGTGCCCCGCCACGCTCTCCAGGAGGCGCATCGCGCGCTGGACGGAGCCGATGAGGGTGGTCGTGGGCTCGGGTTGGGCGGGGACGGCCGCGGGGGCGGCCCGTTGTGCCGGGGGGAGCGCGGGGGGTGCGCCCGGTTCCGCGGGGGAGATGTCAGCCGTGGCCAAGGGGCACTCCGGGAGCGCGAGGGTGGTCCGTGCGGGATCGTCCCCGCGTCGGATTCCGGACTCTAACGGCCCGTACGGCCACGCCACCGCGCTGCGCGGGAAACTTCCCCCGCCCGAGGGAACCGGCGTTCCCTGTTACCGCTCTCCGTCGTCACCAGTCGCCGCGGGAGGAGGACCCGGCGGTGAACTTCCGTACGAGGTAGACGAGTCCACCGACGAGCGCGACGAACACCAGCAGCTTGAACAGCAGCCCGATCACGAAGCCGACGACGCTGGCTATCAGCCCGCCGAACACGACGATGGCGATGACCGGCACCGCCACCCACTTCACCCACCACGGCAGTCCCGCGAAGATCTCTCGCATCGCCCTTGTCTCCATCTGTGCACCGGCCGGCGGCCCTTACGGCCACCGGCCCTTTCGGATGTCCTGCTCCGATGCTAGATCCGGCCAGGGGCGGCGCGGGGGCTTCGCACCCCTTGTCCTCCCCTGACCCGTCCCCTAGGGGAAGACCGGGTTCCGGCTCCCCCTTCCGGGTGGGTCTCAGCGCTCCGGCGGTTTCAGCGCTCCGGCGGTGAGAACACCACGAGGACCCGCAGGTCCTCGCTGATGTGGTGGAACTTGTGGGCGACCCCGGCGGGCACATAGACGACGCTGCCGCGCGCCACCTCGGTGGTCTCCATGCCGACGGTGATCGACGCGCGCCCGCTGACCACGAAGTAGACCTCGTCCTGGTTGTGCGGGTTCTGTGGATCGTGGGTGCCCGCGTCGAGGGCGTAGAGGCCGACCGACATGTTCCGCTCGCGCAGAAACTGCAGGTAGGCGCCGTCGTTGGCGGCTCGTTCCGCCTCCAGTTCGTCCAGCCGGAATGCCTTCATCGCCCTCGTCCCGCTCATGGCCCGGTTAGGCCGTCGATCTCTCTGGAACGATCAGACACATGAAGAATTTCGTAGTCAAGACGATCGCCAACGCGGGCGCCCTGGCGGTCGCCGTCTGGCTGCTGGACAAGATCACCCTGACCGGTGACAGCAACGGCAAGAAGATCGGCACCCTGCTGATCGTGGCACTGCTGTTCGGCCTCGTGAACTTCCTGGTCAAGCCGGTCGTGAAGGTGCTCACCTTCCCGCTGTTCATCCTCACGCTCGGCCTGATCACGCTGGTCGTCAACGCGCTGATGCTGATGCTGACCTCGTGGCTGGCCGACAAGCTCGACCTCAGCTTCCACGTGGAGGGCTTCTGGACGGCCGTCCTGGGCGGCCTGATCATCTCGATCGTCTCCTGGGCGCTCAACCTCGCCCTGCCCGACGGGGACTGAGCCCTGGTGCCCTACCGCGTCTGCTTCGTCTGTACCGGCAACATCTGCCGCTCCCCGATGGCCGAATCGGTGTTCCGCGCGCGCGTGGCGGACGCCGGGCTGTCGGGGAGCGTCGTGGCCGACAGCGCCGGTACGGACGCCTGGCACGAGGGCGAGGCCGCCGACCCGCGCACGGTCGCCGTCCTCAGGGAGCACGGGTACGGCACGGCGCACACGGCCCGCCGCTTCGAGCGGGACCGGTTCGCCGGCCTCGACCTGGTGATCGCCCTCGACGCCGGCCACCTCGGGGACCTGCGCCGCCTCGCGCCCACCCCCGAGGACGCCCGGAAGGTACGCCTCCTGCGCTCCTACGACCCCGCGGCCGACCCGGACGACCTGGACGTCCCCGACCCGTACTACGGGGGCCGTGCGGGCTTCGAGGCGTGCCTTGAGATGGTGGAGGCGGCGAGCGACGGTCTGCTCGCCGCCGTACAGCGGGATCTGGAGGGGCGGACGACATGAGTGGCACAGGGATGGGCGACGGCACGCGCGCGGTACGGGCCGGGCTGCCCGAACCCGTCAAGTACGAGCCGGCGCTCCCCGGCCCGGTCTTCGCCGCCCACTACCACCTCCCCGGCGAGCCGACGGGCCCGTACACCTACGGCCGCGACGAGAACCCCACCTGGACGCTCCTGGAGCGCGCCGTGGCCGAACTGGAGGCCCCGGGACAGGACGGCGTCGAGACCCTGGCGTTCGCCTCCGGGATGGCCGCGATCTCGGCCGTCCTCTTCTCCCAGCTCCGCTCCGGCGACACGGTCGTCCTCCCCGACGACGGCTACCAGGCGCTGCCTCTGGTGCGCGCGCAGCTGGAGGCGTACGGCATCGAGGTGCGCACCGCGCCGACCGGCGGGGACGCGCAGCTCGCGGTGCTGGACGGGGCGAAGCTGCTGTGGATCGAGACGCCGTCCAACCCGGAGCTGGACGTGTGCGACATCCGGCGGCTCGCCGAGGCGGCGCACGCGCGCGGCGCTCTGGTCGCCGTCGACAACACGCTCGCCACGCCCCTCGGCCAGCGTCCGCTGGAGCTGGGCGCCGACTTCTCGGTGGCGAGCGGCACGAAACAGCTCAGCGGGCACGGTGACGTGCTCCTCGGGTACGTCACGGGCCGTACGGGGGAGGCTCTGGCGGCCGTCCGGCGCTGGCGCAAGATCGTCGGGGCGATCCCGGGGCCGATGGAGGCGTGGCTCGGGCACCGCTCGCTCGCGACGCTCCCCCTGCGGGTCGACCGGCAGAGCGCGACCGCGCTGGCCGTCGCCCGGGCGCTGAAGGACCGGCCCGAGGTGGTCGCGCTGCGCTATCCGGGGCTGCCCGACGATCCCTCGCACGAGGTCGCCGCCCGCCAGATGCGCCGCTACGGCTGCGTCGTGTCGTTCACCCTCGCCTCCCGCGACCGCGCCGAACGCTTCCTGGAGGCCCTGCGGCTCGTCGACGACGCGACCAGCTTCGGCGGGGTGCGCTCCACCGCCGAACGCCGTGGCCGCTGGGGCGGCGACGCGGTCCCGGACGGCTTCGTACGGCTCTCCGTCGGCACCGAGGACACCGAGGACCTGGTCACGGACGTGCTGCGGGCGCTGGAGGAGTCGGCGGGTTCTTCGCAGGAGTCGGCGGGCTGAGACGTCGTACGCCCGCCGGGCGGCCCCCGCTCCCCACGGCGGCCGGTCCGGCTACGCGTCCCGGACGAGCCCGCCCGGTGCGGCGGGCGGTCCGAGCCTCCCCCCTCGTGGTTCGGACCGCCCTGCGGTTCCGCGCGCGAAGAACCGCGCGAACTAGGCTAGTTGACTCTGTGTCAGTGTCCAATCACAGTAGCGACAGGACCCTATCGACATATTTATAGTTGGCCCCTCGTCGGGGGGCGGGAGAGGCGCCGGAAGGGGGCGGGCCATGGATCTGGCCTTGCTGCGGACCTTCGTGACCGTGCACCGGGCCGGATCCTTCACCCGGGCCGCCGCACTGCTCGGCCTCTCCCAGCCCGCCGTCACCTCGCAGATCCGGACCCTGGAACGGCAGGTCGGGCGGCCGCTGTTCCTGCGCCAGGCGCGGGGCGTCACCCCGACGACGATCGGCGACGAACTCGCCCACAAGGCCGCGCCCCACCTCGACGCGCTCGTCGAGATCGCCGAGACCGGACTCGACGAGGACTCCTCGCTGCGGACCCTGCACCTCGCCGGACCGCCCGAGTTCACCGCCGAACAGGCCCTGCCCGCGCTCACCGAACTCACCGGCGACGACGGCCAGGGGCTCGCCCTGCGCGCCTCCTTCGGCAACGCGGAAGAGGTCCTGGAGGGCCTCGCCGCGGGCCACCACGACCTCGCGATCAGCACGGCCCGCCCCCGCGGCCCCCTGCTGACGGCGACACCGCTGTGCGACGAGGAACACGTCCTGGTCGCGGCGCCGAGATGGGCGGGTACCGCGCTGGAGAACCTCCCCGTCGTCGAGGTCCATGAGTCGCTGCCCTTCGTCGCCCGCTACTGGGCCTCCGTCTTCGACTCGCTCCCGGCCGCCTCCGGCACGGTGATCGTCCCGGATCTGCGCGCGGTCCTCGCGTGCGCGGTCGCGGGTGCGGGGCTCGCCGTGCTGCCCCGCTATCTCTGCGGGCCCGCGCTGGAGCGCGGTGACGTCGTGGCCCTGCACGAGCCCGCGGTGCCGCCGCTGCGGACGTACTTCCTGGTGGTGCGGACGGGGACGCTGGCGATGCCGCACATAGCGCGGGCGCATGAACGGCTGCTGCGGGCGGCGGCGCAGTGGCGGTGATGTTTCACGTGAAACCGAGCCCGACCGTACGACGTGATGTTTCACGTGGAACCAGGTGGGCCACATTCCCCCCATGACCGTCCGACCCGTGGTCAAACGCACCGCACGCGCCGTTCTGCTGGACGGTGACGACCTGATCCTGATCAAGCGCACCAAGCCCGGCATGGACCCCTACTGGCTCACTCCGGGAGGAGGCGTCGAGCCCTACGACGAGACCGTCGTGGAGGCCCTCCACCGCGAGGTGTACGAGGAGCTCGGCGCCAAGATCGCCGATGTGGTCCCCTGCTTCGTCGACACCGTCGAGCACATCGGCGAGGACGGCGGCGCGACCGGCGTGAAGGTGCAGCACTTCTTCGTCTGCCATCTGGAGTCCATGGACCCCGCCCTGCGCCATGGCCCCGAGGTCGACGAGCCCATCGGCGAGTACGAGATCGTCCGGGTGCCGTTCACGCGCGTCGGGATCGCCTCCGTGCACCTCGTGCCGCTGTCGCTGCGGCACTATCTGGACGGGAACATCGAGGGCGTCCGGGCGATGCATGCGCCTGACCTCGGCTGAGGGGTCCGCTCGGCGGCTCGGCTGAGGGTGGCTACCCGGCGGCGACCAGTTCCGCCACCGAGTCGTGCCGTATGCGCTCCTTGGGGATGCCCGCGCCGCGCAGTGCGTCCACTCCGCTGCGGATCATGCCGACCGGTCCCGAGAGGTATGCGTCGTACTCGTCCCAGGGGCCGAACGTGCGGATCGCGTCGGGGAGTTGGAGCAGTCCGTGCTTGTCGACCACCGGGCGGACCTCCAGCCAGGAGTGGGACTGCTGGAGCCGGAGCATCGTGTCGATGTCGTAGAGGTCGTGGTCGGTGCGGGCGCCGTAGAAGACCTCCATGCGGCGCCGGGTGCCGTGTTCGGCGACGTCCTCGACGAGGGCCTTGATGGGGGCTATGCCGGTGCCGCCGCCGAGGCAGAGGAGTCCGCTGTCCCGGGTGTGGTCGACCGTCATCGACCCGGCGGGCGGGCCGAGCCGGATCACGTCGCCGGGCTGGGCGCGGTGCACCAGCGCGCCCGAGACCCAGCCCGCGGGGACCGCCTTCACGTGGAACGAGAGCAGGCCGTCGGAGCGGGGCGCTGAGGCGAAGGAGTAGTGCCGCCAGATCCTCGGCCACCAGGGCGTCTCCAGGCTCGCGTACTGCCCGGCGAGGAACGGGTACGGCTGGTCGGGCCGGACCGTGAGGACCGCGATGTCCTGTGTCCGCAGCTCGTGCGAGACGATCTCCGCCTGCCACCAGGCGGGTGCGCGCAGCTCGTCGACGGCCGCCGCGTCGATCATCACCTGGGAGATCGTGGTGTACGTCCGCACCCACGCCGCCTCGGTCTCCGGCTCCCACACGGACTCGGCGTACTTCGCGAGCGCCTCGATGAGGCACTCGCCGACCGCCGGGTAGTGCTCGGGGCGCGTGCCGTACTTGCGGTGGCCCCGGCCGAGGTTCTGGAGGTAGCCGACGAGCACCGGTGTGTCGTCGATGTGCTCGGCGGCCGTCAGCAGCGCCTTGAGCAGCCGGTCCCGCTGGGCGTCCATCGCGGGCGGGAACAGCGGGCGCAGGTCCGGGTGGCGGACGAAGAGCAGCGCGTAGAAGTACGAGGTGACCTTGTCGGCGACCGAGCCGATGGCGGCCATGGTCCGCCGGACGAGCACGGCGTCCGGGGAGCCCTCGGGTGGGGCTTCCGGAGCGGGCAGGCTGTCGGAGCCGAACGCCCGGAACGGCTCCGGGGCGGTCTGCCCCAGGTCCTCGGCGGGCGCCTGGGGAGGCTCGGGCTCGGCCGGGAGCGTGTCCGTCGTGACCGGGTTCGGCGCGGACGGCCGGGGGAAGCCGGCCGCGGGCCGGAAGGCGTCCGGGACGAACGACCCGTCCGCTTCGGAACCGGCTGCGGCCTGGAGCGTGTCCGAGGCGGACGCCCGCAGGGGCTCGCTCTCGGCCGGCGCCTCTGACGGGAACGCCCGGAAGGGCTCGGAGCCGGAGTCGCCTTCGGGGCGCAGGACGTCCCGGGCGAACGGCCGGAGCAGCTCAGGGCCGGACTCGGATTCGGGCCCGGCGCTGAGGGTTTCCTGGGCGTAGGGCCGGAAGGGTTCGGGGGCCGACTCGGGATCCGGGTGAGGCGTTTCCTGGTCGAAGGACCGAAGGTGTTCGAGGCCCGGCTCGGGCGCGTGAGGCGTCTCCTGGGCGACCGGCCGGGAGGACTCCGGGCCGGGCTCGGGGTGGGGCTGGGGTGCCTCTTCGGTGAACGGCCGGAAGGGGGTCGGCTCGGGGTTCGGTGCGGGCGGCGGGGTCTCGGGCGGCGCGGACAGGGGGGCCGTCGCGGCAGGCGGCGGGGCGGCCGGGGCCGTGCGCTGGGCCGGTACCTGGAGGGCCTCGGGTGCGGCGAACGTGTCGGTGGCCGGGCGGGAGGGGACGGGCGACACGAGGGGGGGCACCGCTGTCGCGGGCGCCGGTATGAGCTTGGGGAGGACGACGGCGGCGGGCTGGGAGGGGGCCTGGGCCGACTGCGCGGCTATTCGGGCGTCGGTGTCGGGGCGGGCGGAGCCGGGACCGTCGGTGCCAAGCCAGGCCCCGTCGTGGCGGCCCATGGTGTGGTGGCCCGTGCTGTGGTGGCCGGCGTCGTCGCGGCCCGCGTCTCGCGGCGCGGCGTCCATGGGAGCCGTCGTCCCGGGAGCCGCTCCGGGCGGCGTACCGGGAGCTGTCGTGCCGCGGCCCACCGGGCGCAGTCCGGCCAGCCGCCTGCCGCCACCCTCCGTGCTCTGCGGTTCCGTGCCTCGCTGCTCGGCGCCGCGCTGGTGGGCGCCTTGTTGCTCGGCGCCGGGGGCGGCTGCCGGCTTGCGCGGCTTGAACCAACCGTCTCCGCCGCCGGACGTGCCGTTGTCGGCCGACGTGGTGGCCGGAGCGTCCATGGTGTGCCTCGCCTCGAACATCTTTCGGTCGGTCTGCACTCCCTACCTCGGGAAGTGCCTGCTCCCCCGCAAACGACTGTGCCCACCTGTTCGGTTCCGCAGCCGCTTCGCCCACAGGGCAGCATCCCACCCCCACCGGATGCCCTGGCCGTATCACCGCGAACGCGGGTTCTCGATCTCTCCGTCCCGTTAGGCTGCGCCGCCTCGTCTCAAGCTCAATCGGAGTCGACCATACCGGCCGCAGGGGACCGCACAACCCCCGCCTTCCCCTCACCGGGGTCTTACCCAGGGGCGATTCGCCGTTTGGCTCAACTACCGGGCGCGGCACACCAATTCGTAGACATCCGCCAGATCCCTCCTTCCGTCCGCATCGCGATTGCGCCGACCTGTGACCCTTCGGCGATCGATGTTTCACGTGAAACGTCCTCTTCGTTTGCTGGTTTCACGTGAAACATGAAGTCTCCCCCCTGATCGCCGGGCATGTTCCCATGGCATGGCCAAAACCGCGTATGTCTCCCGGGAAACAGGTGGACGCCGGCCCCGCCGGTCGGACAGCCTGACCTGCGTGTCGACTCCTTCCCCCACCGCTCTCCCCATCCGCCGCCTGACGCGCCGTGACCTTCTCGCGTGCGCGGACTTGTCCGAGGATCGGGGGTGGCCCCGCGAGGAACACAAGTGGGGCCTCCTCCTCACCGCCGGGAAGGGCTACGGCATCGACGCCCCGGACGGCGGTCTGATCGCCGCGTGCGTCGTGACCGAGTACGGCCCTCAGGAGCACCCCGACCTCGCGGCGATCGGCATGGTGCTGGTCGCCGAGCGGTACGCCCGTCAGGGCGTCGGACGCCGGCTGATGCGGCATGTGGTCGCCGCGCTGAGCCCCACCCCGCTGACTCTGCACGCGACGCCGAACGGCCGCCCGCTGTACGAGGAGCTGGGCTTCAAGGTCACCGGCCGCGCCGAGATGCTGCGCGGCCGTTTCACCCCGGTGGGACCGGAACCCTCGGTGGACACCAGGGCGGCGACGGCCGAGGACCTCACGGGGATCCTGCGGCTGGACGAGGAGGTGTTCGGCTCCGACCGGACCCGCATGATCACCCGGCTGCCCGCCTTCGCCGACCAGCTGAGGGTCGCGGTGGCCGACGGCAGGATCGTGGGGTACGCGGCCGCCTGGCCCAACATGGACACCCATGTCGTGGGCCCGCTCGTCGCCCGTGACACGGAGACCGCCAAGTCCCTCGTCGCCTCCCTCGCGGTCCACACCGACCGCCCGCTGCGCACCGACATCGACGTCCGGCACGAGGAGTTGCTGAGCTGGCTGAAGGAACGGGGCCTGGAGCCGGTCGCCTTCAACGCCGTGATGACGTACGGGATCCCGGGCCTCCCCGGCGACTGGAGCCGGCGGTTCGCTCCGCTGACGGTGGCGGCGGGGTGAGCGCGCGTCAGCGGTGGGCGGCGGCCTGCTGAGGCGTCGTCGTCTCGGAGCCGGCGATCACGGCGCTCGGCCTGCCGTCACGGCGTTCCAGGGTGGCCGAGAGGACGGCGAGCAGGAGCGCGGACCCGGCGAGGGCGGCGCCGACCCAGTTCGGTGAGGTGTAGCCGTGGCCCGCGTCGATGACGAGGCCGCCGAGCCAGGCGGCGAGGGCGTTGCCGAGGTTGAAGGCGCCGATGTTGACGGCCGAGGCGAGCGTCGGGGCGCCGTGGGCCTGGTCCAGGACACGCTTCTGGAGCGGCGGTACGGTCGCGAAGCCCAGGGCGCCGACGAGGGCGATGGTGAGGGCCGCGAGCGCCTTGTGGTGGGCGGTGAGGGTGAAGAGGGCCAGGACGACCGCGAGGGCGCCCAGGGAGACGTACAGCATCGGCATGAGGGCGCGGTCGGCGTACCGGCCGCCGACGAGGTTGCCCGCGACCATGCCGAGGCCGAAGAGAACCAGGAGCCAGGTGACGGAGCCGTCGGCGAAGCCGGTGACGTGGGTGGCCATCGGCGCGATGTAGGTGACGGCCGCGAAGACGCCGCCGAAGCCGAGGACGGTCATCGCCATCGCCAGGAGGACCTGGGCGTTGCGGAAGACGGCGAGTTCGTGCCGGAGGCGGACCCCTTCGGGCCTGGGCAGGTCGGGGACGAGGCAGGCGACCCCGGCGAGGCCGAGCACGCCGAGGGCGGCGACGAGGGCGAAGGTGGCACGCCAGCTGACGTGCTGGCCGACGAGCGTGCCGAGGGGGACGCCGACGACGTTGGCGACGGTGAGGCCGGTGAACATCATCGCGATGGCGCCGGCCTTCTTGTCGGGGGCGACCAGGTCGGCCGCGACGACCGCGCCGATGCCGAAGAAGGCGCCGTGGGCGAGGGAGGCGACGACGCGGCCGATCAGCATCACGGAGAAGGCGGGGGCGAGGGCGGACAGGACGTTGCCCACGATGAACAGCCCCATCAGCAGCATCAGCATCCGCTTGCGGGAGATCTTCGTGCCCAGCGCGGTCATCAGCGGGGCGCCGATCATCACGCCGAGCGCGTAGCCCGTGACGAGGTAGCCCGCGGTGGGGATGGAGACCCCGTAGTCGGCGGCGACCTCGGGCAGCAGGCCCATGATCACGAACTCGGTCGTGCCGATGCCGAAGGCCCCGATCGCGAGAGCCAGGAGCGCGAGAGGCATGGAGGGTGACACCTTCCCGATTGATTGCAGGAGCGTTTTACCCTCACTGACATTAATTGCAGACGCGGGTTATTTGCAAGCGCCGACTATCGCGGTGCTGGCCTATCCTGGTTCCCAGCCGCTCCCGGACGGAGGAGGACGCCCATGGCCGCGACGGACCCCGCGCTCACCGCTCTCGCCCAGGGCTGGTGCGCCCTCTCACTGCTGCACGGCAGGATCGAGAGCCACGTCGAACGCGCTCTCCAGGCCGGACACGACCTGAGCGTGCGCGAGTACTCCCTGCTGAACGTGCTCGGCCGCCAGCACGACGGCGAGGGCGGCCATCTCCAGATGAAGCAGGTCGCCGACGCGGTCGTCCTCAGCCAGAGCGCCACCACCCGCCTGGTGACCCGGCTCGAAGACCGCGGCCTCCTGGAGCGCTACCTCTGCACCACCGACCGCCGGGGCATCTACACGAACGTCACCGAGGCGGGCCAGAAGCTGCTGGACGAGGCCCGCCCGACCAACGACCGGGCCCTGCGCGAGGCGCTCGACACGGCCGCCCTGGACCCGGAGCTGGCACCGTTCGTCCAGGTCGTGGAAACCCGCGGGGCACCGGCCCCCGCCTAGGCTTCCCGTCATGGGAGATCTTGAGACCGCCGACCTGACCATCCGCGGCGCCGGGGCCGACGACCTGCCGGCGATCGTCGCCCTCCTCGCGGACGATCCGCTGGGCGCGCGGCGCGAGTCGCCGGACGACCTCGCGCCGTACCGGGCGGCCTTCGAGCGGATCGGCGCCGACCCGAACCAGCGTCTCGTGGTCGCCGTCCGCGCGGGCGAGGTCGTGGGCACCCTCCAGCTGACGATCGTCCCGGGGCTCTCCCGGAAGGGCAGCACCCGGTCGATCATCGAGGCGGTGCGGATCCGGGCCGACGAGCGGGGCGGCGGGCTCGGGACGCGGTTCATCGAGTGGGCGGTGGAGGAGTCACGGCGGGAGGGGTGCCAGTTGGTGCAGTTGACCTCCGACGCCACTCGGGTCGACGCGCACCGGTTCTATGAGCGGCTGGGGTTCGAGGCGTCCCATGTGGGGTTCAAGCTGGCGCTGTGAGCGCGGTGGTTTCACGTGAAACACGCCTCCGGCCCCCATAGCCGGTGTTTCACGTGAAACACACCCTCAGCGCCCTACAGCCCGCGTTTCACGTGAAACATCCCCGGCGCCTCAGCCGACCCCCCGCCACCCCTCCGGGTCCACCCCGCCCGGCACGACCGCATCGTCGTCGTACGGCTGGCGTGTGAACACGAACGAGCCGAGGTCCAGATGGCTCAGCGTGCCGTCGGGGCGGCGTACGGGGGTCAGGCGCTCGCCGGCGTAGTAGCCCTCCAGGCCGGTCCAGGTGCCGTCGGCGTTCGGCTCGAAGCGGGACTGGCGGCCGGCACGTGCCAGAGGGCCCAGGGACAGGCGGCCGTCGGCGGTCCAGCGCAGGACGAAGGCGTGGGTTCCCCAGTACCACGGGCCAACCAGCTCCAGAGTGCCTGGATCGACGTCCGTGAGGGGCTTCCAGGGCTCGGGGATGCGGGGTTCGGCCTCCGCGACGATCCGGACGAGATCGGCGCCCAGAGAGGCCAGCAGGGGCCCCGAGGTGCAGTTGGCGAGGGCGACCGCGGCGACATCGTCGGCCACGGCGATCGTGAGGTTGGCGAGGAACCCGGGCAGCGAGCCGGAGTGGCCCACGAGGACACGCCCGCCCTGGTGCTGGACCTGGAGCCCGAGCCCGTACCCGGCGCCGACGGCGAGATCCTCGGCCTCGGACGGCGCGGCGGGGGCCCGCATCTCCCGTACCGTCCCGGCGCTGAGCACCCGGTCGTCGCCGTTCGTCAGGAAGAGGGCGAACCTCGCCAGGTCCCGTGTCGTGGACCAGAGCTGTCCCGCCGGGGCCATCCGGCCGAGGTCCTCCACGGCCTCGGGGAGCAGCGCGTCGGCCCAGGGATGCACGGCCCAGCCGCCCGCGTGCGGCATCTCGGGGCGGGCGCCTGTCCGGTTCAGGCCCAGGGGTTCGAGCACTTCACGCCGGAGAACCTCCTCCCACGGGGCTCCCCGCAGCTCCTCGACCAGCGCACCGAGCAGGGTGTAGCCGGGGTTGGAGTAGTGGAAACGGCGTCCGGCCGGGTGCGGGGCGGGCCGCTCGCCCAGGACGTCGGCGAGTTCGGGCCGCAGCGTCCCCGGCGTCCGCTCCCACCAGGGCGCAGGTGACTCCGCCGCCAGCCCGCCGGAGTGCGCGAGCAGTTCGGCGACGGTCACCTCCCCCACGCCGGTCCCGGCGAGGTGCTTCTCCAGCGGATCCCCGAGGTCGATCAGCCCCTCGTCCCGCAGCCGCAGCACGAGCACCGCCGTGAACGTCTTGGTGATCGACCCGATGCGGTACTGCACGTCCCCGTCCGGGCCGTGCCCCTCGACCGACGTCCGGGACCCCTCCCACACGATCCGCCCGCCCCGCACCACGGCGGCGACGAGCGAGGGCGCGCGCCCTTCGGACTGGGCGACGGCGATCCGGTGCAGCAGCGCGCGGCGGGTACTGGGGAGCAGTTCTTCCTGAGGTGTCGTCATGCGCCCAGTCCACCCGCCCGCCGGGGCCGCGTCGAATCCATTTCCCCGCCGGCCGTCACAGAGCGAGGAGGTGCCCGGTCATAGGTGAGCCAACATTCCGCAAAGGAGAACAAGATGAGCCAGGTCGACACCGCACGCCCCGCCGGACCGGGGCTGGACGAGTTAGTGCCGTCGCGCTACGCGCTGAAGGTCGGCGAGATCGACGTCCTGCTGATCAGCGACGGCGTGCTGCCCATAGCCCCGCAGACGCTCGCCACCAACGCCGCCGAGGCCGATCTGGCGGCCTGGCTCGGCGACATGTTCCTGTCGCCGGAGCTGATCGACTGGCCGCTGAACGTGGCCGTGGTGCGCAGCGGCGGCCGGACGATCCTCGTCGACTCCGGGCTCGGGACGGAGTTCCCGGGCTTCCCCCGGGCCGGCCGGCTGGCGACGCGGCTGGACGCCGCCGGCATCGACCCCGCGTCCGTGACCGACGTCGTCCTCACCCACCTGCACATGGACCACATCGGCGGGCTGCTCGTCGAGGGGCTGCGCGGCCGGCTCCGTACGGATCTGCGGGTCCATCTGGCGTCCGCCGAAGCCGAGTTCTGGACAGCGCCGGACTTCTCCCGCACCGCCATGCCGGACCCGGTGCCGGACGTGCTCCGGACGACCGCCGCGCGGTTCCTGGACCTGTACCGCGGCCGGTTGCGGCCGTTCGAGACGGAGTACGAGGTGGCTCCGGGCGTCCTGATCCGCCGTACCGGCGGGCACACTCCCGGCCACAGCGTGGTGCGCCTGGAGTCCGGCGGCGAGCGGCTGACGTTCGCCGGTGACGCCGTGTTCCAGTGCGGGTTCGACAAGCCCGACTGGCACAACGGCTTCGACCACGACCCCGAGCTGTCGACCCGCGTGCGGACCGGTCTCCTGACCGAGCTGGCGTCGACCGGCGGGCAACTGGTCGCCTCCCACCTGCCGTTCCCGTCCGTCTGCCGGGTGGCGACCGCCGGGAACGCCTTCCGCTTCGTCCCGGCTGTCTGGGACCACTGACCGCGTCCGGCGCGGCGCGGGGCTCGTCACCGATGAGTTTCCCGCGCCGCGCCGGTCCGTACGCGTGAGACCGACTCACGGGAGGCTTGCGCCATGCGGAAACTGATCTACGGCATGAACGTGTCCCTGGACGGCTACATCGCAGCGCCCGGCGACGACATCGGCTGGAGCGTACCGAGCGACGAGTTGTTCCAGTTCTGGTCCGACCAGCTGGAGGCGACGGAGCTGTCGCTGTACGGGCGCAAGCTGTGGCAGACGATGGCCCCCCACTGGCCGACCGTCGACCAGCGGCCCGACACCACCCCGGCGGAACTCCAGTTCGGGCACCGCTGGCGGGACATGGCGAAGGTCGTGTTCTCCTCGACGCTCGACAAGGTCGACTGGAACACCCGCCTGGTCACCGGCGACGCCGTCGCCGAGATCACCCGGCTCAAGGCCGAGGACGGTGGCCCGATGGACATCGGCGGCGCGACCCTCGCCGCGGCGGCCATGCGGGCCGGGCTGATCGACGAGTACCTGCTGGCCACCGCGCCCGTCCTGGTCGGCGGCGGCACACCGTTCTTCGCCGCGCTGGACAACTGGGTGGACCTGAACCTGGCCGAGACCCGGAAGCTCCCCGGCGGCGTGCTCCTGACCAGGTACGAGACGCGGCGCTGAGCACCGGCCCGTCAGGTCTGCGCCATGTCCACGAACCGGGAGTAGTGGCCCTGGAACGCGACCGTGATCGTCGCGGTCGGGCCGTTTCGGTGCTTGCCGACGATGATGTCGGCCTCGCCCGCGCGCGGGGACTCCTTCTCGTAGGCGTCCTCGCGGTGCAGGAGGATGACCATGTCGGCGTCCTGCTCGATGGAGCCGGACTCGCGGAGATCGGAGACCATCGGCTTCTTGTCGGTGCGCTGTTCGGGGCCTCGGTTGAGCTGTGAGAGCGCGATGACCGGCACTTCGAGCTCCTTGGCGAGGAGCTTGAGGTTACGGGACATGTCGGAGACCTCCTGCTGGCGGCTCTCGGAGCGCCCCTTGCCGCCGGACTGCATGAGCTGGAGGTAGTCGATGATGACGAGCTTGATGTCGTTGCGCTGCTTGAGGCGCCGGCACTTCGCGCGGATCTCCATCATGGAGAGGTTCGGCGAGTCGTCGATGTAGAGGGGCGCGGCGGACACCTCGGGCATGCGGCGCGCGAGCCGCGTCCAGTCCTCGTCGGTCATCGTGCCGGAGCGCATGTGGTGCAGGGCGACCCGCGCCTCGGCGGACAGCAGGCGCATCGCGATCTCGTTGCGGCCCATTTCGAGGGAGAAGATGACGCTGGCGAGGTTGTTCTTGATGGACGCCGCGCGCGCGAAGTCCAGCGCGAGCGTCGACTTGCCCATGGCGGGGCGGGCCGCGATGACGATCATCTGGCCGGGGTGCAGGCCGTTGGTGAGGGAGTCGAGGTCGGTGAAGCCGGTCGGCACCCCGGTCATCTCGCCGCTGCGCGACCCGATCGCCTCGATCTCGTCGAGCGCGCCCTCCATGATGTCGCCGAGCGGGAGGTAGTCCTCGCTGGTGCGCTGCTCGGTGACGGCGTAGATCTCCGCCTGGGCGCGGTTGACGATCTCGTCGACGTCGTCGTCGCCCGCGTACCCCATCTGGGTGATCCGCGTGCCCGCCTCGACGAGCCGGCGCAGCACCGCGCGCTCGTGCACGATCTCCGCGTAGTACTCGGCGTTCGCCGCGGTCGGCACGGTCTGGACGAGGGTGTGCAGATACGACGCCCCGCCCACCTTGTTGATCTCGCCGCGCTTGGTCAGCTCGGCGGCGATCGTGATGGGGTCGGCGGGCTCGCCCTTGGCGTAGACGTCGAGGATCGCCGTGTAGATCGTCTCGTGGGCCGGCTTGTAGAAGTCGTGGCCCTTGAGGATCTCGACGACGTCGGCGATGGCGTCCTTGGACAGGAGCATGCCGCCGAGGACGGACTGCTCGGCGTCGAGGTCCTGCGGCGGGACCCGCTCGAAGGCCGCGGCGCCGTCCCACTCGCCGTCCTCCCGGCCCCGCTCGTGCTGATCGTCGCGGCCCCGGCGCCGGTCGCCCCCGCCCTCGCCCCGGCGGCGGGTCGAGGGGAGGCGGTCGCTGGGGCCACTGTCCGCCCACGGGTCGTCCAAGGGCTCGGAAATGCTCACCGAGCGACCTCCTCCCGTCCGCGGAGCGGACCTCGCCGTGCCCTCATTTCTACGGCACGGCACTGACAAATGAGAGGCCCGACTCCGGTTGTCGCGCGTCGGTTTTGCGGGGGTTTCCCAGGCCGACGGTCGGAGCGGGCGCCGGACCACGTTAGGCCCCTCAGCACCGTCAGCCAATCTGGTTATCCACAGGCCATGTGGACGACGGCCCCGATGCTGTGGACAACTCCCCGAAACCTGTGCACGAGCCGGTGGACAGTGCTGTGAACAAGCCCTCGACTTTTTCTGACGACCCCCTCTGACCTGCACTTTCTCCATCCACCGGCTGTGCAGAAGAAAAACTTCCCCAGTCGGCCCAAGATGACCTCGAACAGCGCACGAAAGGACACGGAGCGAGACCGCCGGTAAGGATCCAATCCACGTTGCGACACTTACCTGTGGACGATTAGATTGGTGTGCATGACATCGGCCCCCGCGACCACCAAGGCCACCCGCCGCCGGCACGACCGGGAGATCGTCGCGCTGGCCGTCCCGGCCTTCGGCGCTCTCGTCGCCGAGCCCCTCTTCGTCCTCGCCGACAGCGCGATCGTGGGCCACCTCGGCACGGCACAGCTCGCCGGTCTCGGCGTCGCCTCCGCCCTGCTGACGACGGCCGTCAGCATCTTCGTCTTCCTCGCCTACGCCACCACGGCCGCCGTCGCACGCCGGGCGGGCGCCGGTGACCTGCCCGCCGCGATCCGCCAGGGCGTGGACGGCATCTGGCTCGCGCTGCTCCTCGGCGCCGCCGTGATCATCGCCGTACTGCCCTCGGCCCGGGCCCTCGTCGACCTCTTCGGCGCCTCGCCGACAGCCGCGCCGTACGCGACGACCTACCTGCGTATCTCCACGCTGGGCATCCCGGCCATGCTGATCGTCCTCGCCGCGACCGGTGTCCTGCGCGGCCTCCAGGACACCAGGACCCCGCTCTACGTCGCCGTCGCGGGCTTCGTCGCCAACGCGGCCCTCAACGCCGGTCTCGTGTACGGCGCCGACCTCGGCATCGCCGGTTCCGCCTGGGGCACGGTCCTCGCCCAGTGGGGCATGGCCGCGGCCTATCTCGTGGTCGTCGTCCGAGGTGCCCGGCGCCACGGCGCCTCCCTCCGCCCGGACGCCGCCGGCATCAGGGCCTCCGCGCAGGCGGGGGCGCCCCTGCTGGTCCGTACGCTCTCGCTGCGGGCCATGCTGCTGATCGCGACCGCGGTCGCCGCGCGCCTCGGGGACGCGGACATCGCCGCCCACCAGATCGTGCTGTCCCTGTGGAGCCTGCTCGCCTTCGCGCTGGACGCGATCGCGATCGCCGGGCAGGCGATCATCGGGCGCTGTCTGGGGGCCGGCGACGCGGAGGGCGCCCGCCGGGTCTGCCGGCGCATGGTGGAGTGGGGGATCGCCGTAGGAGTGGGCCTGGGCATCGTCGTCGTCCTCGCCCGCCCCCTCTTCCTCCCCCTGTTCACGAGCGACTCCGCGGTCAAGGACGCCGCCCTCCCCGCCCTGCTCCTCATCGCCCTCGCGCAGCCGATCAGCGGCATCGTCTTCGTCCTGGACGGCGTCCTGATGGGCGCGGGCGACGGCCCCTACCTGGCGGGCGCGATGCTGGTGACCCTGGCGGTCTTCGCCCCGGTCGCCCTCCTGGTCCCGACGCTGGGCGGCGGCCTCACGGCCGTATGGGGAGCGATGACGCTGATGATGACGATCCGGATGCTGACGCTGTGGGTACGCACGAGGTCGGGCCGCTGGGTCGTGACAGGCGCTACACGCTGAGCGTTTCACGTGAAACATCGCCCGGTTTCACGTGAAACATCCGGGCGCACCCAGCCCATGAGAAAGGGACCGCACCTCAAGAGGCACGGTCCCTTTCCTGTCGGCTCAAGCCGAGCGCAGCGTCACGCCGCGACGACCTCGATGTTGACCTTCGCGGCCACCTCGGGGTGCAGACGCACGGCGGCCTCGTGGGCGCCCAGCGTCTTGATGGGCGAGCCCAGCTCGACACGGCGCTTGTCGACCTTCGGGCCACCGGCGGCCTCGATCGCGGACGCGACGTCGGCCTGGGTGACGGAACCGAAGAGACGGCCGGCGTCGCCGGAGCGAACGGCCAGACGGACCTTCACACCTTCGAGCTGGGCCTTGACGCTGTTGGCCTGCTCGATGGTCTGGATCTCGTGGATCTTGCGAGCGCGACGGATCTGCTCGACGTCCTTCTCGCCACCCTTGGTCCAGCGGATCGCGAAGTTCCGCGGGATCAGGTAGTTACGGGCGTAGCCGTCCTTGACGTCGACGACGTCGCCCGCGGCGCCGAGGCCGGAGACCTCGTGGGTGAGGATGATCTTCATGTTTCGGTCACCCTTCCCTTATCGAGCCTGAGCGGTGTACGGCAGCAGCGCCATCTCACGGCTGTTCTTGACGGCCGTGGCGACGTCACGCTGGTGCTGCGTGCAGTTGCCGGTCACGCGGCGGGCACGGATCTTGCCGCGGTCGGAAATGAACTTCCGCAGCATGTTCGTGTCCTTGTAGTCCACGTACTGGACCTTGTCCTTGCAGAACGCGCAGACCTTCTTCTTAGGCTTGCGCACAGGCGGCTTCGCCATGGTGCTTTCTCTCCTGTGTGATCAAGAAGTATGAGTGCGAACCCGGCCCTAGAAGGGGGGTTCGTCCGAGTAGCCGCCGCCACCGCCGCCGCCGGAGTTTCCACCCCAGCCGCCGCCACCGCCGCCGCCCTGGTTGCCACCGGCGGGAGCGCCGGTCGCCCACGGATCGGCCTCGGGTGCGCCGCCGCCCTGCTGGCCGCCGCCGGAGTTTCCACCCCAGCCGCCGCCGGCCTGGCCGCCGCCGTAACCGCCCTGGCCGCCCCGGGCACCGCCGCCGCCACCGCCACTGGTCTTGGTGACCTTGGCCGTGGCGTTGCGCAGGCTGGGGCCGACTTCCTCGACGTCCAGCTCGTAGACCGTGCGCTTGACGCCCTCACGGTCCTCGTAGGACCGCTGCTTCAACCGGCCCTGCACCATGACGCGCATGCCTCGCTGGAGCGACTCCGCGACGTTCTCCGCCGCCTGGCGCCAGACCGAGCAGGTCAGGAAGAGGCTCTCGCCGTCCTTCCACTCGTTCGTCTGGCGGTCGAAGGTGCGGGGAGTGGACGCGACACGAAACTTCGCGACCGCCGCACCGGAGGGGGTGAAGCGCAGCTCGGGGTCATCGACAAGATTGCCGACGACCGTGATGACGGTCTCGCCTGCCATGGGGGAACCTCTCGGCGGGTTTGCTCTGGCTGCTTGTTGCTACTCGAATCCCGGGACCCTGCGAGCGGAAGCTCAGTGGGTCTCGGGGCGGAGGACCTTGGTCCGGAGGACCGACTCGTTCAGGTTCATCTGGCGGTCGAGCTCCTTGACGACCGCAGGCTCGGCCTGCAGGTCGATGACCGAGTAGATGCCCTCGGGCTTCTTCTTGATCTCGTACGAGAGACGACGACGGCCCCAGGTGTCGACCTTCTCGACCTTGCCGTTGCCCTCACGGACGACGGAGAGGAAGTTCTCGATCAGGGGGGCGACAGCGCGCTCCTCCAGATCGGGGTCGAGGATGACCATCACCTCGTAGTGACGCATGTGGAACCCACCTCCTTTGGACTCAGCGGCCACGGTCGATCCGTGGCAGGAGGGTTGTGATGCGTGCGCATCGGCGCCCCTGGCAGGCCAGGACAGACACCGGTGCAGACGGTACACACTACCCGCACACCCGCTTCCGGTTGAAATCAGGCCCCGTCGACCGTCAATCTGTACACATCGGGTGTGTACGGCGCTACGATGCGCCGCCTTCCGCAGGAGGTGCCCCATGGCACAGGCATTGCGACCCAACACCGCCGGCTCCCTCTTCGCCACCGACGGCAAGCCCCACCCCCTCCAGGACACGCTGCTCGCGGTGACCCTGGTGCTCGGGGTGACGGCGTTCGTCACGGCGCTGTTCCACAACCTGCATCTGCTCAGCTCCTGGACCGGTCTGGTGGGGATCTTCACCGGCGCCTACGGACAGTGGGTCTCCGAGACCACCCGTGAGCGGTTCGGCCTGATCCTGGGCCTCGGCGCCAGCGCCGTCGGCTTCTTCCTCGGCATGGCCCACGGCGGCCTCTTCGGAGGCGTCATCGGGGGCTGACCCCGGCTCCCGGTTCCCGGCCCAGGACCACCGGTACGCCGCCCCGCGCCCCAACGCGTAGGGCGGCTACGCCACCTGACGGATCGCACCGGCCGTACCGCGGCCCGAACGTAGGTTCCGTACGCCCAGTCGAGGCGCTCGCGGGGCGCAGTAGGCTTCGGCGCTAGAGCCGGAGCCCCTGTACCCATGGGGACACCCCAGCCCGAGGAGCGCCCCGAATGAGCCTGACCCTGAGGACGATCAGCCGCGAGCAGCATCTGGCGTACATCCAGAGCCTGCCGGCGGCGAGCCACATGCAGGTACCGGCATGGGCCGACGTCAAGGCGGAGTGGCGTTCGGAGAGCCTCGGCTGGTTCGACAGGGCGGGTCAGCTGGTCGGCGCGGGCCTGGTGCTCTACCGGCAGCTCCCGAAGATCAAGCGCTACCTGGCCTACCTGCCCGAGGGCCCGGTGATCAACTGGTACGCGCCGAACCTGACGGAGTGGCTGGAGCCGATGCTCGCCCACCTCAAGCACCAGGGCGCGTTCTCCGTGAAGATGGGCCCGCCGGTGATCATCCGCCGCTGGGAGGCGGGCTCCATCAAGGCGGGCATCCAGAACCCGGACGTGAAGCGGCTGCGCGACATCGAGGCCGACTTCATCGAGCCGCGCGCCTTCGAGGTGGCCGACAAGCTGCGCCGGATGGGCTGGCAGCAGGGCGAGGACGGCGGCGCGGGCTTCGGTGACGTCCAGCCCCGGTACGTCTACCAGGTGCCGCTGGCGAACCGCTCGCTGGAGGACGTCCACAAGAACTTCAACCAGCTGTGGCGCCGCAACATCAAGAAGGCCGAGAAGGCCGGCGTCGAGGTCGTCCAGGCCGGCTACCACGACCTGGAGGAGTGGCAGCGGCTGTACGAGATCACGGCCGTGCGCGACCACTTCCGGCCGCGCCCGCTGTCGTACTTCCAGCGCATGTGGTCGGCCCTCAACTCCGAGGACCCCAACCGCATGCGGCTGTACTTCGCCCGCCACAACGGGGTGAACCTCTCGGCGGCGACGATGCTGATCGTCGGGGGCCACGTCTGGTACTCGTACGGCGCCTCGGACAACATCGGCCGTGAGTTCCGGCCGTCGAACGCGATGCAGTGGCGGATGCTGCGGGACGCGTACGCGCTCGGCGCGACCGTGTACGACCTGCGCGGCATCTCGGACTCGCTGGACGAGACGGACCACCTCTTCGGCCTGATCCAGTTCAAGGTCGGCACGGGCGGGCAGGCGGCCGAGTACCTGGGCGAGTGGGACTTCCCGCTCAACAAGCTGCTCCACAAGGCCCTCGACATCTACATGTCGCGCCGCTGACGCCGCGTTCAGTGCTTCGATAACCCCTGACACCACCACAGCCCCGAGAAAGGTCCCAGGTCCGGCCATGGCGCTCACCCTCTACGTCGACACCGCGCGCTGGCGGGCGCACCACAAGCACGTGCAGGACCAGTTCCCGGGCCTCGTCCCGGTCTGCAAGGGCAACGGCTACGGCTTCGGGCACGAGCGCCTCGCGGAGGAGGCGACCCGGCTCGGCTCGGACGTCCTGGCGGTCGGTACGACGTACGAGGCCGCGCGGATCAAGGACTTCTTCGGCGGCGACCTGCTGGTGCTGACGCCCTACCGGCGCGGCGAGGAGCCCGTCCCGCTGCCGGACCGGGTGATCCGCTCGGTCTCGTCGATCGACGGTGTGTACGGCCTGGTGGGCGCGCGGGTGGTCATCGAGGTGATGTCCTCGATGAAGCGGCACGGCATCAGCGAGCAGGACCTGCCGCAGCTGCACGCCGCGATCGAGAACGTCCGCCTGGAGGGCTTCGCGATCCACCTGCCGCTGGACCGCACGGACGGCTCGGACGCCGTCGAGGAGGTCATCGGCTGGATGGACCGGCTGCGCGCGGCCCGGCTGCCGCTGCACACGATGTTCGTCAGCCACCTGAAGGCGGAGGACCTCGGACGGCTCCAGCAGCAGTTCCCGCAGACCCGTTTCCGGGCCCGGATCGGCACCCGGCTGTGGCTGGGGGACCACGACGCCACGGAGTACCACGGCTCGGTCCTGGACGTCACGCGCGTCGCGAAGGGCGACCGGTTCGGCTACCGCCAGCAGAAGGCGGCCTCGGACGGCTTCCTGGTGGTCGTGGCGGGCGGTACGTCGCACGGAGTGGGCCTGGAGGCGCCGAAGGCGCTGCACGGCGTCATGCCGCGCGCGAAGGGCGTCGCCCGCGCCGGTCTCGCCACGGTGAACCGCAACCTGTCGCCGTTCGTCTGGGGCGGCAAGCAGCGCTGGTTCGCGGAACCGCCGCACATGCAGGTGTCGATCCTGTTCGTCCCCTCCGACGCCCCGGAGCCGAAGGTCGGCGACGAACTGGTGGCCCATCTGCGGCACACCACCACGCAGTTCGACCGCATCATCGACCGCTGAGGACGCCCGCCGCAGCACGAAGGCCGTACGCGACATCCCGCGTACGGCCTTTTGCGTACCCCATCAGGGCCGTTCGCCCAGAGCGAACGCGCCCCTAGCCGTCCTTGCCCCAGCTGACCTGCGGTCCGTCGAGCGGCTCGTCCCGGCGCAGCGCGGCCCCGACGGAGCTGAGCACGAAGCGGTCCTCGGCGCCGTCCAGGACACCGCCGGAGGGATCGTCGTCCCCTGTCTGGCGCACGACGTCCCGTTCGGGCATCAGGATGTCGCGGACGACCATCGCGCAGAAGTAGAGCGTGCCCAGCAGGTGGAAGGCGATGGCCCAGTGGTAGCCGTCCATCGACAGCCCCTTGTGGGCGTCCCCGCTGGTCGTGTACGCGAGGTACATCCAGATCCCGAGGAAGTACGCCACCTCGCACACCTGCCAGACGAGGAAGTCGCGCCACTTGGGGCGGGCGAGCGCCGCGAGCGGCACGAGCCACAGCACGTACTGCGGTGAGTAGACCTTGTTGGTGACGATGAACGCGGCCACCACCAGGAAGGCGAGCTGGGCGAAGCGCGGCCGGCGCGGGGCGGTCAGGGTGAGGATCGCGATGCCGAGGAAGCACAGCAGCACCAGCAGCGTGGCCAGCGTGTTGACGCTGTCGGTGGTGAGCGGGTCGGAGGAGTTCTGGGCCAGGATCAGCCAGAAGGAGCCGAAGTCGACGCCTCGTTCCTGGCTGAACGTGTAGAACTTCGACCAGCCGTCGAAGGCGAAGAGCATCACCGGCAGGTTCACCACGAGCCAGGCGACCGCCGCGCCGCCGACGCCCTTGCCGAGGTCCCGCCACTTGCCGGCCCGCCAGCACAGCAGGAACAGCGGTCCGAGGAGGAAGACGGGGTACAGCTTGGCGGCCGCGGCGAGCCCCAGGAGGATCCCGAAGGCCAGCGAGCGGCCCCGCGCCCACATCAGCATCGCCGCGGCCGTCAGGGCGCCCGCCAGCAGGTCCCAGTTGATGGTGGCGGTCAGCACGAAGGCGGGCGCCAGGGCGACCAGGAGACCGTCCCAGGGCCGGCGGGCGTGGGTGCGGGAGACGCAGACGGCGATGACCGCGGCGCAGGCCATCAGCATCCCGGCGTTGACCATCCAGTACCACTGTTCCTGGTGCTGGATGGTGCCGCTGTGCGGGGTGAGCCAGCTCGCCACCTGCATGAACACCCCGGTCAGCACCGGGTATTCGAGGTACTGCATATCGCCGGCGAACCGGTCGAAGTACGGGACGAGCCCGTCGGCGAAGCCGCGTCCCTGGTAGAGGTGCGGGATGTCCGAGTAGCAGGCGTGCGTGTACTGGGTGCTGGCGCCGTAGAACCAGCCGCCGTTGTAGCAGGGCGCCTTCTGGATCAGTCCGAGGGCGAACATCCCGATCGCCACGAGCGCGATGACCCGGACGGGGCTCCACCAGGACGTCCCGAACAGCGCGCGCCGCCCGATGGGGCCGCCGATCAGCTCGCTGCCGGCCTCGGCGATCCGGTCTTCCTTGGTGGGCCGTACCGGGTCCGGCTCGCGCACGCTCGCTGGCGTCGATTCTGCACTGGGCATGGCGCACATCCTGCCGTACCGGCCTGGGAAAAAACCGAGGGCCGCCGCACCTCGTCCGGTGCGACGGCCCTCAAGCGGCCCTCAAGCGGCCCTCACGCGGCCTTCATGGCCGGGGGACGGTCTTCGTTTCACGTGAAACATGGCGATGTTTCACGTGAAACACCCGAGTCGGGCAAGCGGCCCGCTATCCGGTGGAGGTCCCTCCCGAGTTCGCTCCGCCGAAGAGACCGCCCGAATTGCCTCTGGACGTATCTCCCGTGTCGCCGCTCGGCGACGGTGACGGACTGGAACCGGTGCCGCCGTTGTCGCCGCCGTTCGTGGTGCCCGCGTCCGTGCCGCCGTCCTCGCACCCGAAGCCGAAGGCACCGCAGGTGTCGGACGGGGTCGGCGAGGGCGAGGGGCTGTTCTGGCTGGGCGACGGGCTCGGCGAGGAGCTCGGCTCGTCGCTCTCGGAGGCCGAGGGCGTCGGGGTCGGCGACGGCTCGGGGTTGAGGACCTCACCGATCGGCTCCGGCTCCGGGAACGACTCCGCGCGCTGGCCCTTCAGGGCCTCCTCCATGTAGTCGTGCCAGATCTCGGCCGGGAACGAGGCGCCGTGGATCTTCTTCTGGCCGCCCGTGCCGAACATCTTCAGGAACTCACGGTTCTTGTTGGTCTCGTCGTCGTCGTAGCGGAACATCGTGATCGCCGTCGACAGCTGCGGGGTGTAGCCGACGAACCAGGCGGACCGGTTGCCGTCGGTGGTACCGGTCTTGCCGGCCACGTCCCGGCCCGTGAGCTGGGCGGCCGTACCAGTGCCCTTGTCGACGACGGTCTTCAGGATGTCCGTGACGTTGTCGGCGACCTTCTTGGTGAAGGCGTCCTTGGTGACCGTCTCGTGCTTGAAGGCCACGCCCTTGCCCGTGGCCTCCGTGACGGAGAACGGGTCGCGCTGCTTGCCGCTGGCCGCGAAGGTGGCGTACGAGGACGCCATACGGATCGCGCTGGGGTCGGAGATGCCGATGGAGAAGGACGGGAAGGTGGTGCCCGTCAGGCTGCCCGGCTTCAGACCGGCGCTGACCGCGGCCTCCTTCACCTTGTCCAGGCCGACGTCCATGCCGAGCTGCACGAAGGCGGAGTTCACGGACTCGCGCATCGCCTCACGCAGGTCGATCTTGAAGTCGGGCGGGTTGCCGAGGGAGACGTCCCCGTCGTTGGTCTGGAGCCACTCCCTGCCCTTGTCGTCCTTCCAGACGTTCCCGTCGTACTCCTCGATCTTGAGCTTGTTCTTGCCGCTGAACATGCTCTTGGGGGAGACGATGGTGCGCTCGTCCTGGGCCTGCGAGGTGCCGAGCTTCGGATCGCGCACGCCCCAGGTCATCGCCGCGGCCAGGACGAAGGGCTTGAAGGTCGAGCCGACCTGGGCACCGGTCTGGTCGGCGTTGTTGGTGAAGTGCTTGGTGGAGTCCTCGCCGCCGTAGATCGCCTCGATGGCGCCCGTGTCCGGGTTGACGGAGGCCCCGCCGAACTGGACGTGGGTGTCGGTGTCGGGGCGCTGCTCGGGCTTGATGTTGGCGTCCTGGACCGCCTTGACCGACTTCTCCAGCTCGTTGACCTTGTTCTTGTCGAAGGTCGTGTAGATGGAGAGGCCACCGCGCTGGAGCCGGTCCTGGCTGATCCCGGTCGTCTCCTCGTTCGTCACCAGGTAGGCGTTGGCGAGGTCGACCAGGTAGCCGGTCTGGCCCTTCAGGTTGGTGTTCGAACGCGGGTTCTGCCACGGGGGGAGCGTGGTGTACTTCGCCCGCTCCACCGCGTCCAGGTGGCCGTACTCGACCATCTTGTTCAGGGTGTCCTGCATCTGGCGCGTGGCCCGGATGGTGTTCTTCTCGGCCGAGGCGTTCGGGTCGACGGACGGCAGGCCCGCCGGGTCGTAGTACGTCGCGCCCTTCAGCATCGCCGCCAGGAACGCGCACTCGCCGGCGTTGAGCTCCCGGGCCTTCTTGTCGAAGTAGGCGTGCGCGGCGGCCTCGATGCCGTAGGCGTTGCGCCCGTAGTAGGCCGAGTTCAGGTACCCGGCCATGATCTCGTCCTTGGAGACGTCGTTGCCGACCTTGATCGACACGAAGATCTCCTTGAGCTTGCGGGAGATCGTCTGCGACTGGTCGGCCAGCATGGCGTTCTTGACGTACTGCTGGGTGATCGTGGAACCACCCTGGGTCTGGCCGCCGCGGGCCATGTTGAAGACGGCGCGGGCGATGCCCTTGGGGTCGATGCCGCTGTCCGTGTAGAAGGACTTGTTCTCCTGCGAGATCACCGCGAACTGCATCGCCTTGGGGATCTCCGGGAGATCGACGATCTGCCGGTTCGTCTCACCCCCGGTGGCGACCATCTGGGTCTTGTCGCTCCAGTAGTAGACGTTGTTCTGCGCCGTGGCGGTCTCGTCGAGCTTGGGGATCGTCACGAAGGCGTACGCGACGCTCGCCGCCGCCATCATGCCGCCGAAGAAACCGAGGCACAGGCCCGTGACGAGCTTCCACGAGGGCACCCAGCGCTTCCAGCCGTACTTGTCCTGGCGCGGGTAGTCGATCAGGCGCTTGCGGCCGGACGGCTGCCGACCCCGGCCGCGTCCCGGACCTGGATCGGGTGCCCTGCGGCGTGCTCCTCCCGACGGTCTCTGGGCTGCTCGCCGGGCGTCGGCGCGGCCGCCGTACGGCCGCTCCTCGGCTCCCGACTGATACAGACCGTCGGAAGGGGACCCGGTGTCGCCTCGCGGTGCCGCGCGGCGGCCGGAGGACGAACCGGACTGGCCGCGCCGGGCCGCGGCACGTCCGCCTCCTTGCGGCTGCGACTGTTTGCGACGGTGCTCGCTCATCGAACGACTACTCCTCGGGCAGGCGCACCCGTGGGCGCCTGAAAACAACGGCGGCTTTTTTCCGGTCCCCCCGATGTACGGACGCGGCCGGTATCGCATTCATCCGTACGGCAGCGGGGGCGACGACGCCCTCCGGCGTCACTCGGCTCCCGGTGGTCTGCATGGCGCACACACTACGCACCGCCAAAACCCGTCGAGCTCCGAAGTTCACCCCAAAACAGGCAAGTTGATTCCAACGTTTCAGTGATGTGATCCCGTTCACCGATCTCCCTCCCGTCTCCCTCTTGTCGGGTCCGGAAGGTCGTTCTATCGTCGTGATGTATCGAGTCGATACATCGGAGCGAGATAGACGTGCCGAGGACGGAGGAGGAGTGATGAGCCGGCGGTCCGGAATCCTTGAGTTCGCCGTCCTCGGCCTGCTCCGCGAGTCCCCCATGCACGGCTATGAGCTGCGCAAACGACTCAACACCTCGCTGGGCGTGTTCCGGGCCTTCAGCTACGGCACGCTCTACCCCTGCCTCAAGACGCTGGTCGCGAACGGCTGGTTGATCGAAGAGGCGGGGAACACCCCCGAGGAAGCCCCGGCCGTCCCGCTCACAGGACGCCGCGCCAAGATCGTCTACAGGTTGACGGCGGAGGGCAAGGAACACTTCGAGGAACTCCTCTCCCAGACCGGGCCCGACGCCTACGAGGACGAGCACTTCGCGGCTCGTTTCGCGTTCTTCGGGCAGACCTCCCGCGATGTGCGCATGCGCGTCCTGGAAGGCCGGCGCAGCCGTTTGGAGGAACGGCTGGAGAAGATGCGCGCCTCGCTCGCGCGCACGAGGGAGCGCCTCGACGACTACACGCTCGAACTCCAGCGCCACGGGATGGAGTCCGTGGAACGCGAAGTGCGCTGGCTGAACGAGCTGATCGAGAGCGAGCGGGCGGGCCGGGACCTCAAGAGTCCCGCCCATGGAGACCCCGCTCGCGACACCACAGAGGGAGCGCCGGGCGTCCTGCCCCGGCCCGGGGAGACTCCCGGTCCGGATACGCCCGGCGACACCACCGCGTGAGGCCCCTGCCAGGGCCTCACTCAAACACACAGGGAGCAACCGGAATGGGTTCGGTTCGCGTAGCCGTCGTCGGTGTGGGCAACTGCGCCGCGTCGCTGGTGCAGGGAGTCGAGTACTACAAGGACGCCGAGCCGGCGTCCAAGGTCCCCGGACTGATGCACGTCCAGTTCGGTGACTACCACGTCAAGGACATCGAGTTCGTCGCCGCGTTCGACGTGGACGCCAAGAAGGTCGGCCTCGACCTCGCGGACGCCATCGGTGCCTCCGAGAACAACACCATCAAGATCTGCGACGTGCCGCGCACCGGTGTGAAGGTCCGGCGTGGCCACACCCTCGACGGTCTCGGCAAGTACTACCGCGAGACCATCGAGGAGTCCGAGGCCGAGCCGGTCGACGTCGTCAAGATCCTCAAGAAGAAGCAGGTCGACGTCCTCGTCTGCTACCTGCCCGTCGGTTCCGAGGCCGCGGCGAAGTTCTACGCCCAGTGCGCCATCGACGCCAAGGTCGCCTTCGTCAACGCCCTGCCGGTCTTCATCGCCGGGACGAAGGAATGGGCGGACAAGTTCACCGAGGCCGGTGTCCCGATCGTCGGTGACGACATCAAGTCCCAGGTCGGCGCCACCATCACGCACCGCGTCATGGCGAAGCTGTTCGAGGACCGCGGTGTCGTCCTGGACCGCACGATGCAGCTGAACGTCGGCGGCAACATGGACTTCAAGAACATGCTGGAGCGCGACCGGCTGGAGTCCAAGAAGATCTCCAAGACGCAGGCCGTCACCTCCCAGATCCCCGACCGGGACCTCGGCGAGAAGAACGTCCACATCGGCCCCTCCGACTACGTCGCCTGGCTCGACGACCGCAAGTGGGCGTACGTCCGCCTGGAGGGCCGCGCGTTCGGCGACGTCCCGCTGAACCTGGAGTACAAGCTGGAGGTCTGGGACTCCCCGAACTCCGCCGGCGTCATCATCGACGCGCTGCGCGCCGCGAAGATCGCCAAGGACCGCGGCATCGGCGGCCCGATCCTCTCCGCGTCCTCGTACTTCATGAAGTCCCCGCCGGTCCAGTACTTCGACGACGAGGCCCGCGAGAACGTCGAGAAGTTCATCCGCGGCGACGTCGAGCGCTGAGCACCACCCCCCGGCGGGTCATGTTTCACGTGAAACAACGGCCGTTCTGAACGACCGTTTCACGTGAAACACGGTCCGCCACCCACTGAAATTCGCTCCTGCCAGGGCTCATCAGAAAGGTCCCCGGGTCACCCGATCCGGGGACCTTTCCCTGTGCGAGGCCGGGTGTGCCCGTGTGTGAGGCTGTCCCCATGTCCGTCGTCCGTGATCTGCGTATCCTGCTGCGCCTCGGGAACTTCCGCCGACTGCTCGCCGTACGGCTGCTCTCCCAGTGCGCGGACGGTGTCTACCAGGTCGCGCTGGCGACGTACGTCGTCTTCTCCCCGGAGAAACAGACCTCACCCGGCGCAATCGCCTCCGCGATGGCGGTCCTGCTGCTGCCGTACTCCCTGGTCGGCCCCTTCGCGGGCGTCCTGCTCGACCGCTGGCGCCGCCGACAGGTTTTTCTGTACGGCAATCTCCTGCGCGCCGCCCTCGCCTCGGTGACGGCCGTGCTGATCCTGGCCGATGTCCCGGACTGGCTCTTCTACGCCTCCGCGCTCTGTGTCACCGCCGTCAACCGATTCGTCCTCGCGGGACTGTCCGCCGCGCTGCCCCGGGTCGTCGACGCGGAGCGGCTGGTCGTCGCCAACTCCCTCTCCCCGACCGCCGGAACGCTCGCGGCGACGGCGGGCGGCGGTCTCGCCTTCGGCGTCCGGATCCTGGCGTCCGACTCCGACGCGGCGGTGGTCCTGCTGGGGGCGGCGCTGTACCTGTGCTCGGCGCTGGCGGCCCTGCGGCTGGCGGTGGAACTCCTCGGCCCCGAACTCGGGTCTGTGCGACCCCGGTTGTCGGACGCCCTGCGCGGGACGGCCCGGGGGCTCGCGACGGGCGTCCGGCATCTCGCCGCGCCGCAGCGCCGCGCCGCCGCCTGGGCGCTCGGCTCGATGACCCTCATGCGGTTCTGCTACGGCGCCCTGACCGTCACGGTCCTGATGCTCTGCCGGTACGCCTGGTCCTCCGACCCGGACGACGGTCTCGCCCTCCTCGGTCTCGCCGTCGGCATCTCCGGCGCGGGCTTCTTCGTGGCCGCGCTCGTGACGCCCTCGGCGGCGGGGCGGCTCGGCCCGGTCCGCTGGATCGTCGTCTGCGCGGCGGCCGCCGCCGTCCTCGAACCGGCTCTCGGACTGCCCTTCGCCGAACTCCCCATACTGGTGCTGGCGTTCCTCCTGGGCCTCGTCACCCAGGGCGCGAAGATCGCCACCGACACGATCGTCCAGTCCGCGGTCGACGACGCCTACCGCGGCCGGATCTTTTCGCTCTACGACGTCCTCTTCAACGTCGCGTTCGTCGGTGCGGCGGGCGTGGCGGCGCTCATGCTCCCGCCGGACGGCCGTTCAATCCCGCTGGTGATAACAATCGCCGTTATCTACGCGACAGTAGCTGACGTTATGCGGCGCTTTGCCCGTCCCTAAGCTTCACATCAAGGTCACAGATCATATTTAGGGTCCGGCGTTGTCAGTGGTGGCCGGTACTTTACGTGGGTCTTATCCCGCACCGGGCGTATCGCGCTCGGCATGCGCGCCGACGTTCGGCGTGCGCATCCACGTTCCAGGGGGACCCTCCGCATGACCACTCCGCCGCCTCAGGGCCAGAACCCGTACGCCCAGCAGCCCGTACCCATGGGCGAGCAGCACACTCAGCCGTACGGTCAGGTCCCGGGCCAGGGGGCGCCGTTCCAGGCGCCGACCACGCCGCCGCAGCGGAACAAGAAGCTGAAGCGTGTTCTCGGCGTCGTCGGGATGATCGTGGTCGCCATCATCGTCAAGGTGGGCATCGGCGCGGTGTTCAGCAGCGACACCGAAGCCGAGAGCACCTCGGTCGGCGCCTGCATGCACAACGACGGCACCAACACCAAGCCCGACCTCAGCGAGGTCGACTGCACGTCGGACAAGGCCCAGTACAAGGTCGTGGAGAAGTTCGACGACACGAGCGACGACTCGAAGTGCGAGGCCGTCAAGGAGGCCACCGTCTCCTACTACCAGATAGGCACCGGCCACAACGTCGTGCTGTGCCTGAAGGACGTCTGATCGGGCCTTGCCTGAGGGCATGAAAGAGGGGCGATGTTTCACGTGAAACATCGCCCCTCTTCGTGCTCTCACTCGGTGTGTTTCACGTGAAACACACCCGCCCTCACCCCTGCTCCGCCCACCACTCCTTCAACGCCCCCACCGCCGCGTCATGCTCCATCGGCCCGTTCTCCAGCCGCAGTTCCAGCAGGAACTTGTACGCCTTCCCGATCGCCGGTCCCGGACCGATCCCCAGGATCTCCTGGATCTGGTTCCCGTCGAGGTCGGGGCGGATCGCGTCCAGCTCCTCCTGCTTGCCGAGTTCGGTGATCCGCTCCTCCAGCCCGTCGTACGCGCGCGAGAGGCTCACGGCCTTGCGGCGGTTGCGGGTCGTGCAGTCGGAGCGGGTCAGCTTGTGGAGGCGGCCGAGGAGTGGACCGGCGTCGCGGACATAGCGGCGGACCGCGGAGTCCGTCCACTCGCCGGCGCCGTAGCCGTGGAAGCGCAGGTGGAGTTCGACGAGCCGGGAGACGTCCTTCACCAGCTCGTTGGAGTACTTCAGGGCCGTCATGCGCTTCGTGGTCATCTTCGCGCCGACCACCTCGTGGTGGTGGAAGGAGACCCGGCCGTCGCTCTCGAAGCGCCGGGTGCGCGGCTTGCCGATGTCGTGGAGGAGGGCCGCGAGACGCAGGACCAGGTCGGGGCCGGGGCCGTCCTCCTCCAGGGCCATCGCCTGTTCCAGGACGATCAGCGTGTGCTCGTACACGTCCTTGTGCCGGTGGTGCTCGTCGCTCTCCAGACGCAGCGCGGGCAGCTCGGGCAGGACGTGGTCGGCGAGGCCGGTGTCGACGAGGAGCGTGAGGCCCTTGCGGGGGTGCGCGGAGAGGATCAGCTTGTTCAGCTCGTCCCGGACGCGTTCGGCGGAGACGATCTTGATCCGCTCGGCCATGTCCGTCATCGCGGCGACGACCTCGGGGGCGACCTCGAAGTCGAGCTGGGCGGCGAACCGCGCGGCCCGCATCATCCGCAGCGGGTCGTCCGAGAAGGAGGCTTCCGGGGTGCCGGGGGTCCGCAGGACGCGCGCGGCGAGGTCGTCCAGGCCGCCGTGCGGGTCGATGAACGTCCGCTCGGGGAGGGCGAGGGCCATCGCGTTGACGGTGAAGTCCCGGCGGACGAGGTCCTCCTCGATGGAGTCGCCGTAGGACACCTCGGGTTTGCGGGAGGTCCGGTCGTACGCCTCGGAGCGGTAGGTGGTGACCTCGATCTGCCAGCCGTCCTTCTGCGCCCCCACCGTCCCGAAGGCGATCCCGACCTCCCACACCGCGTCCGCCCAGGGCCGGATGATCTTGAGGACGTCCTCGGGGCGGGCGTCGGTCGTGAAGTCGAGGTCGTTGCCGAGCCGGCCCAGCAGCGCGTCCCGGACCGGGCCGCCGACCAGGGCGAGAGAGAACCCGGCCTCCTGGAAACGGCGGGCGAGATCGTCGGCGACGGGCGCGACGGCGAGGTTGTCTGTGTTGGCGTTCGGCACAACAGAAAAGGGTACGTGGCCCCGGGAGCGCCGGGCTCCCGGATTTACGGCCCGCGGGCGGCGGTCGACGCGGTGAAGGCCCCCCGCCCGATACCTGCACAGGATCTCCGCCCGGACCCGCGAGGCATCCGCACCCCGGCCGCCGGAACCGCTCCCCTATATAAGGGCCTCTTTACAAAGACACATTGAGGACTCCTCGCCCGCACTTTCCGATCTTGTGGACCGGACCGCGGCACTTACCCTCAGCGCGCCTCGTTACCATGCGTGGACGCACATTCCGACGACCACTGACGACGACGAGGGACGGGCGAACGCGTGGCCGAGGCGGCAGACATCCCGGGGTCGACCCCCTCACCTGCCCGCCGCTGGCTGCGGCGCACCGGGGCACTGCTCGCGGGAGCGCCTCTGCTGGCCGGGCTGCTGCTGCCCGCTGCCACGGCGGCGCAGGCGGCGCCCGAGGCCCCCAGGGAGGCGTCGGACGCGGGCACGGTCTCCGTGGCCGTCGACGCGCTCACCCCGGAGGTGCCCACCGACGGCGACACGTTGACCGTGTCCGGCACGGTGACGAACAACGGCAAGCAGGCGGTCACCGACGCGCACGTGGACCTGCGTGTGGGGTCCGTGCTGACGACCCGCTCGGCGATCGCGGACGTCGCCAAGCGCTCCGCCTCGGTGTCCGGCGCGACCGGCAGCCCGCTGGGCGGCGCGTACACCGCCAAGTTCACGACGCTCACGCCGGGCGTGGCCCAGCCGTTCACGATCACCGTCCCCGTCGACAAGCTGGACCTCGGCGGCGACGGGGTCTACCCGCTGGGCGTCACGCTCTCCGGCGAGACGGCCGCGCAGTCCTGGGACCAGGTGCTGGGCGCGCGGCGGACGTTCCTGCCGTGGCAGTCGGACGCGCCGGAGGCGACCACGCGGACGACGGTCCTGTGGCCGCTGGTGTCGACCGTGCACGTGACGGCGGAGACAGGCTCGAACCAGCAGCAGACGCCGGTCTTCCTCAACGACGACCTCGCGGCGGAGATCGCTCCGGGCGGCCGCCTGGAGCAGCTCGTGGCGCTGGGCAAGTCCCTGGACGTCACCTGGGTGATCGACCCGGACCTGCTGGCGTCCGTCGACGCGATGAGCGGCGGCTACCGCGTCCAGGCCGGCGACGACACCACCGTCCCGGGCACCCACTCGGCCGTGGCGAAGCAGTTCCTCGCCGAGCTCCAGGGCGCCGTGACCGGCAAGGAGGTCGTCGCGCTGCCGTTCGCCGACCCCGACCTGGCCTCCCTCGCCCACAACGGCACGAACGTCACGGGCACGCTGAGCCAGCTCAAGGCCGCCACCGACGTCGCCGCGACGACCGTGGACACCGTCCTGCACGTCACGCCGTCCACCGACTTCGCGTGGCCGGTGGACGGGGCCGTCGACCCGTCGATCGTGAAGGTCGCGACCTCGGCGGGCGCCGACAAGGTGATCGCCCGCAGCGACAGCCTGGAGGACGACCTGTCGTACACGCCGTCCGCGGCCCGTCCGATCGGTGGCGGCACCACGGCGGTCGTCGCGGACTACCGGCTGTCGACGGCGTTCCAGGGCGATCTGACGAGCGCGTCGTCGGCCACGCTCGCCGTCCAGAACTTCCTGGCGCAAAGCCTCGCCGTGAACCTCCAGAACGACAAGCAGCGCAGCGTCGTCGTGGCGCCGCAGCGGATGCCGACCGCCGCTCAGGCGCAGGCGCTCGCGAAGGCCGTGACGGCGTTGCGGGGCGGCTCCTGGTCCCAGGCGCAGGCCCTGGCGGCGACCGCGGCGGTCAAGCCCGACCCGGGCGCCACCACGACGGTGCCCGGCAGGTCCTCGTACCCGTCGGCGCTGCGCAAGCAGGAGATGGCGAAGAGCGCGTTCCAGGACATCGCGAACACGCAGGACAAGCTCGACAACTTCAAGGTGATCCTGACCGACGAGTCGCGGGTCGTGACCCCCTTCGGGCGGGCCATAAACCGTGAGATGTCGACGTCGTGGCGCGGGCGCGGCACGGCGGCGAGCAGCTACCGGCAGGGTGTGGCGGCGCATCTGACGACGCTCACCGACCAGGTCCGGCTGATCGACAAGTCGGAGATGAAGCTGTCCGGGCGCAGCGCCATGATCCCGGTGACCGTGCAGAACAGCCTGGTGCAGGGCGTCGACCACCTGGTCCTGCGGATCACGTCGACGAACCCGACGCGGCTGGAGATCGCCGGCCACGACTGGGACGAGCAGTCCGTCACGGTCTCCGGCGGGCACAGCACGAGCGTGAAGTTCGCCACGTCCGCCAACACCAACGGCAAGACGACGGTGATCGCGCAGCTCTACACCCAGGACGGCCAGCCGTACGGCAAGGAAGTCGTCTTCGACGTGCGGGTCACCGAGATCACGGCCACGGTCATGCTGGTCATCGGCGGCGGCTTCCTGCTGCTGGTGCTGGCCGGCTTCCGGATGTACACCCACCGCAAGCGCGCCGCCGCCCGCGCGGCGCACGAGGACGCCGGTGAGCCCGCCGAGGAGTCCGCCGCCGGGCCGGGGGCAGACGACCCGCAGCAGCCGAGTGACGAGACACCGGACACCGCAGCGGAAAGCACGGACCCGTCCGGCACGGGTGAGAGAGTGGACCGTTGAGGATGTCGTGGCCGGTCGGCCCGGGACGATGAGGTGGGGTAACCATGAACGCGCCGTACGACGGTGACCGCGGCCAGGGTGTGGGCGGCTCGGGCCACCCCGAGGGCCCGCCGCCGCCCGAGCGCGGTCACGAGCACGGCCAGGTGCCGCAGCAGCCCGCCGACACCTACCTCCAGGACGCCTTCGCCCAGGACCCCTACCGCGCGCAGGACCTCACCGCCCAGGACCCGGTCACCGAGGCCCTGTACGACCGCGCCGCGCACCCCCCGCCACCCCCCGGCACCTACCCCTCGCAGCCCCTGTACGGCCAGCCGCAGCAGTCGGCGTACGCCCCCGACCCGCAGGTCTGGGCCCAGCCCCCGGCACCCGAGCCGGAGGGCCCGACGCAGTACCTGCCGTACGGCGACGACGCGCGCACCACGCAGTTCGTGGGCGTCGACGACCTGGTCACGCACTCCGGCGAGGAGCAGCCGCAGCCGGACGCGTTCGCCCACCTCTTCCGCGACCAGGGACAGGGCGGCACCCCCCAGGCCCCCCGGACCCCGCGCCCGCAGACCGACCGCCCGCACATCGAGACCCCGCAGGTCCCGGCCCCGCAGTACCAGGCGCCGGTGCCCGTCGACGACCGCACGATGAACCTCACGGCCGCGGTCCCCGACCCCCCGGAACCGGTCCCCGCCACCCCCACCGCCCCCTCCGCTCAGGCGAAGAAGAGCGGCAAGGCCGCCGGGCTGCTGAAGTCCAGCGCGGTGATGGCGGCCGGCACGATGGTCTCGCGCCTCACCGGCTTCGTCCGCTCGGCGATGATCGTCTCGGCGCTCGGCGTCGGCCTCCTCGGCGACACCTTCCAGGTCGCCTACCAGCTCCCGACGATGATCTACATCCTGACCGTCGGCGGCGGCCTCAACTCGGTCTTCGTGCCGCAGCTCGTGCGCGCGATGAAGGAGGACGACGACGGCGGCGAGGCGTTCGCCAACCGGCTGCTGACCCTCGTCATGGTCGCGCTCGGCATCCTCACCGCGGCCTCGATCTTCGGCGCCCCGCTGCTGATCCGCCTGCTGTCGGACTCCGTCGCGAACGACCCGGCCGCCAACAACGTCGGTGTCACCTTCGTCCAGTACTTCCTGCCGTCGATCTTCTTCATGGGCGTGCACGTCGTGATGGGCCAGATCCTCAACGCGCGCGGCAAGTTCGGCGCGATGATGTGGACACCGGTCCTCAACAACATCGTCATCATCGTGACGCTGGGCATGTTCATCTGGGTCTACGGCACCGCCGCCGACTCCGGCATGAAGGTCACCAACATCCCGCCGGAGGGCCAGCGCCTGCTGGGCGTCGGCATCCTGCTCGGCCTCGTCGTCCAGGCCCTCGCGATGATCCCGTACCTGCGCGAGACCGGCTTCCGGATGCGGCTGCGCTTCGACTGGCGCGGCCACGGCCTCGGCAAGGCCGTCACCCTCGCGAAGTGGACGTTCCTGTTCGTCCTCGCCAACCAGGCCGGCGCGCTCGTCGTCTCCCAGCTCTCCACCAAGGCCGGCAAGGCTTCCCCGATCGACGGCACCGGCTTCGCCGCCTACGCCAACGCCCAGCTGATCTGGGGCCTGCCGCAGGCCATCATCACCGTCTCGCTGATGGCCGCGCTGCTGCCGCGCCTCGCGCGCTCGGCCGCCGAGCACGACGCGGGCGCGGTCCGCGACGACATCTCGCAGGGCCTGCGCACCACGGCCGTCGCCATCGTCCCGATCGCCTTCGGCTTCCTCGCCCTCGGCATCCCGATGTGCACCCTGATCTTCGGCTCCTCGGGCACCGGCTCGGCCACGAACATGGGCTACATGCTGATGGCCTTCGGCCTCGGCCTGATCCCCTACTCCGTGCAGTACGTCGTCCTGCGCGCGTTCTACGCGTACGAAGACACCCGCACCCCCTTCTACAACACGGTCATCGTCGCCGCCGTCAACGCGGGCGCCTCGGTGCTGTGCTACCTGCTGCTGCCGTCCCGCTGGGCGGTGATCGGGATGTCCGCCGCGTACGGTCTGGCGTACGCGATCGGTGTCGGGGTCGCCTGGGCGCGGCTGCGCAAGCGGCTCGGCGGCGACCTCGACGGCGCGCGCGTGCTGCGGACGTACGCGCGGCTGTGCATCGCCTCGGTGCCGGCCGCGCTGCTCAGCGGCGCCGCCTGCTACGGCATCGCCCACACCCTCGGGCAGGGCGTCGGCGGCTCGTTCGCCGCGCTGCTGGCCGGCGGGGCGGTCCTGCTCGGAGTCTTCTTCGTGGCCGCGCGCCGGATGCGGATCGAGGAACTCAACTCGCTCGTCGGTATGGTGCGCGGACGACTCGGTCGCTGACCTAGGGGCGAGCGCACAACCATCGTCCGCCGCCGTGTGTCGTGCATAGCGGCGGACTGTGGGCACAATTGGTTCGGCGTCGAACGGCGTGCACGATCGCCGGCGGCGCGCGATGACATGGGGAGGCAGGGAACGACGGTGGCGGAACGGAGCACGGCTGCCGTCGACGTGGCAGCGAACGGCGGCGGCGAGCCGCCGACCGCCAAGGCGGACGAGTCCACGGCCGACGGCGTGGCCCAGAACCGGGAGCGGGACACGGACAGCGACGAGGTACAGGGGAGTGACGGGACGGAGCGTCCCGGGAAGACCTCGGCACCGGAGCTGCACAGCGGCCACAAACTTGCCAGACGGTACCGTCTCGAAGAGTGCGTCACCCGTCTGGACGGGTTCAGCAGTTGGCGCGCGGTCGACGAGAAACTCCGCCGCGCGGTGGGCGTCCACGTCCTGCCGGCCGACCATCCACGGGCTCGTTCCGTGCTGGCCGCGGCCCGCTCGGCGGCCCTCCTCGGCGACCCGCGGTTCGTGCAGGTGCTGGACGCCGTCGAGGAGAACGACCTCGTGTACGTCGTCCACGAGTGGCTGCCCGACGCGGTCGAGCTGACCGCGTTGCTGGCCGCCGGGCCTCTGGAGCCGCACGACGCGTACCAGATGGTCAGTCAGCTCGCCGCCGCCATGGCCGCCGCCCACCGCGAGGGCCTCGCGCATCTGCGGCTCAACCCCAACGCCGTCCTGCGCACCTCCACCGGGCAGTGGCGCGTCCGCGGCCTCGCGGTGAACGCCGCGCTGCGCGGCATCACCTCCGACACCCCGCAGCGCACCGACACCGAGGCGATCGGCGCCCTGCTGTACGCGGCGCTCACCCAGCGCTGGCCGTACGAGAACGACGCGCACGGCCTCGCCGGGCTGCCCAAGGACATCGGCCTGATCGCCCCCGACCAGGTCCGCGCGCACGTCCACCGGGGCCTGTCCGAGCTGGCGATGCGCGCCCTCGTCAACGACGGCGCGACCGCCTCCCGGCACGAGTCCGCGTGCACGACGCCGGAGGAACTCGTCAAGGCGATCGGCGAGATGCCCCGCATCCGCCCCCCGGAGCCGGTCTTCACCGCGCCCCCGGACTACCAGCGCACCACCTACCAGCAGGGCACGTACGGCCGTCCGGCCCCCCACCCCGGCGTCACCCAGCCGGTCCCGACCCCGCCGCCCCCGCTGCAGAGCCGTACCGGCAAGGCCCTGAAGTGGGCGGTCTCCGCCCTCCTCATCGCCGCCCTCGGCCTCGGCAGCTGGCAGCTCGCGGAGACCCTCCTCGCCAAGGCGGACTCCGACACCAACCAGACCCAGACGGACGGCGGCGGCGACAAGCCCAGCGCCACGCCGAAGCCGGTCAAGACCCTCACGATCGAGGACGCCGCCGAGTACTACCCGGACGGCAAGCCGCAGCACCCGGACGACGTGGGTCTGACCTACGACACGAAGGGCTCCACCTACTGGCGGACGTACACGTTCACCGGCGGCCCCACCCTCGCTCCGTTCAAGGAGGGCGTCGGCATCGTCTACGACCTCGGCTCCGAACAGTCCGTGTCGGGCGCCTCGATAGAGCTCCTCTACGGCGGGGACCACACGACCGGTGCCCTGTACGCCACCGACTCGCTCTCCTCCTCCGCTCCTCTCAGCTCGATGACGAAGATCGCCGAGAAGGAGACCTCCAGCAGCCAACTCACGTTCTCCGCCAAGACCGCGGTGAAGACGCGGTACGTTCTCGTATGGCTGACGGCGCTGCCGTACTCGGGCAAGGACGAGTACAACGGCGCCGGGTACAAGCAGGCCATAACGAACGTGAAGTTCACGGGCTGACATCTCACCGGAGGGGGAGGAGGCCGATGGCGGAAGGCGCCGGGTTCGACGGTGTGAGCGATTCCGATCTGCTCGCCCGCCATGTGACAGGCGACCCCGACGCCTTCGGTGAGATCGTGCGGCGGCACCGTGACCGGCTGTGGGCCGTCGCGCTGCGGACGCTGGGGGACCGGGAGGAGGCCGCCGACGCCGTGCAGGACGCGCTGGTGTCGGCGTACCGGGCCGCGCACACCTTCCGGGGGCAGTCCGCCGTCACGACCTGGCTGCACCGCATCACCGTGAACGCCTGCCTCGACCGGGCCCGCAAGGCCGCCTCGCGCAAGACCTCGCCGGTCGACGACACCGAGCGGCTCGAACAGCTCCTGGAGCCCCACGAGTCGGCCTCGGAACCGGTCGAGCGGGGTGACGTCCACCGCCAGCTCATCGAGGCCCTCGGCACGCTCCCGCCGGACCAGCGCGCGGCTCTCGTCCTCGTCGACATGCAGGGCTACCCCGTCGCCGAGGCGGCCAAGGTGCTCGACGTCCCCACCGGCACCGTGAAGAGCCGCTGCGCCAGGGGCCGCGCCAGACTCCTCCCGTTGCTCACCCATCTCCGGCCGGAAAACAGCGGCGACGAGAAGGGGCCGGGCACCAGACGGAACCGGGGACCGGGGACATCCGTCCCACCGTCAGCGGATCCCTGCGAGAAGGGTCCGGACGGAGCCGGCACCGGCGATTCAGCTACCGCGAAGGGCGGAGGTGGGCGAGCGTGACATCGACGACGGACACGGCCGGGCACCCGGACGTCGCTGAGCTCTCCGACCTCACCGAGGGTCTCCTCCCCCCGTCCCGGAGCGCCGAGCTGCACCGGCACCTGGACACCTGCGAGCCCTGCACCGACACCCACGCGTCCCTGGAGGAGCTCCGCGACCTCCTCGGCACCTTCCCGGAGCCGGTGAGTATGCCGGACGACGTCGTGCTGCGGATCGACGCGGCGCTGGCGGCGGAGGCGGGGGCCTCTGAGACCGCGGTACCTGATGTGACAGTCGAAACCGGGGAGCCGGACGCTGAGGTGACCGCCGAAGTTGCCGGTGTTTCACGTGAAACATCGGCACCCGACCGCGCCCCCAGCCGCCCCTCCGGCCGCGCCCGCACCGCCACCACCGGCCCTGGCCGTAAAAGCAAGGACCGTCCCCGAAGCCGTCGCCGCACAGCGGCCGTCCTCGGGGTCTTCACCGCCGCCGCCCTGGGCCTCGGCTCGGTCCTGTTCTCTTCTCTCGTCGGGGGCGACGGGGACAGCGGCGGCCCCACAGCCGCGGACACCTTCGCCAAGGGCACCTTCCAGGAATCCGTGAACACCGCCCTCAAGAGCAGCCGCTCCTCCCGCGCCCCCAGGGGCGAGGTCGGCATCCAAGGGAACGTCGAGAGCCCCCAGGTGCTCAGCACCCCGAACGTCCCCCCCTGCGTCCTGAAGGGCACGGACCGTACGGACCCTGCGCTCGCCTCGAAGGAAGGCGTCTACGAGGGCAAGGACGTCCTCCTCGTCGTGTTCCGCAACGCCTCCGACAGCAGCCACGTCGACGCCTACCTCGTCGACCGGGCCTGTGAGCAGCACCCTTCCACCCAGGCCGACGTGCTCCTCAAGGGTTCCTACGCCCACCCGTAGCTCACGGCGTCCCGTCCGCCGCGACCGAGCCTCCGTGTGCCCGGACACACCGGGAATGCACGCCCCTTAATATCCGTTGGGTGGGGTGAGAGCGCAGGGATGCTCCCACCGGTCGAACGACGCAGACCAGAGACGAGGAACCAAGCCGTGAGCGACGTCCGTAACGTGATCATCATCGGCTCCGGGCCCGCCGGTTACACGGCAGCCCTCTACACCGCGCGCGCGTCGCTGAAGCCGCTGGTGTTCGAAGGCGCCGTCACCGCGGGCGGCGCCCTGATGAACACCACCGAGGTGGAGAACTTCCCGGGCTTCCGTGACGGCATCATGGGCCCCGACCTGATGGACAACATGCGCGCCCAGGCGGAGCGCTTCGGTGCCGAGCTGATCCCGGACGACATCGTGTCCGTCGACCTCACCGGTGAGATCAAGACCGTCACGGACACCGCGGGCACGGTCCACAAGGCGAAGGCCGTCATCGTCACGACCGGCTCCCAGCACCGCAAGCTCGGCCTGCCGAACGAGGACGTGCTCTCCGGGCGCGGTGTCTCCTGGTGTGCCACCTGTGACGGGTTCTTCTTCAAGGACCAGGACATCGCCGTGATCGGCGGCGGCGACACCGCGATGGAGGAGGCGACCTTCCTCTCGCGCTTCGCCCGGTCCGTGACGATCGTCCACCGCCGGGACTCCCTGCGCGCCTCCAAGGCGATGCAGGAGCGCGCCTTCACCGACCCGAAGATCAAGTTCGTCTGGGACAGCGAGGTCGCCGAGATCCAGGGTGAGCAGAAGCTCGCCGGGCTGAAGCTGCGCAACCTCAAGACCGGTGAGCTGTCCGACCTCCCGGTCACCGGCCTGTTCATCGCGATCGGCCACGACCCGCGCACCGAGCTCTTCAAGGGCCAGCTCGACCTGGACGGCGAGGGCTACCTGAAGGTCGAGGCTCCCTCGACCCGGACCAACCTGACCGGTGTCTTCGCGGCGGGTGACGTCGTCGACCACACCTACCGCCAGGCGATCACCGCCGCCGGTACCGGCTGCTCCTCCGCGCTCGACGCCGAGCGTTTCCTCGCGGCCCTCGCGGACGAGGAGCAGACCGCCGAGAAGACCGCTGTCTGACCCCCTGCACCAAAGTCTCCCCCTCGCAGAAGATTTAAGGAGCCCCCGTGGCCGGCACCCTCAAGCACGTGACCGACGCCGATTTCGAAGAGGTCGTCCTCAAGAGCGACAAGCCCGTCCTGGTGGACTTCTGGGCCGAGTGGTGCGGCCCGTGCCGCCAGATCGCGCCCTCCCTTGAGGCGATTGCCGCCGAGTACGGCGAGAAGATCGAGATCGTCAAGCTGAACATCGACGAGAACCAGGAGACGGCGCTCAAGTACGGCGTCATGTCGATCCCGACCCTGAACGTCTACCAGGGTGGCGAGGTCGCCAAGACGATCGTCGGCGCCAAGCCGAAGGCCGCGATCGTGCGCGACCTGGAGGAGTTCATCGCCGAATAAGGCTCAGCGCCGAGCAAGCTTCAGCGCCGAGCGAGGCGATGTTTCACGTGAAACATCGAAGGGCCGACCCACACCAGGGTCGGCCCTTTCGCATGCCGCATCACAGCGGCCTCAGCACCGGCTCCTTCTGTACCGCCCCCAGCAGCCGGTCCAGCGCCAGCTCCACATCTTCCTTCCAGGAGAGCGTCGTCCGCAGCTCCAGCCTCAGCCGGGGGTGCGCGTGATGCGGCCGGACCGTCTTGAAGCCCACCGCCAGCAGATGGTCGGCCGGCAGCACACAGCTCGGCCCGCTCCAGCGTGCGTCCCCGAACGCCTCGATCGCCCTGAACCCCCGCCGCAGCAGATCCTTGGCGACCGTCTGGACCATCACCCGCCCGAGCCCCTGCCCCTGATACCCCGGCAGGATGAACCCGGTCATCAACTGCACCGCGTCCGAGGAGACCGGACTCGTCGGGAACGCCGTGGAGCGGGGCACATAGGCGGGCGGCGCGTACAGCACGAACCCGACGGGCGCCTCGTCGACGTAGACGACCCGGCCGCAGGACCCCCAGTCGAGCAGGACTGCGGAGATCCACGCCTCCTTCTCCAGCGCCGGGGTCCCCGCTTTCAGCGCTGCTTCGCCGCTGACGGGGTCGAGCTCCCAGAAGACACACGAGCGACAGCGCTGGGGAAGATCCTGGAGGTTGTCCAGCGTGAGCGGTACGAGCCGACGCCCCATGAAGCCTGTTCCTCGCTTCTCTCGCCCGCGGCGTTGCGGGCGGCTGCCAGAGCACTGCGTTCTCTGAGCAGACTGCCGACGAACCCGCCGACCGTGCCCAGCCCGAGGCCCGCGCTCACCAGTCCGGTCCGGCTCATCGTTCGCATGGCCTCCGCCTCCCCCTCAGAGGTGCTGCCCGGTGGATGCGCCATACCCGTCCGCATCGTATCCAGGAAGAGAAGGCCCCGATACGGCGGAAAAGCAAAGAGCGGGCCGTGTTCCGGTGGATACCGGACACGGCCCGCTCAGGCTCCGGCAGGGCGTCGGACTCCCCTGGCAGCCGCTCCCGGCACGGCGAGCGCGACCGGAGGCCCGACCCCTCGCCTACGCCTCCGCTTCCTCGCTGCCGCCCTCCAGGAGCCCCTTCTGCAGGGCCGGGCCCTCACCAGGGGCGAGGGAGTCGAGGATGCGCTCCAGGTCCTCCATCGAGGCGAACTCGACGGTGATCTTCCCCTTCTTCTGCCCGAGGTCGACCTTCACCCGTGTCTCGAAGCGGTCCGACAGCCGGGTCGCGAGGTCCGACAGCGCCGGGGAGACCCGGCCACCGGCCCGCGGCCCCTTGACCCGCTGCGGGGTCTGGGGACGGGACCCCATGAGGGTGACGATCTCCTCGACCGCCCGCACCGAGAGCCCCTCGGCGACGATGCGGTGGGCCAGCCGGTCCTGCTCCTCCGAGTCATCGACGGAGAGCAGAGCGCGGGCGTGCCCGGCGGAGAGCACCCCGGCCGCGACCCGGCGCTGCACGGCGGGCGAGAGCTTCAGCAGCCGCAGGGTGTTGGAGACCTGAGGACGGGACCGGCCGATGCGGTCCGCCAACTGGTCGTGCGTGCAGTTGAAGTCCTTCAGCAGCTGGTCGTAGGCCGCGGCCTCTTCCAGCGGGTTGAGCTGGGCCCGGTGGAGGTTCTCCAGAAGGGCGTCCAGGAGGAGCTTCTCGTCGTCCGTGGCGCGGACGATCGCTGGGATCGCCTCAAGTCCCGCCTCGCGGCAGGCCCGCCAGCGCCGCTCGCCCATGATGAGCTCGTAGCGCGCGGGGCCCGTCTGCCGGACCACGACCGGCTGGAGGAGACCGACCTCCTGGATGGAGGTGATCAGCTCGTGCAGTGCGTCCTCGTCGAAGACGTCACGGGGCTGGCGGGGGTTGGGCGTGATGTCGTCGAGGGGGATCTCGGCGAAGTGGGCGCCGATGGGGGGCGCCGGCAGCTCCGGTTCGATCGGCTCCTCTGTTTCACGTGAAACAGGCGCCGGGAGCGTGGCCACCTTCGCCGCGGCCACCCCCCGGTCGGTCGTCAGCAGCGGGACCGCCGAGGGAGATGCGGAACCTCCCAGCGCGGCCTGAGCCGGCGACTTCTCCGTCGGGGCAGCGGGGATCAGTGCGCCTAGCCCACGACCCAGCCCCCTCCGTCGTTCACTCACTGGATCCCCTCCACCATGTTCGGGTTGTTCTGGGCGCCGATATGGGCGTGGGGGGCCTCGTAGGTGAGGCCGACGCCCTTCAGCGCGAGTTCTCGTGCCGCCTCAAGATAGGAGAGGGCGCCGCTCGATCCCGGATCGTAGGTCAGCACCGTCTGCCCGTAGCTCGGCGCCTCGGAGATACGGACCGAGCGGGGAATGCTCGTCCGCAGCACCTCCTCGCCGAAGTGGGTGCGCACCTCTTCCGCGACCTGCGACGCGAGGCGCGTCCGGCCGTCGTACATGGTGAGCAGGATGGTCGACACATGCAGGGTGGGGTTGAGGTGCCCCCGTACCAGGTCGACGTTGCGCAGGAGTTGGCCCAGGCCCTCCAGGGCGTAGTACTCGCACTGGATCGGGATCAGGACCTCCTCGCCGGCCACCATCGCGTTGACCGTCAGCAGGCCGAGCGAGGGCGGGCAGTCGATGAGGACGTAGTCCAAGGGCTGCTCGTACGCCTGGATCGCTCGCTGGAGCCGGCTCTCGCGGGCCACCAGGGAGACGAGTTCGATCTCCGCGCCGGCGAGGTCGATCGTGGCCGGGGCGCAGAAGAGGCCCTCGACGTCCGGGACGGGCTGGACGACCTCGGACAGCGGGCGGCTGTCGACCAACACGTCGTAGATGGACGGTACTTCGGCGTGGTGGTCGATTCCCAGAGCTGTCGAGGCATTGCCCTGGGGGTCGAGGTCGACCACCAGGACTCGGCCGCCGTGCAGGGCGAGGGACGCGGCCAGGTTGACGGTCGTGGTCGTCTTGCCCACGCCGCCCTTCTGGTTGGCGACCACGATGATGCGGGTCTGCTCGGGCCGTGGCAGGCCCTCACCGGCACGACCCAGCGCCTCCACCGCTAGTTGGGCAGCACGACCGATCGGGGTGTCGTCCATCGGGGGCGGTGTTTCACGTGAAACATCGTCCCCCAACGGCTCGGTACGGGGACCGGGGACCGGATCGGTCATCGGTCCCGCGATGTTGGCGTCGGACCGCAAGGATTCACTCTCCTCGACATCAGGCTCGCGATAAACAGAGCCTCCCATGTCTCCATGGTCGTGAACCAGTGAGGTCTGGTCTTCTGTGGAGAAATCCACCTCTGTGGACAACTCCGTTCCCTCATCGAGTGAACCGAGAGGCTTACGGTCGCGGGGTTCGGCCGCGGCGCGGCCACGGCTGATGATGCCGTGCAGCAGGGAGCGACGTTTCACGTGAAACACGATGCCCAGCGCCGCCCGTCGAACGGCCGCGACACTCCGTCAGATATCCACTCAAACGCCGGAATCTGACCGGCGCGGTGGTCCTATCGTCGGCGCCGGGCCCGCCCCGTCCGCGCCGCCTTGGCGCGCTTCGCCGCGAACCGGACCCCGCCGGGGCTCTCGCCGACCTCGACCCGGACGACCGTGGAGAGCGGGTCGACGATGCCCTCGCCGACGTGGAGGATCGACGTCCCGACCGCGCCGAGCTTGGTCAGCGCGGTCGCCGCGCTCTTCAGCTCCTCCTCGGCGGCGTCGCCCTTGAGCGCGAGCATCTCGCCGTAGGGACGCAGCAGGGGGATGCCCCAGGTGGCAAGGCGGTCGAGGGGGGCCACCGCGCGGGCGGTCACCACGTGGACGGGCTGGAGCTTGCCCATGACCTCCTCGGCGCGTCCCCGGACGACGGTGACATGGTCGAGGCCGAGCAGTTCGACGACCTCGTTCAGGAAGTTGGTGCGCCGCAGCAGCGGCTCCAGCAGGGTGATCTTGAGGTCGTCCCGGACCAGCGCGAGCGGGATCCCGGGCAGCCCGGCGCCCGAGCCGACGTCGCACACGGTCACCTCCTCGGGCACGGCCTCGGAGAGCACCGCGCAGTTGAGGAGGTGCCGCTCCCAGAGCCGGGGCACCTCGCGGGGGCCGATGAGACCGCGCTGCACGCCCGTCTCGGCCAGCAGTTCGGCGTACCGGACCGCGTCCGCGAAGCGATCGCCGAATACCTCACGAGCCTCCTCGGGCGCAGGGGGGAGTTCCGCTGCCTCCGTCACGGGGACCGTCCTTCCGTACCGCACCGGCGCACCGAGCGCCGGCACCGAACCACCTGACTGACAAAAGACCGGCCCCGTCTGTACGACAAGACAGACGGGGCCGGGAAAAACACGCTGCCTGAACCGGCGTTCTACCGCATTCAGCCGGGCAGCACGACGACGAAGCGCTGGGGCTCCTCGCCCTCGGACTCGCTGCTCAGGCCGGCCGCCTTGACCGCGTCGTGCACGACCTTGCGCTCGAAGGGGGTCATGGGCTTGAGGCGGACCGGCTCGCCGGAGTTCTTCGCGTCGGCGGCGGCCTTGGCGCCCAGCTCGGAGAGCTCGGTGCGCTTCTGGGCGCGGTAGCCCGCGATGTCCAGCATCAGACGGCTGCGGTCACCGGTCTCGCGGTGCACGGCGAGGCGCGTCAGCTCCTGGAGTGCCTCCAGCACCTCGCCGTCGCGGCCGACCAGCTTCTGGAGATCGCGGCCGCTGGAGTCGCTGATGATCGACACAGAGGCACGGTCGGCTTCGACGTCCATGTCGATGTCGCCGTCGAGGTCGGCGATGTCGAGGAGACCCTCAAGGTAGTCCGCCGCGATCTCGCCCTCCTGCTCCAGGCGGGTCAGGGTGTCTGCACCCTCGGCGGCGGCGGAGGTGGTGCCTTCCGTCACGGGATGGGCTCCTTCTTACTTCTTGGAGGGGGACTTGGGGCGCTGCTGGCCACCCTTGCGCTGCCCGGACTGGGCCTTGCTGCGGCCACCTCCGGCGCCCGGCTTGGGACCGGCGGGCTTGGCGGCGGGCGGGGTGTCCTGCGGCTCGTCGGACTTGGTGAGCGAGGTCGTCGGAGCGGGTTCGTCGGCCGCCTTGGCGGGGCCGCCGGACTGGCGCTGGGACTTCGACTGACGCTTGGGCTGCTGGCGCTTGGGGGCGCCGGCGGGCGTCGTCGTGCCGTCCTCGTGCTCGATGACCTGGACCTCGCTCTTGGCCACGCTGCCGTCGGCCTGCGCGGCGAGACCGAGCTTGGTCAGACCGTTGATGAACTTGCGCTCCGCCTCGTTGCGGTCACGGCCCTTGGCGACGATCGCCTTGACGATGACCTTCTCGCCCCGTCGGCGGATCTTGCCGTGGTGCTCGACGTGCTTCGAGAGCCGCTCCAGGTACGCCGCCTGCGCCTTCGAACCCGGGGTCGGGTTGTTGCGGATGACGAACATCTGCTGGCCCATGGTCCACACGTTGGTGGTCAGCCAGTAGACGAGGACACCGACGGGGAAGTTGATGCCGAAGACGGCGAACATGACCGGGAAGATGTACATGAGCATCTTCTGCTGCTGCATGTACGGCGTCTTGACCGTGGTGTCGACGTTCTTCGTCATCAGCTGGCGCTGCGTGAAGAACTGCGACGCCGACATCAGGACGATCATGATCGCGGTGACGACGCGTACGTCGGTCAGCGAGGCGCCGAGCGATTCGACCTTCGCGGCGCTGTCCGTGAACTTCACGGCCAGCGGGGCGCCGAAGATGTGCGCCTGACGCGCGCTCGCCAGCAGGTCGTCGTTGATGACGCCGATGGTCTTGCCCGAGGCGATACCGCTGAGGACGTGGTAGAGGGCGAAGAAGAAGGGCGACTGGGCGAGGATCGGAAGGCACGAGGACAGCGGGTTGGTACCCGTGTCCTTGTACAGCTTCATCATTTCCTCGGACTGGCGCTGCCGGTCGTTCTTGTAGCGCTCCTGGATCTTCTTCATCTCGGGCTGGAGCGTCTGCATGGCGCGCGTGGCCTTGATCTGCTTCACGAAGAGCGGGATCAGGCAGATCCGGATGAGGATCACCAGAGACACGATCGACAGGCCCCAGGCCCACCCGGTGTCGGGGCCGAAGATGGCCCCGTACACCTTGTGGAACTGGACGATGACCCAGGACACAGGTGTCGTGATGAAGCTGAACAGGCTGGCAATCGTGTCCACTAATCATGCTCCTTGGGCATGGGACGGGGGCTCTGCGGCCGGGCCCGAAGGACTGGTGCCTTCGGTGGCCGGTTCGGCGGCGGAGGTCCCGCCCGTGCGCGCACGCCAGGCGTCGCGCAGCATCTCGTGCCATCGCGGTCGTTTCCGCGGCGGCACGTGGTCCACACCGCCCAGGGACCACGGGTTGCATCGCAGGATGCGCCAGGCGGTGAGCGCTGTTCCCTTGACCGCGCCGTGCCGGTCGATGGCTGTGTATCCGTAGTGGGAGCACGACGGGTAGTACTTGCACACCGGCCCGAGCAGCGGACTGATCGTCCACTGGTACAGCTTGATCAGGGCCAGCAGCGGGTACTTCATCGCGTGCCCCCTCCCAACAGCCGTCGAAGGGCGGCATCGAGGTCCTGGGCCAGTTGTGCGTGGCCGGCGTCGCCCGATCCGGGCAGCGCTCGTACTACTACCAGGCTACCGGGGGGCAGCGAGGCGATCCGCTCGCGCATCAGGTGGCGCAGCCGGCGTTTCACCGTGTTGCGCACGACGGCCTTTCCCACGGCCTTGCTCACGACGAAACCCGCACGCGTCGGGGGAGCGTTCTCCCCAGGCGCGTGCGGGTCCGTTGCATCGCTGCGAAGGTGGACGACGAGCGTCGGGCGTCCGGCCCGGCGGCCTCGCCGTACCGCGGTCGCGAAGTCCTCGCGCCGCCTCAGCCGGTTCTCGGTGGGCAGCACGACGGCATGACCTGACCGGGATCAGGCGGACAGACGGGCGCGACCCTTGCTGCGGCGGGTCGCCAGGATCGCGCGACCGGCACGGGTACGCATCCGCAGGCGGAAGCCGTGGGTCTTGGCACGACGGCGGTTGTTCGGCTGGAAGGTGCGCTTGCTCACTCGGGGGCTCCAGAAATCAAATCGGGGGCGGCGGGTGCCGTCCTGGCTGTCACCGTGCGCCCACGAGTAGCTCTCGCTTACGCCCGAGTGCACCGCTTCCCGATCACCTGACGCGATCTGTGCCCATCGGAGGCAGGCGGCAGCAGCCATCGACAACTCGACCTGGTTACGGTACGCGGGGCGCCGCCATCCGGTCAAACCAGGGGTCGCCGGGAGACACTGTCCCCAGGCTGTGGACAACAACTTGAACCGCACCCCACGCGCTGACTACCGTGACTGGACTCCGATTCGTTCCCATGTCCCCCGCCCCACCCGATTTACATCCCGCACCGTCCCGAGATCACACGATCGTGGGACCTTCGAGAGAGCGTGCCCTGTGGCTGACGTACCTGCCGATCTTGCCGCAGTGTGGCCGCGAGTACTGGAGCAGCTCCTCGGCGAAGGTCGCGGACAGGGGATGGAGGTCAAGGACGAACGGTGGCTGCGGCGCACCCAGCCCCTCGCGCTGGTCGCGGACACCGCCCTGCTCGCCGTACCGAACGAGTTCGCGAAGAACGTCCTCGAAGGGCGGCTCGCGCCGATCGTCAGCGAGAGCCTGAGCCGCGAGTGCGGGCGGCCGATCCGGATCGCGATCACCGTCGACGAGTCCGCGGGCGAGCCCCCGCCCGCGCCCCCCGCAGCCCCGCAGCCCCGCTACGACGAGCCCGAGCTCCCGCCGCCGTCGTACGAGAAGCCGACCTACGACGCCCCGGCCCGCTCCGACTACGAGCCGCAGTACGACGATCCCTACGAGGGCGGCTACGGCCGGCACCGCTCCGAGCCCCCCGGCGAGCGGGCCGAGCGGCCCCTGCCCGCGGTCCGGCCCGCCTACCCCGCCGAGTACCAGCGGCCCGAGCCCGGCGCCTGGCCCCGCGCGGAACGCCCCGACCGGCCCGAGCGCGCGGAGCGGCCCGACGAGTACGGCGGCTGGCAGCAGCAGCGGCTCGGCTTCCCCGAGCGCGATCCGTACGCGGGCACGCCGCCGGAGTCGTACGGATCACAGGAGCCGTACAGCCAGAAGGAGCCGTACGGGCAGGACGCGTACCCCGCCGGGCCCGAGCGGCGGGCCGCGCCCGAGGCGTACCGGCCACCGGCGGCCGAGCGGCCCCCCTACGAGGCGCCCTCCCGGCCCGACTACGACCAGCGCGACCCCGTACGGCGTGAGCTGCCCGAGCCCGCGCACCGGCCCGGCGGGGCTCCCGCGCCCGCCTCCGGAGGGGCCCCGGCCGCCAAGGGGCCCGGTGAGCCGACCGCCCGGCTCAATCCCAAGTACCTCTTCGACACGTTCGTGATCGGCGCGTCCAACCGGTTCGCGCACGCCGCGGCCGTCGCCGTCGCCGAGGCGCCCGCCAAGGCGTACAACCCGCTGTTCATCTACGGCGAGTCCGGGCTCGGGAAGACGCACCTCCTGCACGCCATCGGGCACTACGCGCGCAGCCTGTACCCCGGTACGCGCGTGCGGTACGTGTCCTCCGAGGAGTTCACCAACGAGTTCATCAACTCCATCCGGGACGGCAAGGGCGACAGCTTCCGCAAGCGGTACCGGGAGATGGACATCCTGCTCGTCGACGACATCCAGTTCCTCGCGGACAAGGAGTCGACGCAGGAGGAGTTCTTCCACACGTTCAACACGCTGCACAACGCGAACAAGCAGATCGTTCTCTCCAGCGACCGGCCTCCCAAGCAGCTCGTCACCCTTGAGGACCGGTTGCGGAACCGTTTCGAGTGGGGGCTGATCACGGACGTGCAGCCGCCCGAGCTGGAGACGCGGATCGCGATCCTGCGCAAGAAGGCCGTGCAGGAGCAGCTCAACGCGCCGCCGGAGGTCCTGGAGTTCATCGCCTCCCGGATCTCGCGCAACATCCGTGAGCTGGAGGGGGCGTTGATCCGGGTCACCGCGTTCGCGTCCCTCAACCGGCAGCCCGTCGACCTGGGCCTCACGGAGATCGTCCTCAAGGACCTCATCCCCGGGGGGGAGGACTCGGCGCCCGAGATCACCTCCACGGCGATCATGAGCGCCACGGCCGACTACTTCGGGCTGACCGTCGAGGACCTCTGCGGGACCTCGCGGGGGCGGGCCCTGGTGACCGCCCGGCAGATCGCCATGTACCTGTGCCGAGAGCTGACCGACCTCTCCCTGCCCAAGATCGGTGCGCTGTTCGGGGGCCGTGACCACACCACGGTCATGCACGCGGACCGCAAGATCCGCAACCTCATGGCTGAGCGGCGGTCGATCTACAACCAGGTGACGGAACTGACGAACCGCATCAAGAACGGCTGAGCCGCGTACGACCGCTGAGGGCGCCCCTGGACGACCGGGGGCGCCCTTCGCCGTCCACACCCTGTGAGTTTCCTCGCCCCCGCCGCCCTTACCCGTCCCATCCCCAGGGGCTGCCGCCCCTTCGACCCCGCCAGGGGTGGGTGGGGGAGGTGGGGGCTGCTTCGGGTGGGTGGGTGGTTGATCGGCCCCGAAAGGGCCTCGTCCTCAAACTCCCCCAAGCTCTTCGAGCAGGGAGGTGCCCCCAGACGGGCTGAAGAAGAGGGGCCTCGGCCGGTCCGTCGGGCAGGTTCTGCCCGGCGGCAGGCTGCCGGGGCGGCTCCCTCGGGGGCTTCCCCGGTGCTTCCCGGTGCTTCCTCGGCGGGCTCGGTGTTCGAATCCCGCGAGGGTTACGGCCTTCGTCCACAGATTCGGTGGGTTTTTGGCTTCCACAGGGTGGGGACCGTGGAGTTGTCCAGACTGTGTCCACAGGCTGGGGGTGTGCGAGATCATCTGGGCAGGTCAGGTGGCTGTGGATTAGTGGATAAAGGTTTTCCACAGGGTGTGGACAACTTGGCGGTCCACAGGGTGGGGATGAAGTTGTCCACCGGGTTTCCCCAGGTTGGGGGGCGTTTTCCCCAGGGAGGAGGGGGTTCTCCACAGCGTTGTCCACTGTTCGGCAACACGACGCGCCTCCTCACCGGGTCGAGTGAAGCGCGTCACACGAAGGTGCCGGGTTGGCCTGTGGGAAACGTGGGTAAACCTGGGGACGCAGCTGGGGACAACCGGGCCCGGTCTGTGGACGGGGTGTGCAGAACTTTTCGTTCTCCACAGATGAGGTGGGTTATCCACCGGAGCCATCCACAGGGTCGGTGGATAAAATTCGGGCCCTGAGCTGGGAAAACGGGGTTATCCACTGTATCCACAGGCCCTACTACTAAGACCAACTAGAGAGAGCCTGGGAATCGGTTCGAAGCGGGGCCTGTGCACAACTCGCTCCGCGGCCTCCGGCTGCCCGTTGTCACGACTTGACCCCGAGGGGCACCAGGTGTCAGTGGGGTGCGTCAGACTGGTCCCCGGATGTCCTTCCCCTCGCCGAGGGCCGTGACACCCAGACAGACGACGAAGGCGAAGCAGGCCGAGAAGCGCCGGCAACAGCAGGAGGCGGCAAGAGTGAAGATCCGGGTGGAACGCGACGTACTCGCGGAGGCCGTGGCCTGGGCGGCGCGCAGCCTCCCGGCCCGCCCGCCGGCGCCTGTCCTCGCCGGCCTCCTGCTGAAGGCCGAGGAAGGCCAGCTGAGCCTGTCGAGCTTCGACTACGAGGTCTCCGCGCGGGTCGGCGTCGAGGCCGAGGTCGACGAGGAGGGCACGGTCCTGGTGTCGGGGCGGCTGCTCGCGGACATCTGCCGGGCGCTGCCGAACAGGCCGGTGGAGATTTCCACAGACGGTGTACGGGCGACGGTGGTCTGCGGCTCCTCGCGGTTCACGCTCCACACACTGCCTGTGGAGGAGTACCCGGCGCTCCCGCAGATGCCGAACGCGACGGGCACCGTGCCGGGCGAGGTCTTCGCCTCCGCCGCCGCCCAGGTCGCCATCGCCGCCGGGCGTGACGACACGCTCCCGGTGCTGACCGGCGTCCGGATCGAGATCGAGGGCGACACGGTCACGCTGGCGTCCACGGACCGCTACCGCTTCGCCGTCCGCGAGTTCCTGTGGAAGCCGGAGAACCCCGAGGCGTCGGCGGTCGCGCTGGTGCCCGCGAAGACCCTGCTGGACACGGCCAAGGCGCTCACCAGCGGCGACAGCGTCATCCTGGCGCTCTCCGGCTCGGGCTCCGGCGAGGGCCTGATCGGCTTCGAGGGCGCGGGCCGCCGGACGACGACGCGTCTGCTGGAGGGCGACCTCCCGAAGTACCGCACGCTCTTCCCGACCGAGTTCAACTCCGTCGCCGTGATCGAGACGGCCCCCTTCGTGGAGGCGGTCAAGCGTGTCGCGCTGGTCGCCGAGCGGAACACCCCGGTGCGGCTGAGTTTCGAACAGGGTGTGCTCATCCTGGAGGCCGGTTCCAGCGACGACGCACAGGCTGTGGAGCGCGTCGACGCGAACCTGGAGGGCGACGACATCTCCATCGCCTTCAACCCGACGTTCCTGCTGGACGGCCTGAGCGCGATCGACTCCCCGGTGGCGCAGCTGTCGTTCACGACGTCGACGAAGCCCGCGCTGCTGAGCGGCAAGCCCGCGCTCGACGCCGAGGCGGACGAGGCGTACAAGTACCTGATCATGCCGGTGCGGCTGAGCGGCTGAGCGGCTGAACCCGCTGAGCCGGGGCGGGACGAGAGAGCATCTGAGCGGTTATGCCCACAACTGTGCGCTGACCTCCGGGTTTAGGGTCGTGCGGGGTGCACACGCACCCCTCCCGCCCCACCGCAACCTAAGGAACCACTGATGGAGCTCGGTCTCGTCGGCCTCGGCAAGATGGGTGGCAACATGCGCGAGCGGATCCGCCGCGCGGGCCACACCGTCGTCGGGTACGACCGCAACCCGGAACTCGCGGACGTCCACAGCCTCAAGGACCTTGTGGACACGCTCCAGGCGCCGCGCGTCGTGTGGGTGATGGTCCCGGCGGGTGCGGCCACCCAGGCGACCGTCGACGAGCTGGCCGAACTCCTCGATCCCGGGGACGTCGTCGTGGACGGCGGCAACTCCCGCTGGACGGACGACGAGAAGCACGCCGAGGAGCTGGCGGCCAAGGGCATCGGCTTCGTCGACTGCGGTGTCTCCGGCGGCGTCTGGGGCCTCACCAACGGCTACGCGCTCATGTACGGCGGCGACGCCGAGCACATCGCGAAGGTCCAGCCGGTCTTCGACGCCCTGAAGCCCGAGGGCGACTTCGGCTCCGTCCACGCGGGCAAGGTCGGTGCCGGGCACTTCGCGAAGATGGTCCACAACGGCATCGAGTACGCCATGATGCAGGCGTACGCCGAGGGCTGGGAGCTGCTGGAGAAGGTCGACTCCGTCACCGACGTACGCGAGGTCTTCCGGTCCTGGCAGGAGGGGACGGTCATCCGGTCCTGGCTGCTCGACCTCGCGGTGAACGCGCTGGACCAGGACGAGCACCTGGACACGCTGCGCGGTTACGCGCAGGACTCCGGCGAGGGGCGCTGGACCGTCGAGGCCGCCATCGACCACGCCGTGCCGCTGCCCGCGATCACCGCCTCGCTGTTCGCGCGGTTCGCGTCCCGGCAGGACGATTCGCCGCAGATGAAGATGATCTCGGCGCTGCGCAACCAGTTCGGCGGGCACGCCGTCGAGTCCAAGTAGTCCGAGCGACACCCCGGAGAGGTCGGCCATGCACGTCACGCATCTGTCGCTGGCCGACTTCCGTTCGTACGCCCGGGCCGAGGTCCCGCTCGACCCGGGCGTCACCGCGTTCGTGGGCCCCAACGGGCAGGGCAAGACGAACCTCGTCGAGGCCGTCGGCTACCTCGCGACCCTCGGCAGCCACCGCGTCGCCTCGGACGCGCCGCTGGTGCGGATGGGCGCCGAGCGGGCCATCGTCCGCGCCCAGGTCCGCCAGGGCGACCGGCAGCAGCTCGTCGAACTGGAGCTGAACCCCGGCAGGTCGAACCGCGCGCGCATCAACCGGTCGAGTCAGGTCCGCCCCCGCGACATCCTCGGCATCCTGCGCACGGTGCTGTTCGCGCCGGAGGACCTCGCGCTCGTCAAGGGCGACCCCGGCGAGCGCCGCCGCTTCCTGGACGAGCTGGTCACCGCCCGCTCCCCGCGCATGGCCGGGGTCCGCTCCGACTACGAGCGCGTCCTCAAGCAGCGCAACACCCTCCTCAAGTCGGCGGCCCTCGCGCGCCGGCACGGCGGCCGGAGGGGGGCACCTCCCGCGCGAGTGGATTCGAGCGTGGGGGCGGACCTCTCCACCCTGGACGTCTGGGACCAGCACCTGGCCCGCGCGGGCGCCGAACTCCTCGCCCAGCGCCTCGACCTGGTGGCGGCCATCCAGCCGCTGGCGGACAAGGCGTACGAGCAACTCGCCCCCGGCGGCGGCCCGATCGCCCTGGAGTACAAGCCGTCGGCCCCCGGCGAGGCACACACCCGCGAGGAGCTGTACGAGCAGCTCATGGCCGCCCTCGCGGAGTCCCGCAAGCAGGAGATCGAACGGGGCGTCACCCTCGTCGGCCCCCACCGCGACGACCTCCTCCTCAAGCTCGGCCAGCTCCCCGCGAAGGGCTACGCCTCGCACGGCGAGTCCTGGTCCTACGCCCTCGCCCTGCGACTGGCCTCCTACGACCTGCTGCGCGCCGAGGGCAACGAGCCGGTCCTCGTCCTCGACGACGTCTTCGCCGAACTCGACGCCCGCCGCCGCGAACGCCTCGCGGAGCTGGTGGCGCCCGGCGAACAGGTGCTGGTGACGGCCGCGGTGGACGACGATGTGCCGGGCGTGCTGGTCGGGACGCGGTTCTCGGTGTCGGGCGGGCAGGTGGAGCGGGTATGAGTACCGACGAACGGGACGCGAAGGAAGTTCCCGGCAAACCGGCTTCCCGGAAAGAGCCTTCCGGCGTCGACCTCGCGCGCGTGGCGCTCAAGGCGGCGCGTGAACAGGCCCGCGCGCGCGGGGACGCCGCCCAGCAGAAGAAGCAGGTCCGGCGCGGCGGCGGCCTGCGCTCGGGCGCGCGCGCGGACGGCCGTGACCCCATGGCGCTCGGCGCCGCGATCAACCGCCTGCTGAACGAGCGAGGCTGGGAGGCCCCGGCCGCGGTCGGCGGGGTGATGGGCCGCTGGCCGGAGATCGTCGGCGAGGACATCGGCAAGCACTGCGTCCCGGAGCGGTACGACGAGGACGCGCGCGAGCTGGTCGTGCGCTGCGACTCGACGGCCTGGGCGACGAACCTGCGGCTGCTGGCGCCGACCCTGGTGGCCCGTCTCAACCAGGACCTCGGGCACGGTGCCGTACGGCACATCAAGGTGCTGGGGCCCGGTGGTCCCGTACGCCGGTACGGGCCGCTGCGCGCCCCCGGGAGCACGGGGCCCGGCGACACTTACGGGTGACTTACATCACGCGGCCCTCGTGCCGTGCCGGGCGGCGTCACCCCGCCCGGTCTCCTCGCGCACGCGCGCGCGGGAGCGCCGTACGCCCGAGGGCGCCCTTCCCGCGTACCCAAAACGCTTGTCGTACAAGGCTGTAGACGACGTATGCAGGGGTGAATCCGGAGCTGACTCGCCGGTAGCCAAGGGTTGACAGCCGGAAGCGCTGAGTGCCGCTGTGAGCCTCTTGGGCCCCCCGTCCGTATATCGGGAGTCGTAAGAGGCGGGTTGAGGGCGGCACATGCGGACTCAGGTACCGGCAAACCCCCATCACTGTCGGTGCTACCGGTAGACTGGAAGCCAATCCCGCCCCAAACGTGGGGACCGCCCGGGACCCGCTGAGCAACGCTGATCAAGGCTTACCAACGCAACATGCCGCAGCCGCTCCGGCAACCTGCCGAGGAGTCTGGCTCGTGCTGTGCCAGAAAGGGCGCTTCGTGGCCGATTCCGGCAACCCCAACGAGAACATCCCGTCCACCGACGCGGGCGTGAACGGCGAGGTCACCGCCTCGTACGACGCCAGCGCCATCACCGTCCTCGAAGGGCTGGACGCGGTCCGCAAGCGGCCCGGTATGTACATCGGCTCGACCGGTGAGCGCGGTCTGCACCACCTCGTGTACGAGGTCGTGGACAACTCCGTCGACGAGGCCCTGGCCGGGCACGCCGACACCATCGACGTCACGATCCTGCCCGACGGCGGGGTGCGCGTCGTCGACAACGGCCGCGGCATCCCGGTCGGCATCGTGCCGTCCGAGGGCAAGCCGGCCGTCGAGGTTGTGCTCACGGTGCTGCACGCGGGCGGCAAGTTCGGCGGCGGCGGCTACGCGGTCTCCGGCGGTCTGCACGGCGTCGGTGTCTCGGTCGTGAACGCCCTGTCGTCGAAGGTCGCCGTCGAGATCCGCACGGACGGCCACCGCTGGACGCAGGACTACAAGCTGGGCGCCCCGACGGCCCCGCTGGCCCAGCACGAGGCCGTCACCGAGACCGGCACCTCGGTCACCTTCTGGGCGGACCCGGACATCTTCGAGACGACCGTCTACTCCTTCGAGACGCTCTCGCGGCGCTTCCAGGAGATGGCGTTCCTCAACAAGGGCCTCACGATCAAGCTCACCGACGAGCGCGAGTCGGCGAAGGCGACGGCCGGGGCGGACGAGGCGGGTTCGGACGACAAGGACGAGGTCAAGACCGTCACGTACCACTACGAGGGCGGCATCGTCGACTTCGTGAAGTACCTCAACTCCCGCAAGGGCGACGTGGTGCACCCCACGGTCATCGACCTGGAGGCGGAGGACAAGGACAAGGCCCTCTCGCTCGAAGTCGCCATGCAGTGGAACAGCGGCTACAGCGAGGGCGTCTACTCCTTCGCCAACATCATCCACACGCACGAGGGCGGCACCCACGAAGAGGGCTTCCGCTCGGCGCTCACCAACCTGATCAACAAGTACGCGCGCGACAAGAAGCTGCTGCGCGAGAAGGACGACAACCTCACGGGCGACGACATCCGCGAGGGTCTGACGGCGATCATCTCGGTGAAGCTGAGCGAGCCGCAGTTCGAGGGCCAGACCAAGACCAAGCTGGGCAACACGGAGGCCAAGACCTTCGTCCAGAAGGCGGTCTACGAGCACCTCAACGACTGGCTGGACCGCAACCCGGTGGAGGCCGCGGACATCGTCCGCAAGGGCATCCAGGCGGCCACCGCGCGCGTCGCCGCCCGCAAGGCGCGCGACCTGACGCGCCGCAAGGGCCTGCTTGAGTCGGCGTCGCTGCCGGGCAAGCTCTCCGACTGCCAGTCGAACGACCCCACCAAGTGCGAGATCTTCATCGTCGAGGGTGACTCCGCCGGCGGCTCCGCGAAGTCGGGCCGCGACCCGCAGTACCAGGCGATCCTCCCGATCCGCGGCAAGATCCTGAACGTCGAGAAGGCGAGGATCGACAAGATCCTCCAGAACCAGGAGATCCAGGCGCTGATCTCCGCGTTCGGCACCGGCGTGCACGAGGACTTCGACATCGCGAAGCTCCGCTATCACAAGATCATCCTGATGGCGGACGCCGACGTCGACGGCCAGCACATCAACACCCTGCTGCTGACCTTCCTGTTCCGCTTCATGCGGCCGCTGGTCGAGGCCGGGCACGTCTTCCTGTCCCGCCCCCCGCTGTACAAGATCAAGTGGGGCCGCGAGGACATCGAGTACGCCTACTCCGACCGCGAGCGCGACGCCCTCCTGGAGATGGGCCGCCAGCGCGGCAAGCGCGTGCGCGAGGACTCGATCCAGCGCTTCAAGGGTCTCGGCGAGATGAACGCCGAGGAACTGCGCGTCACCACCATGGACCAGGACCTGCGCGTCCTCGGCCAGGTCACCCTCGACGACGCCGCCCAGGCCGACGACCTGTTCTCGGTCCTCATGGGCGAGGACGTCGAGGCCCGCCGCGCGTTCATCCAGCGCAACGCCAAGGACGTCCGCTTCCTCGACATCTGAGTCGGTCTCAGCTGACCGCTACAGAAGGGATCTTCACCGGCAATGACCGACCAGAACACTCCAGAGGTTCCGGAAGAGGGCAACACCCGCATCGAGCCCGTCGGGCTCGAAACGGAGATGCAGCGCTCCTACCTCGACTACGCGATGTCCGTCATCGTGTCCCGCGCGCTGCCGGACGTCCGTGACGGCCTCAAGCCCGTACACCGCCGTGTCCTGTACGCCATGTACGACGGCGGCTACCGGCCCGAGAAGGGCTTCTACAAGTGCGCCCGCGTCGTCGGCGACGTCATGGGCAACTACCACCCGCACGGCGACTCCTCGATCTACGACGCGCTGGTGCGCCTCGCGCAGCCGTGGTCGATGCGGATGCCGCTCGTCGACTCCAACGGCAACTTCGGTTCCCCGGGCAACGACCCGGCCGCCGCCATGCGGTACACCGAGTGCAAGATGATGCCGCTGTCCATGGAGATGGTCCGCGACATCGACGAGGAGACCGTCGACTTCACGGACAACTACGACGGCCGCTCCCAGGAGCCGACCGTCCTCCCGGCCCGTTTCCCGAACCTGCTGATCAACGGCTCGGCGGGCATCGCGGTCGGCATGGCCACCAACATCCCCTCGCACAACCTGCGCGAGGTCGCGGCCGGCGCCCAGTGGTGTCTTGAGCACCCGGACGCCTCGCACGAGGAGCTGCTCGACGCGCTGATCGAGCGGATCAAGGGCCCCGACTTCCCGACCGGCGCCCTCGTCGTCGGCCGCAAGGGCATCGAGGAGGCGTACCGCACCGGGCGCGGCTCCATCACGATGCGCGCGGTCGTCGAGGTCGAGGAGATCCAGAACCGCCAGTGCCTGGTCGTCACCGAGCTGCCCTACCAGGTCAACCCGGACAACCTCGCGCAGAAGATCGCCGACCTCGTCAAGGACGGCAGGATCGGCGGCATCGCGGACGTCCGTGACGAGTCGTCGTCGCGCACCGGCCGGCGCCTCGTCATCGTCCTCAAGCGGGACGCGGTCGCCAAGGTCGTCCTGAACAACCTCTACAAGCACACCGACCTCCAGACGAACTTCGGCGCCAACATGCTGGCGCTCGTCGACGGCGTGCCGCGCACCCTCTCGCTGGACGCGTTCATCCGGCACTGGGTGACCCACCAGATCGAGGTCATCGTCCGCCGGACGAACTTCCGGCTGCGCAAGGCCGAGGAGCGGGCGCACATCCTGCGCGGCCTGCTCAAGGCGCTCGACGCGATCGACGAGGTCATCGCGCTGATCCGGCGCAGCGAGACCGTCGACATCGCGCGCACGGGCCTGATGGACCTGCTCACGATCGACGAGATCCAGGCCAACGCGATCCTGGAGATGCAGCTGCGCCGCCTCGCGGCCCTGGAGCGGCAGAAGATCATCCAGGAGCACGACGAGCTCCAGGTGAAGATCACCGAGTACAACGAGATCCTCGCCTCGCCGACCCGCCAGCGCGGCATCGTCAGCGAGGAACTCGCCGCGATCGTCGAGAAGTACGGCGACGACCGCAAGACCATGCTGGTGCCCTACGACGGCGACATGTCCATCGAGGACCTCATCGCCGAGGAGGACATCGTCGTCACCGTCTCCCGCAGCGGCTACGTCAAGCGGACCAAGACGGACGACTACCGGGCGCAGAAGCGCGGCGGCAAGGGCGTACGGGGCACGAAGCTCAAGGAAGACGACATCGTCGACCACTTCTTCGTCTCCACCACCCACCACTGGCTGCTGTTCTTCACGAACAAGGGCCGCGTGTACCGCGCCAAGGCGTACGAACTCCCCGACGCCGGCCGGGACGCGCGCGGGCAGCACGTCGCGAACCTCCTCGCCTTCCAGCCGGACGAGGCCATCGCCGAGATCCTCGCCATCCGCGACTACGAGGCGGCGCCCCACCTGGTGCTCGCCACGAAGGCGGGTCTGGTGAAGAAGACGCCTCTGAAGGATTACGATTCGCCGCGCTCCGGCGGGGTCATCGCGATCAACCTGCGTGAGCGCGAGGACGGTTCGGACGACGAGCTGATCGGCGCGGAACTCGTCTCCTCCGACGACGACCTGCTCCTGATCAGCAAGAAGGCGCAGTCCATCCGGTTCACCGCGACCGACGACACGCTGCGTCCGATGGGCCGCGCGACCTCCGGCGTCAAGGGCATGAGCTTCCGCGAGGGCGACGAACTGCTCTCGATGAATGTCGTGCGACCGGGTACGTTCGTGTTCACCGCGACAGACGGTGGGTACGCGAAGCGAACCAATGTCGACGAATATCGCGTCCAAGGACGTGGGGGCCTCGGAATCAAGGCCGCCAAGATCGTCGAGGACCGGGGTTCGCTCGTCGGTGCGCTGGTGGTCGAGGAGACCGACGAGATCCTCGCCATCACGCTCGGCGGGGGTGTGATTCGTACGCGAGTCAACGAGGTCAGGGAGACGGGCCGTGACACCATGGGCGTCCAACTGATCAACCTGGGCAAGCGCGATGCCGTCGTCGGCATCGCCCGTAACGCCGAGGCGGGGCGCGAGGCGGAGGCGGTCGAGGGTGACCTCGACGCCGCCGAGGCCACCACCGAGGCCGGCACGGACGAGGGCGACGGGCCCTCGGCCGAGTAGCACCGAGGAGAGAGTCATCGTGAGCGGAGCCACGGGCGCCGGTACGTCTACCGGATCTGCCGGTACATCCGGTACTTCCGGGTCTTCCGGGTCTTCCGGGTCTTCCGGATCGGAGAAGGACGGCGGCGGTCGTGGCTCCGCCGCGAACTCCTCCGCCGGGGAGGGTGCGGCGGGGGGCGCCGATCCGCGTGACTCGCACACGACGCAGTTGAAGGCGATCAAGCCGGACACGGAGGCGCCGGGGGCCGCTGCTCCCGCCGCGCCTGCCAAGAGCGGGCGCGGGCGGGGCTCTGGCGGCTCCGCGGGCAACGGGCGGGGGACGCAGGGGGGTTCGGGGTCCGCGGGGGCTCAGCCGGGCGCCGGCGTCCCGGGCGGCCGGCCCGCCGGCGGTGCCCAGGTCGGACACCAGCAGACCTCGTCCCCGCTGCCCGGCGAGCGCCGCCAGGAGCCCGGCGGTCCGGGGGACACCCCCTACCACCCGCCGCAGGCGTACGCCGCCGAGGAGGCCGCCCCCGACGGGGCCGTCCGGCGGCCCCGTACCGGCGCGCGGACCGTGCCGCGGGTGCGCAAGGCGCGGCTGCGGGTCGCCAAGGCCGACCCCTGGTCCGTGATGAAGGTCAGCTTCCTGCTGTCCATCGCGCTCGGGGTGTGCACGATCGTCGCCTCGGCGGTGCTGTGGATGGTCATGGACGCGATGGGGGTGTTCTCCTCGGTCGGCTCCACGATCTCCGAGGCGACCGGGTCCAACGAATCCAACGGGTTCGACCTCCAGTCCTTCCTGTCCCTCCCCCACGTCCTGATGTTCTCGACGGTCATCGCGGTCATCGACGTCGTCCTCGCCACGGCGCTCGCCACGCTCGCCGCGTTCATCTACAACCTCTCCGCCGGCTTCGTGGGCGGGGTCGAGCTGACGCTCGCCGAGGACGAGTGACCTGCGGTGAAACCTCGTGGGCCGGGGCCGTCTCAACCGATTTTGGGACTGCCCCGGTCGTGCGCTAACCTTCAGGAGTCAGCGCGCGGGACACACACCGCAAGCGCGGCGGGGCTATAGCTCAGTTGGTTAGAGCGCATCCCTGATAAGGATGAGGCCACAGGTTCAAATCCTGTTAGCCCCACATCGTCGAGAAGGCGTCTCCCTCCGGGGAGGCGCCTTCTTCGTGTCCGGTGCTTTTTCCGGGCAGCGAAAAACCCGGTCGCTGGCGACGGGGGATGCACCAGCGACCGGGCTATGGCCAAGGCTAACAAGGGTGTTGGGGGCGGTGGGGGGTGACTGCGCGGACGAGGTGGTCATATGTGAGCGGGATCACTCCGGGGGTGTCAAGTCCACACCCCGCGCGCGGGCCCGGGCGGCGATCGTCCGAAAGGGCATGGCGAAGGCCCGGGGCTCCAGGGAGCCGCCGGGCCTGGCGTGTGGGGCGTACGCAAGTTCGCCGTTACGTCGGTGAGGGGGTGCGGGAGGGTCAGTTCTGGAGGGGGGCCTCGCCGTCCGTGGTGGGGCAGGTCTGGAGGAGGGCGTCCGCGTCCGTGCGCGGGAGGTGGCGGCAGTTCGGGGATTTGCCGTGGGCCTCGGCGCGGATGCGCTGCTTCATCGTCGGGGGGAGGGAGCGGGCCTGGGACCAGTCCCAGAGAGGGGGTTCCGCCGTCGTCGCCGTCGCCGTCGTCGTGTTGCGGGGGTGCTCGGGGTGGGCTACCGCCGGTGCGGCCGTCGTCGTGATGAGGCCGAGGGCCGTGAAGAGGGAGAGGAGGGCGGTGATGATCGTCGTCCAGAGCTTCGTGACCTGCGTGCGGGCCATGGCCCCTCACTTTCGGGTTGGGCGGATTTGCGTACTTTCCTCATGATGTGTATGTCGGGCGGAGAAGTGTGGACCGACGCACGTGGCGTGGCGATGTTCAGATGAACACCACCCGGATGGGCGCATCGGGGAGGTAAAGGGCGAAAAGTGACCGTCCGTGGGGGTGTGATCACCCTCAGATCGGAGTGGTGGACGGCATCCACGCAAGGCGTCTACTCGGCCGTACCGAGCGGTAGTTGGGCGCCCGGGGAGGTCACCGATCGGTCTCGGTCGGTGTGTATAGTCGGGCGCCAGAGGTCCCCTACGTCAAGAAAGACGAGGTCGCGCGGTGAAGAAGCTTCTCCTGGTCGCACTGGCCGCCATCGGCGGGCTCCTCGTGTACCGCCAGATCCAGGCGGATCGCGCCGAGCAGGATCTGTGGACGGAGGCGACCGACTCCGTGCCCACGGGTTCGTGACTGCCGATTCCCAGAACTCCAACAGACCCCGACCGTCGATGCGGTCGGGGTCTTGCGCTGTCCGGCGACCGGGCGTGAGGGTTTCGACCGACAGGTGCTTCGGCGGGGTGAGCGAGGGGGCGGGCGATGGGTGCGGCGCGGCGGTGGGCGGTGCCGGTGTGCGCGGCGGGGCTGGTGCTGGCCGGACCGGGCACACCGGCCCGCGCGGCCGAGGCACCGGCGTACGCGTACGACAGCGAGGCGCGGGCCGTCAACGCGGCGGACGCGACCAGTGACGCCGTACGGCTGGTGGCGGGGGGTGTCTACCGCAGCGGGCTCGGGGGGCGGGGGAAGTCGTACTTCAAGGTCGAGCTGGACGCGCGGGCGACGACGTACGTGTCCGTGACGGCGGTGCCCGGGGCGGACGAGCTGCCTGCCTTCAACGACGGCCTGAAGCTCGCGCTCCAGGACGCCAACGGGCTCACCTGCTCCAGCGACACCGTGACCTTCGGGTCGGTCGTGGGCGCTCGGCCGATCACCGCGTGGGCGGTGCGGGAGGTGCGGGCCGGGCGGTCGGTCTGTCAGGACGCGGGGACGTACTACGTGGTGGTGGAGCGGGCCGGGGAGGGCGGGGAGAAGAAGGAGAAGGACGAGGCCGGGAAGGCTTCGGGCGACACCTCAGGCAACCCCTTCAGCTCCTCCAGCCCCTCGGGCTCCCCGGACCCCTCGGGCTCTGCCGGGTCCTCCGGTTCTTCCGGCTCCGCCGGTTCCTCGGGGACTCCCGGTACCTCCGAATCCTCCGAGGACGGCGACTCCTGGGGCCTGGAGCTGGCCGTCGTCGACGAGCCGCCCGCCGGCCCGGGGGGTGCCACCGCCGCGCCCGAGGGGTGGAGTTCCGCCACCCCCTCCCCCATGGAGGGGGATCCGCGGCGGCTGCCCGGCGGGGCCGGGTTCGCGACGGCCACCGATCTGGAGCAGGGGGCCTGGCGGGACGACATCCTGCCGGGGCAGACGCTCTACTACGCCGTCCCCGTCGCGTGGGGGCAGCAGGTGTACGTCGCCGCCGAGCTGGGCAGCGGCGGCGACGGCTCCGGGTACGTCGCCTCCGCGCTCGACGTGACCCTCTTCAACCCCGTCCGCGCCAAGGTCGACGACCTGCGGTTCGGGTACGACGGCGAGCAGAAGGCGGGCGCGCTGCGCCCCCTCGCGCCGGTGGACTACGCGAACCGGTACGCCGCGAGCGAGGCCGTCAACGGGATGCGGTTCGCGGGGGCGTACTACCTCGCCGTCCACCTCTCCGAACAGGCCGGGGAGAAGTTCGGGGACCAGGCGTACGGGGTGACGCTGCGCGTGCGCGTCAAGGGGGCCGCGGGGGCGGGGCCCGGGTACCGGGGGGAGTCCGTGCCGGGCGGGCTGTTCGGGACCGGGGGGTCCGCGAGCGCTCCGCGGGGGGCCGGGGGCGCCGGGGAGACCCGGGCCGCCGGGGGCACCGGAGGTGAGGACCGGGGGGCCATGGTCGTCGTCGCCGCGGGCGGGTTCGGGGCGGGGACCCTCGTACTCGTCGTCCTGGGGGTGTGGACCCTCCTCGGGCGCCGTCAGATGCGGGTGAGGGCCCAGAAGCCGATCGCGTAGCAGGCGAGGGCGAAGAGGAGGAGGGGGACGGCGAGGGAGCGGGGCGGGCCGGGACGGGGCGCCGCGCGGCTGTGGCGGGCTGTGCGGGGGGTGGTGGGGGCCGGGGCCGTGTGGGTGGTGGTGGAGGCCGTCGAGGGGGTGCGGGGGAGGGCGTAGGTGGTGGGGTCGTACGGGGGTGGGGGTGTGGTGTGGACGGGGGTGAAGGACGGGTCGTGGGGGTGGTGGGTGGTCAGTGGGGGCGGGAGGTGGAAGCTGCCCGTGTCCGACATCGTGGGGGTCGGTGTCGGGGTCGGTGTGGGGGTGTGGGGGGCCATGGTGGGGCGGGACGTCGGCGGTGGGGCCGCCGCCGCTCCCCAGCCGGCCTGGACCGAGGCCGTGGGGGTGGGATTGGTCCAGGTGGGCGCCGCGCCGGGCCAGGTGGCGGTGGGCGGGGAGTCGGGGGGCGGGGGTGTGGGGTGGGTGGTCGGTTTCGGGGGGAGGTGGGGGGTGCTTCCCGGGGTGTGGGGGGCGTCTTCGGCGTCGTAGCCGTCGTAGCCGTCATAGGTGTTGTGGCCCTCGTACCGCGTGCTGCCGTACGACTGGCCCGTGTACGACTGGCCCGTGCCCGTTCCTGTCAGGTTCAGGGCGGTGGAGGTGGGGCCCTCGGGGGTGAAGCCCTTGGGGAGGGGGCCCAGTTGGTCGAAGATCTCGATGGACTCGTCGTCCGGGGTGGGGGTGAGGAGTTCCGTGGCCGTCAGGAGGGCCTTGCGGGCGCCTGTGGCGGTGCGGAAGCGGGACGTGGGGTCCGGCTGGAGCAGGGAGGCTATGACCTGCCAGAGGGGCTCGGGGATGCCCTTGGGGGCGCCCGGCGTGCCGTGCTCGGCGAAGTGCTGGATCAGGGCCTTCGCGTCCGGCTTCGTGCCCTCCAGGAGGTACAGCGCGACCAGCCCTACGGCGAACAGGTCGGCCGGGAAGTCCGGGTCGGCGCCCAGGAGTTGTTCGGGGGCGATGTAGCCCGGGGTGCCGACGACGAGGTTCGTGTCGGTCAGGCGCGGCTCCCCCAGGCGCATCGAGATGCCGAAGTCGGACAGGCGCAGGCGCGGGCGTGCCGTACCCGTCGCCTCCAGGAGGATGTTCGCCGGTTTCACGTCGCGGTGGACGACGCCCTCGGCGTGCACGGCGGAGAGGCCGGCCAGCAGCTGGTCGATCAGGACGCAGACGAACGGCGGCGGGAGGGGGCCGTAGTCGCCGATCAGGTGGACCAGCGAGCCGCCCGAGACCAGGTCCATCGTGAAGAGGACCTTGTCGTCGTCGGCGGCCCAGCTCGCCGGGGCGAGGACGTTCGGGTGGTCGATGCGCAGCGCCTGCTCGCGGACGAACCTCAGCAGGGAGTGGGCGTCGCTCTGCTGGAGGACCTTCGCGGCGACGTACCGCCGGCGGCGGTGGTCCCAGGCACGCCAGACCGCGCCGACGCCGCCGCGTCCGATCGGGTCGACGAGTTCGTACCGTCCGGCGAAGACCTCACCCATGCTGTGTACCCATGCCGTGTGCCGCTCCTCCCCCTGCGGTTACCCCTGGGCGGGGGTCGGGTATTCCTCGGTGTTCCTTTGTACGTGCCTCCCGGCTCTCGGTCAGGGTTTCCCCGGGGATGTCTCCGGGTTGTGTCCTGTGGTGGTCTGGGTCCCCCGTGATGTGGTGAACCGGCCGGGCCCGTTCGCCGAACCCCCTTCGGCGCGCGGGCTGTCGGTCAGTTCTGGTGGGACTGGTAGTGCGTCACCGCGTCCGACGTGCGGCCCGCGCCGTAGACCCGGAGGAACTCGGCGAGTTCCGGGTGGGTCGGGGCGAGGGTGTCCGCCGCGTCGATGATGTCGCCGGCGGCGGCGACCGAGCGCAGCAGGGACTGGATCTCGCGCACCACGCGCTTGACGGTGGGAGCACCTGAACTGCTCGTCGTCTGCGTGGTGTTGCTGAGTACCGATCCGCCCTGCGAACGCTTGATCTCGTCCATCCGCTGGGTCGCCTCGGCGGCGCTGACGCTGCCGTCCGCGACCTGGGCGGCGAGATCCTGAAGCAGCTGTACGCGCTGCACGACCGCCGGGTTGCCGATCTTCGCGCGCTGTCCGCTCATCAGCTGGGACAGCATCGGGGCGGAGAGTCCCAACACCCCTGCGAGACGAGCCTGGTTGAGGCCAAGATCGTCGATGAGCTTACGGAAGAGCGCCCCCAGTGGCTCTCCGTACCAGTTCCGCTGAAGCTCCCGCGCTCTCGCGGTCGCTTCCTGTTGTGCGGCGTCCATTCGCGTCTCCCCATCGCTTCCCCAGAAAACCGCGGTTCGCTGTAGCGAACCACGTCCGAGCATCTTACGGAGAGTGGTCGGCCGCGGGGACCCCCAATCTTTTTGCGGGATCAGGGGGGTGACCCGGTAGTCTGGTCTCCGACGTCCCTCGGAGCGCGGTTCCTTGTGGGTGTTGCGGGGCCTTAGCTCAGTTGGTAGAGCGCCGTCTTTGCATGGCGGATGTCAGGAGTTCGACTCTCCTAGGCTCCACTTTTTCAGACCCCCTTTGACCTGCGGAAACGCGGGGCGGAGGGGGTTTCTTGCTGGGCTGAGGGTCTTGCTGGGTGCGCAGGGACTCGGCGGTGGTCCGGAGCCGGGTCAGGGCCGCTGGGGTGCCGGCCAGGTCGAGGCGTTCGGTGAGCGGGCGGCGGGTCGCGGGCGAGGGCGGGGGGGCGTCCAGCGGCTCGTCGAGGACGTCGAGGTCGCGCAGGCAGGTCGGGACGGTGTCGCCGGGAGCGCGGCAGAGTTCTGTGGTCACTTCGAGGCGGAAGTCCCGGGTCTCGTCCGCGCGGAGGCCGCCCGGGCGGGCGGGGTGGGGGGGAAGGCGGGTGGAGTCCTCGGCGTCGGCGGCCTCACCGGCGATCTGGAACTCGGCGCCGACCAGCTCCAGGCTCGCCCGATCGAACCGGAGCTCGTCGGGCGTGTCCCGCAGCCACGGCTCGCTGCCGAAGGTGTCCAGCAGGAACTGTCCGTGCCTCACAGGCCGGGTATGACATGCGGGGCAAGGGCCTTCAGGCCGCCCAGGATCAGGCGCAGGCCGCCGGCTTCCACGGCCTCACGTCGCAGACCCCGGCCCCCGGTGAGCATCCGACGGACACGAAGGTGGACTTCGGGGCGGTCGAGCTGGAGGAGAGCTGCCCGGCCAGGGACGCGGGCGCTGTGCAGGACGCGGGAGCGACGATGCCCGATTTCAGAGGCAAGTCGGTCAAGGCCGCCCGCCAGGCTCTCGGCTTCTCCACCGGCATCACCGTCGACGACGTCTCCGGCGAGAGCCGTATGGTCCTCATCGAGTCCAACTGGAAGGTGTGCACGCGGAACCCGAAGCCGGGAGCCGAACTCGATGGGCAGCCCGTCGAGTTCGGGGAGTCCTGCTGACGCCGACTGCCGGTCTCCGCCGCCGAGCAAGCCGAGCAAGCCGAGCAAGAGGAGCTGGGCGGCGGAGTGCCTCGCGGCTACCGGGGACGGGCCGTTACTTCAGGGTGTCGCAGGTCTTGACGCTGCTGCCCTTGAACTGGGTGCAGATCACCGTGTTCTTGGGGTACTTCTTGCCCGTGTGGGAGTCGTTCTTGCCCCAGCCGGCGTGGGCTTCCCACTTGCCGGTGGTGGCGATCTTGTAGACGTTGGCCTTCTTCCAGTCGCTGCCGGCCTTGTAGGTGCCGCCGGGCTTCTTGTAGAGGAAGCGGGCGTAGAGGGTGACCTTCTTCGGCATGCCGGACTTGTGGGCGCCGACGGAGTTGAGGGCCCGCCAGGAGGCGCCGTTGGTGTACCAGTACTCCCCGCTCGTCCCGTACGCGCCGTTGACCTTGCGGATCGTCTTGTCCGTGGTCGCGGCGGAGGCCGGTGAGACGCTGACGCCGAGCGCCAGGGCCGCCATGGTGGCGAGCGTGAGAATCTTCCCCGTTGTGTTGCGCACTGTGTGCCTCTGACGGCCGCCGTCCGCGCCGCCGGGCGGCTGTCGTGTTGATCGGATGAAGGGCGCGGGGCAGCAGGCTACCGGGTGATCCTGGGAGGCTCCGGGGGGCTTGTGGGGAGGAGGTGGGGAGGTCACCCAGGTGGTCGAAATGGCCTACCGGGAGAGGGAGTTGAAGGCCGCGGTCAGCCGGTCCAGGAGCGGGGCCGTACGGGGGTGAGGAGTGCGGCGCGGGACGAGGACGTGGATGCCGCGCGTCGGAGGGTCGACCAGGCGCACGGTGACGATGTCGGGCCGTAGCGCGCGCGTCAGGATCCCGGGGATCAGCGCGATGGCGTGGCCCGTCGCGACGAGGGCGAGTTTGCCGGGCAGGTCGGCCGCGGGGAGGGCGATGGGGGCGGCGGTGCCGGCGCGGGCCGCGTGCTGGTGGAGGAGTGCGGCGGAGCCGTCGTCGTCCTCGGTCCAGGTCTGGCCGGCCAGGGCCTCGATGGGGACCACGCGTCGGGCGGCCAGGGGGTGGTCGAGGGGGAGGGCGACGACCATGTCGTCCAGTCCGAGGAAGCGGCGTTCGACCTGCGGGTCGTGAGGGAGTCCCGGCGGCGCGTCGGTGACGACGGCCACGTCGAGGTCGCCGGTGAGGACGCGGTGGTGCAGGTGCGCGCTCGGGCCGGGGAGCAGGGTCCACCGGACAGGGCCGGTGGATGTCAGCAGCGCGCGGACCGCCTCGGGGACGATCCCGGCGGCGAGGGAAGGCGTCGCGCCGATCCGCAGCGGCCCGTCACCGGCCTCCCGTACGGCGCGCAGGGCCCGGTCGGCCTCGGTGAGGGTGACCAGGGCGTGGTGGCGGAAGACCTCGCCCGCGGGGGTGGGACGTACCCCGCGGGCGTGCCGTTCGAGCAGCGGGACGCCGAGGTGGCGTTCGAGGCCGGCGATCTGCCGGGAGACGGCCGACTGGGTGTGGTGGAGTTCGGCGGCCGCGGCGGACAGGGAGCCGAGGCGGCACACGGTCACGAAGGTTCGCCACAGGGTCAGGTCCACCCCGGAAGTATGCGGGTCACGCAGAGGTGGGCCGCGAGATCTGCGCTTGTCGCAGGCCGTGCGGTGGATCAGGCTGGCGCGCATGACCACCGCCGACGCCGTACGTGAACCGCTCCTCGCCTACATCCGCGGGCACGCCACCGGCGACCCCGCCCCCTTCCGCGACGCGTTCCTCCCCACCGCCCACATCGAGGGCCTCCGCGACGGCGTCTTCGTCTCCTGGGACCTGGACGAGTACTGCGCCCTCTTCCCGGGCCGGCCCGCCCCGGACGAGGCGGACCGCTCCCGGCGTATCGACGCCCTCGACGTCCACGGCACCGTCGCGACCGCGACCATGACCCTCGTGCACGGCCCGGACACGTTCACCGACGTCTTCCTGCTGGTCCGTGTCGAGGGCGGGTGGCGTATCGCCAACAAGGCGTATCACCGGCGGACGTAGACGGTGACCGACGCCCCGCTCACCCGGGTCGTCCGGTACGCGCGGAAGTGGTCCCGCAGCGTGTTCGTCTTCGCCGCCTCGCGCGGGTCGTCCGACACGTGGCCACCCGTCGCGTCGACCACCACGATGCGGTCGAAGTCCAGCATGCGTACGGCGATCTCGCGGCCGGGCAGTTCGACACCCGCGAGGGTGTTGGAGGAGGCCGGGTCCTGGGCCAGCGCGAGGTCGGTCAGGGAGCCGGCCGGGGAGAGGAAGCGGTGCCGGCCGGTGAGGTAGAGGATGCCGTCGCCCGGGCGGGCCTCCTCGCGGACGGCGGCGGTGACGGCGGTGGCGTCGTTGGTGCGGCTCTCGGGCGTGCGGAGACTGAGGCTCAGCGGGATCAGCGCGGCCAGTGCGGCGAGCGCCGCCAGGCAGGCGAAGCGCGGGGAGAGGCGCAGGAGGTGGTCGAGGGCGGCGCCCAGCAGCAGGGCGACGCCGATGCTGCCGTAGAGGACGTACCGGTCGACGAACAGGGGTTTGACCAGGGACGCGGTCAGCAGGAGGAGCGTCGGGACGACGACGAGCGGTACGGCCAGCGCGGCGAGCCGTACGGGGCCCCTCGCCCGCACCGGCGTACGGGCACAGGCCACCCCCACGCACCCCATCACCAGCACGTCGGACAGCCGTACCGGCGCCCCGATCCAGGCCACTTGGTCCGACTGCCCCGCACTCGCGACCGCCAGCGGCAGCAGCCCGGCGACGACGCACGCGGCCGTCGTGCCCCACGCCTTGAGCCGGCGCCGGGAGACGGCCAGGGTCACCCCGTGCGCGGCCAGGGCGAGGACCGCGAACTCGTGGAGGAGGCAGGCGAGGAGCATGGTGACGCCGTAGATCGTCCAGCGCCGGGCCAGGAGGGCGTACGTCGCCCAGGCGACCAGCGCGCAGACCAGCGCGTACGAACGGCCCTCCTGCGCGTACTTCTGGACCTGGGGCAGGAGCGGGAGGACCAGGCCGGCGAGGAGTCCGGCGCGGGGGCCCGCCAGGCGCAGGCCGATGAGGGCGACCGCGCTCGCCGCCGCGGCCGTCGCCAGGACGGACGGGAGGCGCAGGGGGACCAGACCGTCGCCGAGGACGCCGAAGACGCCGTGCATGACGGCGTAGTACAGGGCGTGGACCAGGTCGATGTGCTGGGCGGTCCGCCAGATCTGGGCGAGGTCGCGGTGGGCCAGGTCGTAGGTGACGGCCTCGTCGCCCCACAGGGTGTTCTGCCGGCGGATGCCCCACAGGCCCACGGCGAGGGCCAGGGCGAAGGGGGCCACGGCTATGACGTGAGCGGCCCGCCTCGGTCGGGCGGGCAGAGTGAGCGGTCCGGTCGTGGCGACGGCTTCGGCGACGGGCATCGGCGGCCTTTCGGGAGGAGAGCCGTCAGGGTGCCGGGGCCCCGGTGACCGGTTGCTGATCCAACCTGACCGGACGATCAGGAAGGTCGCCGCACGCTGTGCGAGGCTGCACCGCATGCGGATCCTGGTCGTCGAGGACGAAGTGGACCTGGCGCAGACCCTGCACACCGGGCTGACCGCCGAGGGGTACAGCGTCGACCTCGCGCACGACGGGCGGCAGGGGCTGTGGATGGCCAGGACCGGCGAATACGCCCTGGTCGTCCTGGACTTGATGCTTCCCGGGCTCAACGGCTACAAGGTCTGCGCCCAGTTGCGCCGGGAGGGCAACGCGACGCCCATCCTGGTGCTCACCGCGAAGGACGGGGAGTGGGACCAGGCCGAGGCGCTTGACACGGGGGCCGACGACTACCTCGCCAAGCCGTTCTCGTACCTGGTGCTCGTCGCGCGGCTGCGGGCGCTGGTGCGGCGGGCCGTCGCCGTCGCGCCGCCCGTGCTCGCGGTGGGGGACCTCTCGCTGGACGTCGCCGGGCGGGTGTGCCGGCGGGGCGGGGTGCGGGTCGATCTGACGCCCCGGGAGTTCGCCGTACTGGAACTGCTGGCCCGGCGGGCCGGGCAGGCGGTGTCCAAGGCCGACCTGCTGTATCACGCGTGGCCCGACGAGGCCCTGGATCCCAACCTGGTGGAGGCGCGGGTGAGTGCGTTGCGCAAGAAGGTCGACGCCGCGTTCGAGCGGCGGTCGCTGGAGACCGTACGGGGAGCGGGGTACCGGCTGGTGGACGACCGTGAACGCGGGTAAGGGGCGGCGGTGGTGGTGGCCGCGGTCGGTGCGGGCCGTCGCGGCGCTGACCGCCGCCGCGACCGCCGCCGTCATCCTGCTGGGCATCGGCTGGTGGGTGCATCACGAGGTCGACCGCGAGAGCGCGCGGATCGCCGAGGAGCAGGCCCGTAAACAACTCTTCGCCCTCACCGCCCAGTTGACCGAGGGGACGGTGCCCAGCCGGACGAGCGCCGTGCCGTACGAGGTCGTCGCGACCGGCAGGCGTACCGCTGTCGCCTCCGGCGGGGGCATGGACGACTTCGATCCCGGCAACGGCCATGTGCTGCCCGCCCCGGCCGGCCCTCCCGCGGGCTCGTGGGGCGACGCGGAGTGGGGCTACACGGTCCGTCCCCTGCGCATACCGGTGCGCCGCGACTACGACCCGCCCGCGAGCAGGTTCGACCTGGCCGGCGGGACCTACCCCGTGCTGTACGTCGACATCGCGGCCGGCGCCCTCGGCCGCGACAAGGCCGCCGCCCTCGGCGTCGCCCCCGGCGCCACGCTGCGGACCTACGTGGTGGCGCTCCCGGACACGGCCCGGGCGATCACCGGCACCATCGACGGCCTGCTGCTGCGGGCCGCCCTCGCCGGTGTCGTCCTCCTCGCCGCCGCGACCTACTTCGCCGTACGCATCGCGCTGCGCCCCGTCGAGGCGATCCGCGTCCTCACCGCCTCCGTCACCGCGAACGACCCCCGCGAACGCGTCACCGTCCCCGCCTCCGGGCACGAGATCGCCGCCCTCGCCACCACCATCAACGCCACCCTCCAGCGCCTCGACAACGCGGCAACCCAGCAGCGGCGGTTCGTCGCGGACGCCGCACACGAACTGCGCAGCCCGCTGACGACCCTGCTGGCCAGCCTGGAGGTCGCACTCGCCTACCCCGAGCGCACGGACTGGCCCGCCACGGCGACCACGGCCGCACGGCAGACACGGCGGCTCCAGGCGCTCGCCGAGGACCTGTTGCTGCTCGCGCGGATGGACACGCGTACGGCTGCCGGGGGCGCGGTCGTGGATCTGACCGGGGTCGCCGGGCGGCTGGTCGAGCAGTATCCGCCCGGTGAGCTGGAGTTGACGATCGATCAGGGCGGTGCGGAGCCCGTGTACGTCCTCGGGCACGCCGGTGAGTACGAGCGGCTCGTGCGCAACCTCGTCGACAACGCCGTCCGGCACGCCGCGCACCGGGTCCAGGTCACCGTCCGGGAGGAGGACGGGTGGGCCGTCCTCGCCGTGCACGACGACGGGCCCGGGGTCCCCGCCGAGGACGCCGAGCGGATCTTCGAGCGGTTCGTACGGCTGGACGACGCGCGCTCCCGGGACCACGGGGGGACCGGGCTGGGGCTCGCCATCGCCCGGGACCTGGCGCAGCGGCACGGCGGCACCCTCACGCTCGCGCCCCGCACCCTCGGGGCCTGCTTCCTGCTCCGGGTGCCGTCCGTCGAAGGAGTCCAACCGCTCGCATAGTTGGATCGAACGGGAGGTATTCCCCCGCCGGATCGGGGACGTTGGGGGCAGACACGAACGGCTGGAGGAACGGCGTGAACAAGAAGCAGCGGCGGCAGGTGCTGGCCGAGGTGTACGCGGAGCGGGAGAGGCTGCTGCCGCTCCGGGGGCAAGCCTCCCGGACCACCATCGAGATGGTGCGGTCCAGTGCCGGGAGTGTGCGGGAGCCCGAGATGGTGCCCTACCTCAACCTCGCCTATCTCCTCGGTGTGAAGCGGGGGTTGGGGGAGGACGCGCTGATGGCGTTCGCCCTGTCGCTGGCCAACTGGGCGGTCGCGGCGGTCGCCGAGGTCGCGCGGTGCACCGAGCGGACCGTGGAGCAGGTGGTCGACGTGTACGAGACCGCGATCATGGCGGCGGGGGCGGAACTCGCGGAGGAGGAGAAGGTGCCGCTCGACGAGAAGACGCTGCGGGAGGACTTCCTCAACGACGAGTTCCTGGAGGGCGAGGACTGAGGCAGCGGGAGCCCGCGCGCACGGCCCGGCGGAAGCGCATCGGAAGCGGGTCGGCTCTGGTGGCGGAAGCGGGCGTTCTGGTGGCATCGGCGGTGTCAACCAGCCGTTCCGCGCGCTCCTTGCCGTCGGCTCGCTGCCGACTCGTGCGTCCCACGGGTCGTGAACGTTGGAGTACCCATGAACGACCCAGGACCACCACCTTCCTGGAATGCTCCCGGGAAGGACTTCCCCGCCGCGCCGTCGGCCTACCACGGTGTGGGGCTCGTCCCCCCGGCCGGGCCGGCCCGCACCTGGGGGCTCGCCGTCGTCGGCGTACCGCTGGTGCTCGTGCTGCTCCTGGCGCTGGCCGGGAGTCTGTCGGGCGGCGGCAGCGGCAACTCCGCCCGGTCCGGCAGCGCTTGGAGCGGCTCGTCGGGCTGGCCGGGCACCTCGGAGACGACGTACACGCCGGATCCGACCGACACGCCTGTGCCGTACGAGTCGGACACCGCCCCCTCCTACACCTACGAGGAGAGCGCGACCCCGACCCCGACACCGACACCGTCCCCGACCCCGTCTGAGGTCGACGCCACCAGCCCCGAAGCCGTCGTCACCGCCTACTTCGCGGCCATCAACAGCCGTGACTACGCGACCGCCTGGTCCCTCGGCGGCAAGAACCTCGACAGTGACTACGACTCGTTCGTCGAGGGGTTCGCCACCACCGAGTCGGACACCATCACCATCACCTCCGTGCAGGGCGACGACGTGACACTGACGCTCGAAGCGCTCCAGACGGACGGCACGACGAAGACGTACGACAAGGTCTACACCGTCAGCGGTGGAGAGATCGTCAAGTCCACGGGACCAGAGCGGAGCACTGAACCGTCGTGACCACCCAGGTGATCCAACCGCCGCGCACCGCCCGCGCGTACGCGTGCACCAAGGCCACCCGCCTGCTGTCCGCGGGCACGTACCTCGACGCCGGCTACCGCCGCGCGGTGATCCGGGAGTTGCTGCACAACTATCCCCGGGTCGTGGCGCCGTCGTACGGCTACGACGCCGTGTCGGTGCTCGCCCACGCGCTCGCCGCCCGCCGGCTGCACCGCCTCCAGTGGGCCGTGTGTCTCGGTTCGGCCTTCCTGGCCTGGCTGCTGCTGGGCCAGGGCGCGCTGAACGGCCTCACGGCCGCGCTGTTGCTGGTGTGGGCGGTATGGGGCGCGGCCTACCTGCGGCGTATCGCGACCCTGCACATCCTGATGACCCGGCTGAAGGAGACCCGCCCCGACGGGGGTTTCGACGGCGCCTACCCCGCCAACCGGGCCCTCACCGACACCGTCGTCCACAAGATCGACCAGGAGCAGTCCAGTAGCGGCGGCCTCGTCTTCTACGGCGGCTTCCGGCCGTTCGTCGGTGCCGGTGTACCCATGCGCGAGTGGTCCAACGCCCAACTCCTGCTCGGTGCGCGCAGGAAGCGGATCGACACCCGGGCGGGGGCCGACGGCGGCGGCGTCCTGGACCTGGAGGCGCGCGAGAGCGTCGTCCCGTTCACCGTCCACGAGATCACCGACTACGTGGCCGCCCGGATGCGGGCGGAGCTGCGCGACGAGGCACGCGGGGACGAGCGCATCGAGGGCCTGACCGTCGAGCAGCGCCGCTTCACCACCGCGATCCGCACCAACGACCGTACCCGCGGCCTCGGTTGGTCCCGGCTGCCCGGTGCGGACGACCTGCCCGGCATCCACTGGCGGGAGGACTACGACTCCGCCCGCGAATACCTGTGCGTGCGGGTCGGGTCGTGGAACGAGGAGCTGGTGACCTCGATCTTCGTCGGGTTCGACCTCAAGGGCGACACCCTGCACACCGAGTTCTACACCTACGTACTCGGGCCACTGGTGGACGAGTTCCACCTCGCCGACCGGCTGCCCGACGCCTTCGACGGCAGGCTGGCCGTGCGCGTCGCGTGGGGCATGGTCAAGGCCGTGCCGCTGCGCGTCCTGGCGCTGGCGCTGTCGCCGCTGCGCCTGGTCCCGCAACGGTTCCTGCCGGCATCGGTACGACGGCTGCTGCAATCCGGACGCAGCCGCGCCCGTACCGTCGTCGGTGCCGAGGTGGAGTTCGTCTCGGTCGACAACAGCGAGTTGCAGTTGGGCCGTTACGTGACCGAGGCGGTCGACTGCGGTGCGCTGACCAGCGTCCGGGAGATGGCCACCAGCGACACCTACCACCACTTCTTCCAGAAGACCGACGCCGTCAAGTACATGCAGATCGTGCAGCGCCGCACGCTCCAGAACATCCGGGCGTTCCTGGCGGAGCACAACGTCGACCTCGCCGAGCACGACCGGGCGCAGACCAACATCCTGATGGGGGACCGGAATCAGGTGTTCACGGGCGACAACGCCCACGACATCGGCTACCACTACCACGAATCCAACGGCGGTTCGCCCGGCCCGTCCGGCGACCGAGGGGGACAGTGACCATGAGCGGGAACAACACGTTCGGCGACAACAACCAGGTCTTCACCGGAGACGGCAACCAGCGGATGGGCTACCACTACCACGAGGCAGCGGCGGCCCCCGTAGTGGAGAAACCGTCGGGGCCGGGAACGCCCACGGTCCCCTCCGACGACGTCCGCGCCCGCAGCGTCTTCGTCGTGCACGGCCGTGACGAGGAGGTGCGCTCGGCGATGTTCGGGCTGCTGCGCCGACTGGACCTACGGCCCCTGGAGTGGGAGCAGTTGGTGCGCGCCACCGGCAAGGCGTCGCCCTTCCTCGGCGAGGTCGTCGCGCACGCGCCGTCCCAGGCACAGGCCGCGCTGGTGCTGCTCACGCCGGACGACATCGCCAAGCTCCACCCGCAGTTGCTGGGCGAGAGCGAGAGCGACGACGAGACCCGGTTCACCGGCCAGCCACGGCAGAACGTGCTGATCGAGCTGGGCATGGTGCTGATGGCGTACCCCGAGCGGACCGTGATCGTCGAGGTCGGCCGGCTGCGGCAGGCCGCCGACACCGCGGGCCGCAACGTCATCCGCTTCGACGGTTCGCAGGAATCCATCAGGAAGATCGTCGCGCGGCTGAAGGTGGCCGAGTGCCAGGTGGACGACTCCCGGGCCGACTGGCTCGACACCTCGTACTTCGAGGACCTGTCGGCGTATCGGCGGCTCGCCTGAACTGAGGCGAGTTGAGTACGGCGGTGAGCGCGGGCGTGGTGGGGACGCCCGCGCTCACCGTCGTCTTTCACAGCGTGGCGGGTCCCGACGCGAGGTTGCTCAGGAAGGCGCCCAGCTCCCGCATGTCGATCCGCTCCAGGTCCGACGGCCGTACCACCACCCGCAGTTCGCGGCAGATCGCCCGCTCCCGGGACCGGGCGACGAAGGACATCAGCAGCAGCCGCAGCAGGCTGTCCTGGTCGAGGTGGCCGAGCCGGGACAGCCCCGAGCCCACCAACGGCATGGCCACACACTCCAGTTGGGCGTGGTCGCGCAGCGCCTCCCACAGCCGGGTCAGCCCGGCCGAGAGGTCCTCGACGCTGGAGGCGGCCACGTAGTCGTTGCCGATCCGGCTGTACGCGACGCCGAACACCAGCCGGGGCCGGGTGCCGAGCACCGCGACCGTGCCGATCGGGTACCGGTCCAGTTTGCCGAGCGGTTTGCGGGCCCGTTCCTCGCGCGCGACCGGGGCGAACGGGGCGAGCGCCGCGGCCAGTTCCGCGTCCAGCCGCCGTACGTCGCCGTCGTAGCACCGGGCCAGCAGCTGGGCCTGCACGCTGTCGCCGTTGATGACGATCGACTGGTGGGACGCGGTGTCGAAGGTGTCGCAGAACCCGACGACCAGGTGCGCGCTCTGGTCGAAGACGTCACCGGCCTCGACCACCACCGTCATGTCCGGCCGCCGGAACTCCTGCCGCACCCGCTGCACCGGCCGTGCCGTGCCGAGCCCCCACAGCAGGCAGGCGCCCACCGACACCAGGCTGACGATCCCGGCGTCCGGCAGGCTGCCGGGGAAGAACTGGCCGGCGAACTGGAGCAGCGCGGACATCCCGCCGAACGCGACGGCCGTGTTCCGTACGAAGACCTGCCGGGCGCGGCGGGTTCCGAACAGCCGCGACGGCCGTCGTAGCAGACGTGTCGCGGCCGGTCCACCGGAATCACCCGACCACATCGTTCCTCCAAGTCATCGTGATAATCTGCCGGTCACTTGATAGTTACGCAGAGTGGCGCACAGATGCGGCGGGGGCGACGCGAGTGGCCGATGCACAGACGCAGATCCACGTGAAGGTGCTGGGCCCGGTCCGGCTCGAAGTCGACGGTGTCGCGGTCCGGTTGACGCCGCTGACCACCCGGCTGCTGGTCCGCCTGGTGGCCGCCGAGGGCGAGGCCGTTCCGGTACGGCAACTGCGGCGGGACGTCTGGGGGCTGGCCGACGAGCCGCGCCACCTGGCCCAGCGCAACCGCAACGAGGTGCAGAAACGCGTGCTGGAGCTGCGGCGCGCGCTCGACCCCCGGCAGGACGGCACCGGCGCGCGCGTCCTGCGCACCGAGCAGCAGGTCGCCGTGCACGGCACGGAGTCGGCCTACCGCCTGGTGCTGCGGCCCGGGGAGCTGGACAGCGCGCGGTTCACCGACGTCGTCCGCGGCGCCCTGCTCGACCCGCCCGCCACCGCCGCGCACCGGCTCGACGAGGCGCTGTCCCTGCTCCACGGGCGCCCGCTGGCCGAGGTCAACGGCGAGGAGTTCGCGGCGCCCTTCATCCGCCGGCTCATCGCGCTGCGGGACGCCGCGCGCCGTGAACTCGTGCGCGTCCAGGCCGACCTGGGGCATCCCGAACTCGCCCTGCCGGTCGCCGAGTCGATCGTCCGCGACCATCCCGACGACGCCGAGGCCGCGCACACGCTGGACGCCCTGCGGGCCACGCTGCGTGCCCGGCACGGGGCCGAACTCATGCGCCACCGGGTGCCGTTGCCGGGGCAGCGGGCCGATGTCGTCCTGGTCCGGGGGGACTTGTTCGAGCAGACCGACTCCAACCTGGTGGTCGGGTTCACGGACACCTTCGACACCGAGTCCGACCAGTCGATCGTCATCAGCGGCGAGAGTGTGCAGAGCCAGCTCGTGGACCGGCTGTTCGCCGGGGAACGCCGGCTGCTGGACGAGAAGCTCAGGTCCGGGCTGCGGACGGTGCAGGCCGTCTCGACCGAGAGTGTGCGGGCCAAACCCCGTGGGCGGCGCGTGCGTTATCCCGTGGGCACCACCGTCGTCGTCCCCGTGGACGGCGGACGCCGGGTGTTCGCGACCGCGTACTCGCGGCTCGGCAACGACCTCGTCGCCCGCTCCGGGCACGACGACCTCCGCATCAGCCTGGAGAACCTGTGGGCGTCCGTCGCGGTGCACGGCCTGTTCAAACCGGTCGCCGTTCCGCTCATCGGCTCCGGGCTCGCCCGCGTCACCGACCTCGACCGGGGGCAGCTCGTCGCCCTGATCGTCGACTCGTTCATCGACGCCTGCCGCCGTCATCCCGCGCTTACGCCCGAACTGCGCATCGTGGTCCGCCCGGAGGACCTGGCGAGAACCGACCTCTCGCCGGTCGAGAGACGGTTCCAGGAACTGGTGCCGGATCTGGAGCGGGGCCCTGAGCGGGGCCCTGAGCGGGGCTTGGAGTGGGGCTCGGAGTGGGGCTTGGGCGGGCCGACTCCGGCCGGCTGAACGGGGGCTGGCCGGAGGGGGTCCGGCCGAGCGCGGCGTGGCTGAACGGGGTGTAGCCGATCGGGCGCCGTCGTATCCCCCGCGATGGCTCCAAGGTGAGGCCGGGCGGCGGTTGTCGGTTCCCGCCCCCCGGTCCGGTGGGTTCCTCCGCATCTCTCGGCTCCCCGTCCGCGGCGTCGTCCCACCGGTCACGCGGTCCGCCACCGCCGCTCGGCCTCACCGGGCTCCACTGCACCGCGTACGCCGCTTCCGGGGGGACCCGCCGTCCGCTTCCGAACCGATTCCGACGGCGCCGGGGTTATCGGCCGCTCCTCCCGAACTCGCACCACACCACTTTCCCCGGGTGCCTCCTCTCCGCTCCCCACCTGTCCGCCAGCGCGGCGACCAGCAGCAGCCCCCGTCCCCCGTCCTCCCTCGGCACGGGGACGACCGGCAGCGTGCCGTCTCCGCTGTCGTGCACCTCGACCCGTACGCCGGTCTCGCCCTGCCGGCGCAGACGCACGAGGAAGAAGCGGCCCGGGGGGACGCCGTAGCGGATGGCGTTCGTGGTGAGTTCGCTGACGCACAGGAGGACGTCGTCCAGGGGGACCGGCGTGTTCCACGAGGTCAGGGTCGTGCGGGCGAAGTCGCGGGCGGCGGGGATCGATCGGCGGGCCCGGGGGTACAAGCGCTCGCGGGTGGTGGGGCGTTGGGTTTCCACGTTCATGTGACGAGGGTTACGGGGGGTGGTCATCATGAGGCAGTGGCCCGGCTGGTACATCGCGTTTGTACCAGCCCGCGTCAGTGAGAAACGCGGCGTGGATGGGGAGTTGGGCGGCATGGGAGCGAAGAGGCCCCGGCGTAATGCCACGGCACACAAGATGGTCGGCTCCGCGCTGGCTGCCCTCCGGCAGAAGGGTGGGTACACGCAGGAGAGGTTGGCGCAGGAGTTCGGTATCAGTCTGGGCAGCTTGACGTCGTACGAGCAAGGGAGACGGCCGCTGCCGTTGGATGTCGCGGAACAACTCGATGAGTTCCTCGATACGGGTGGGGTGTTGGGGCGGTTGGTGAGGCATCTGCCGGAGGTGGATCTGATCGCGTTGTGGGCGGACGAGTTTCTGACGGAGGAGATGAGGGCCATCCTGATCTCGTCGTACGAGGTCCAGGTGATTCCAGGGGCGCTTCAGACGGATCGGTACGCGGAGGCGGTGTTCCGGAGCCGTGTTCCCGCGTACACCGAGGAGAAGCTCGCCGAGTTGGTTGCGGAACGGGTCGAGCGCCGGTCCATCTTCCATCGCAAAGAGCCCCCGGTCTCGTGCTTCGTGATCTGGGAGCCTGCGCTGAGGGCGCCCATCGGTGGCACGGAGGTCTGGCTGGAGCAGTTGCGGTACCTGCGGGAGTGTTGCGATCTCCCCAACTTCGTTCTCCAGGCTCTGCCGTTGAACAGGACCACTCACGCGGGTCTGCAAGGCGGGTTCGTCCTGCTGGAGACGCCCGACCACGACCACCTTGCTTACACGGAGGGACAGAAGGGGAACCAACTGATTTCCGACCCAGAAGCCATTGCGTCGCTCACTCACAAGTATGGGATGCTGCGTTCTCAGGCCCTCAACCCCGACGAGACGAGGGCGCTGCTGGACCAGATCCTGGGAGAGCAAAGGCGATGAGCAGCACGGCACTTCGGTGGGTCAAGTCCAGCTACAGCGGTGACGAGGGCGCCAACTGCGTTGAGGTTGCTTGCAACTGGGTCAAGTCGAGCTACAGCAACCCTGACGGTGCCGCCTGCGTCGAAGTCGCCGCCCACACCACCGCGATCCACATCCGCGACTCCAAGACCCCCGAAGCGCCGTACCTCACCATCGCCCCCACCACCTGGACCACGTTCCTCCACAGCACCGCCAGCTGACGGCAGTTCACGCCGTGAGGTCCAGGAAGTCCGCGACCGATCGGGCCTTGCGGTGGGCCGTGAGCTGTTCACGCAACTCCACCAGCGTGCTGGTGCCCCGGGCCGAGTCCGCTCCGCCGAGTTGCTCGATGGCCTGCCGGGCGACCTCGACGGCCGCGTCCACATCGCCGAGCGTGAGGTAGATGCCCGCGCCGCGCGCTTCCGTGCCAGTGTCGTAGGGCGGTGTCGAAGTGCTCCAGCGCGCGGGCCGGTTCGCTCAAGGTCAGCGCACATGACGCCGCGACTTCGTGGCATTCCCCGTGGGAGAACCAGTACATCGAGGGCAGGTCGTGTACGGCGGGCCCGGCCCGGTCGTAGGCGGTGAACGCCGCGTCGATCGCGCGGTACGCGGCCTTGGCGAGTTGGGCGGTGAACTCGGGCTCGGTGCCCTTCGTCCACCGCGTGAGCTTCTCCTTGCGGTGGACCATCTGCCCGTATCCCAGCGTCCGGTGCCGGTCCGCGACCCGCTTGAGGTACGCGGCTGCGGTAGTCGGCAGGGGCGTCGAAACTCAAGACGTCAGCAGGCGTCGTACTTCCAGGCCGTGCCCTCCAGCGCCCACGGCTGCATCGTCTGATCGAACTTCGGCAGGCCCACGCCGTAGCTGACCCGCGCCAGCTTCCCGGACAGCTCTTCGATCACCATCTCTGTCACGATCTGGGGCCCGTAGTCGGCGGCGGCCTGCTCGACTACGGCCTTGTACTGCTCGGCGGAGACCTTGGTCTTGCAGCGCGTCGACAGGGTGTCGTAACCGACCTCGGCGTCGCCCTTGAAGTACGCCTCGGTGTAGTCCTGAACGGTCTGCCGGAGGTTGCTCTCCTGCGCTGGGTCGACGAGGGGCGTCGGCTCGCTGCTGGGCGCGCTGCTCGGGGTGGCGGCCGGCGGCGTGCTGGGTGCGGCGGCCTTGTCGTCGTTGGACGAGGAGCAGGCGGCGAGCGCGAGGAGCGCGGTGGTTGTGGTGATGGTGGCGCGGATGCGCATCATGTCCCCCCTTGGACAGCGTGTAGGGGGATGGTGCCATAGGGGACAGACAACAGGGCTTCGCCTGGGGGGCCTCGGCGAGGGGCTGGCCTCAGTGTGCTGCCGCACTGGCGCGGGCGGGAACAGGGTGGGCCGTGCGGCAGGCAACGATGGGCAACCCTCGGCAACCTCAACAGGCGTTCCCTGCCCTGTACTTCAGCGCTGTGCTGGGAGCCGAGTCGGACACCCCGGACACCCTGCGAGTCCCGATGATCCGCTGGAGGCGGTGTCTTCGGGTGGCGTCCTCGCTGCGGACGCGGGTCGGGACACCGTGGTACGGCCGAGCAGGGCGAAGGCCGTGGCGGATACGGTGAAGGTGGCGGCGTCCAGCAGGAACAGCCTCTCGGCGGGCATGAAGCCCAGCAGCACAGGGGTCGACCCGGGGCCGAGGAACCAAGGAACCGTTGCCCCCGACGCCCCTGGAGGAAGCCGTGGCCTCCGGACTTCCCGTGTGGAGGATCCCGACCACGCCCAGCGGCTGGGAAGCGGACGACCTCGATCATCTTCCGCAGGCTCCGTGTCATACCGAACTCCTCGACGGGGTCCTGGTTTTCAGGTCGGCGCCTCAGAGGTACGGGCACACCCTCCTGGTGGAGGGCATCATCGTCGCGCTGAGGCAGGCCGCCCCCGAGGGAGTCCACGCCGCCCGGGAGATGACCGTACGGCTCGACAAGTGGGCCGACGGTGCACACGTATGAGGTGGACGCGCTGACCAGCACGTACGTACCCACCGGGACCGTCTCCGGGCCGCTGTCCCTTACCCGCTCGACATCGACCTCAAGAGCCTGGTGTCCTGAGCCGCGAAGGGGCGGAACATCGCCCGGAGGGTTTCGGCGGTCGGGGTCCAGGGGGTGCCGGGGTGGTGGGTGCGGGTGAAGTGCTGGGGGTTGTTGAGGAAGGGGGTGTAGACGCCCAAGGAGAGGCGGAGGAGGGGGTCGGCGGCTTGGGCGGTGGTGTAAGTGGGGGGTGGGGCGCCGCAGTTGGTGAGGAGGGCGGTGAGGAGGGCTCCTGTTGAGGGAGGGGTGGGGTTCGTGAGGTGGTGGATGCCTGTGGTGGCCTGGGTGCTCAGGGCGTGGGCCTCCCCCACCACGTGGTCGATCGGGATGATGTTGAAGGGCTCGTGGGGGAGGGCCTGGATGCGGGGGGAGGTTGTCGGGGGGATCGCTCTGTAGTGGGCTGCCAGGAGTTGCTGGATCTTGTAGGCGCCGCTGGGGGTGCCGGGGTAGGCCAGGGTGGCGCTGTGGCCGACCACCACTGAGGGGCGCAGGATGCGTACGGGGATGTCGGCGGCCTCCAGGAGGATGCGTTCGGCGGCGATCTTGCTCAGCTCGTAGGGGGTGCGGGCTGTTGCCGGGTCGGCCGGGGTTTCCGCGATGTCCCCCGTCGCCGTGCCCGCCACGTACGCCGTGCTCAGGTAGTTGAAGCCCTCGGCGTTCACCGCACGGGCCAACTCCAGCATGCGGCGGGTGCCTTGGACGTTCGTGCGGAAGGTGCTGCGCCAGGTGGAGGCGCGGAAGTGGAGGACGGCGGCGGAGTGCCAGAACTCCGTGTGAAGGGGGAGGCGGAGGGGGGTGGTGAGGTCGCCTTCCACTGTTCGGGTGCGTCTCAGGGCTTCGGCCAGGCCCCCCGGTCTCACCCCGTACGCCGATGCCGACCGTCTCAGCGTCTCGTGGAGGCGGGAACCCGGCGCGCGGACCAGGCAGACGAACTCGTCGTCCGTGTGCTGTGCCAGGTGGAGAAGGAGAGCCGCGCCGATCAGGCCGGTCGAGCCGGTGAGGAAGTGGGTCTTGGGCATCAGGTGTTCCAAGTGCGCAGGAGCAGAGCCGTGTTGTGGCCGCCGAAGCCGAAGGAGTGGCTGAGGGCGACCGAAGGGGTGGAGGTGCGTGCAGACACGACGAGGTCGAGGTCCGATGCCTCCGGCGAAGGTGTCGACAGGCCCGCTGTGGGCGGGAGTTGGCCGTACGACAACGTCAGTGCCGTCAGTGCCGCCTCCACCGCGCCCGCCGCGCCCAGGAGATGGCCCAGGGAGCCCTTCGCGGAGGTCACGGAGGGCCCGTGGGGAAAGAGGCGGGCGATCAGCGAGGCTTCCGCCTTGTCGTTCAACTGGGTAGCGGTGCCATGCGCGTTGATGTGGTCCACCTCGGCGGCGGCGACTCCGCCCTCCGCCAGCGCCCCCTGGACGGCGAGGGTCGCCCCCCTCCCGGTCGGGTCCGGCGCCACGGCGTGATGCGCGTCGCCGGTGGCGGCGTACCCGGCGAGCAACGCGTACGCCCCTCTCCCCCGGGCCCGCGCGTCAACTGCCCGTTCCAGTACGAGAATCCCGGCCCCCTCCCCCATCACGAACCCGTCCCGCCCGGTGTCGAAGGGCCGTGACTCACCGCGTCGCGACAACGCCCCCATGCTGTCGAACCCGGCGATCCACAGGGGGTGGACGGCCGCGTCGGTGCCCCCGGCGACCGCGATGTCGCAGACGCCGGCCCGCAGGAGGCCCCACGCCGTACCGATCGCCGTGGCCCCGGACGCGCAGGCCGTGGAGACGCCGGAGACGGGTCCGCGCGCGCCGATGCGCAGGGCGACCTGGGCGGCGGCCATGTTGGGGAGGTACATCGGGATGAGGTACGGGGAGAGCTGGGCGCCGGACAACAGGCGTTCGTGCTGGGCGAGTTGGGACTCGGTACCGCCGAAGGCCGTACCGACGACCACGGCGACCCGGTCACCGTCCCAGTCACCGGGGTCGAGTCCCGCGTCGGCGAGGGCCTCGTCGGCGGCGGCCAGAGCGAACCGCGTGTGCCGGTCGTACTGCCAACCCTGCTTCAGCGCGGGCGGGTCGGGGATCGTGCACGCGAACTCGGCGTTGAGGCCCTTGAGTTGGGGGACACGGACAGCGGTGGCCCGGCCCTCCAAGACCGTACGCCACGTCGTCCCACGGTCCGCGCCGCCCGGCGTCACCAGCCCGATGCCGGTGACCGCGATCTCCTGAGAGGCGTCAACTCCGTTCATCACGCGCCTTCTCCACCAGCGCGGCCGTCGCCGCGACCGTCAGTCCGGGGTCCGCCTCCGTGTCCGGCAGGGTGATCCGCCAGTGGTCGGAGAGGGAGACGAAGAGCTCGACGACGGCGAGGGAGTCGAGGTCGAGGTCGGTGAACGTGGCGTCGGGGGTGGGCGCGGAGACGTCGAACTTCGTGGCCAGGAGGTCGACGAGGTGGTCGTAGACGGGGGACACGGCGGGCTCGGTGGTCGTCATGGCGGGCTCCTTCTGTGGATCGGGCCAGGTCAGCGCGGCGGAACCCCAGGTCAGGCCGCCGCCGAACGCGGTGAGGAGGGTGCGGGTGCCGGGGCGTACGGCGCCTCGCGCGACGGTGTCCGCGAGGGCGAGCGGGATCGACGCGGCGGCCGTGTTGCCGACGTCGTGGATGTTGCCGTGGCGGTGGCCGGGGGCGATGCCGAGGCGGTCGGCGACGGCGTCCAGGATGCGCTGGTTGGCCTGGTGGCCGATGAAGGCGCCAACTGAGTCGGCGGGCCAGCCGAGTTGGGCGAGGGTGCGGTGCGCCGAGGCCGTCATGCGGCGTACGGCCTGGCCGTAGACCTCTCTGCCCTTCATGCGCAGGGTGTGCGCGGGGGTGCCGTCGAGGCGGGCCGGGTCGGGCCAGCGGGAGCCGCCCGCCTCGATCATCACGTGGTCCGCGCCGGTGCCGTCGCTGCCGAGGTCGGTGGCGAGGACCGCGCCCGGTTCGTCGCGGGTGCCGACGGTCAGGGCGACCGCGCCGGCGCCGTCGCCGAAGAGGATCGCCGTGTTGCGGTCGGCGGGGTCGACGATCGTCGAGTACGTCTCCGCGCCGATGACCAGCGCCGAGGTGACCGTGCCGGAGCGGATCCAGGCGTCGGCGGCGGCCAGCGCGTACACGAAGCCGGAGCAGACCGCCGCGAGGTCGAAGGCGGGGATCGTGCCGAGGCCCAGCCGGTGCGCGACCTCCGGGGCGGTGGCCGGGCAGGGGTGGTCCGGGGTGGTCGTCGCGAGGATGAGGAGCTGGGGACGCGTATCAGGGGGGAGGCCGGTCAGGGCCTGCCGGGCGGCGCCGGCCGCGAGGTCGCCCGTGCTCGTGCCGGGGGTGACCCTGCGTCTGGTCGCGATGCCCGTGCGGGTCCGGATCCAGTCGTCCGAGGTGTTCAGGCCGCCGGCCACCAAGTCGTCGTTCGTCACGGTGAGTTCGGGGAGGCAGGCGCCGACGCCTCGGATCACCGAGGCGGGGGTGGGGGACATGGGTGACTCGCTCTGTGAGGGGGAGGTCCGCCGGGTTCCAGGAAAGCGGTTGCGGACACCCGGAGTCATCACTCACACGGGGGGCGGTCGAGGCGCCAAGGGAGGTGCGGCGGGGTTCGCGGCGCGGATTCGTACACTGCCGCCATGGCATGCCGTATCAGCGAACTCGTCATCGACTGCGTCGACCCCGAGCGCCTCGCCGGCTTCTGGGGGGACGTCCTCGGGTACGTCGAGGTGGGGCGCGAGGACGACGGGAGCATCGAGATCGGGCCGCCCGGTACGGGGTTCGGCGGGCCGCTACCGACGCTGGTCCTCAGTCCGAGCGGTGATCCCCGGCCCGTGAAACTCCGCCTCCACCTCGACGTGAGTCCCACGGACCGGGATCAACAGGCCGAGCTGGAGCGGCTGTTGGCGCTCGGCGCCCGGCATGCCGAGATCGGGCAGACCGGGGCGGAGAGCTGGTATCCGCTGGTCGACCCCGAGGGGAACGAGTTCTGCCTCCTGCGCAGGCAACTCCCGCCGGTCTAGCGGGAGTTCATCAACACACCCTTACTCGCCGCCCGAGAACCACCAGTAGTCCGCCGTACGCGACGTCGCGATGATCGTCCCCGAATTCGGGATGTTGTAGAGCCAGTTACCGGTCTGGCGGTTCTTCGCGAGGATGTACTGACCCGAGGTCTGGTAGTCCCAGTTCTGGTAGTTGCCGCCGTTGCACTCCAGCCAGTACACGTTGCCGTTGGCGTTGCTGTCGAGGCACTGGTTCGTGTACGCCCGCTTGATCTGGGAGCCGACGCGGTCCCAGAGCTGGGAGCGGTCGCCGAAGCGGCAGGTCTGTCCCGACACCGAGCCGTCGGACGCCGAGGTGATGCAGTAACCCGTCGTGGAGCTGCGGATCCACGTGTTGTTCGAGGCGCTCGCGGTGGGCGCGAAGAGGGCCGCGCCCGCGAGGGACAGGGCGATCGTCGCGCCGGCGACCAGGGAAGTCCGCTGGAGTCTCATGGAAGATCATCGTGCCGGAGGCGGACGCGGGGGAGGCTCCGGAGGAGCGTCCGGCGCTTAAGTACAGGGAAACCGGACACAAACCCCTCTCACGCCGGTACGCCCCGGCCGTGCAGCACCCGGAAGTCCCCCGGCACCACCCCCGTCATCCGCGCGAAGAACTTGCTGAAGTTCGTCGTCTCGCCGAAGCCCAGGGCGCGGGCGATGGTGGAGACCGGCTGTTCCGTGTGGGCGAGGAGGCGTTGCGCCTGGAGGGCGATGCGGTCGTCGATGACCTGCTTCGCCGTGCGGCCGGTCGCGGACTGGCAGGCGCGGGTGAGGGTGCGGACGGTGTAGCCGAGGCGGGCCGCGTACTGGTCGACTCGGTGATCGGTCGTGTACGACGCTTCGAGGGCCGAGCAGAAGCTCGCGTACGTGTCGTTGCAGTCGCGGGATTCCGACGGGCGCCGGGGCAGGCGGTCCAGGTCGAGGAGGACGGCTGTCAGGAGGTGCCGGAGGATCTCGCGGGACGGTTCCAGGCGGGCGTACTCCCTGGTCAGGGCGGCGAGGGAGAGACCACCCGCCTTGAGGTCCCCCGCCTTGAGGTCGCCCGCCTCGTGGAAGACGTGCCGGTGCCAGGGCGCGAGCAGGCTCTCCGAGCCCGGGAAGGGCGGCGGGAACGCGGGCGCGAACCGCAGGTGCGTGCCCTTCAGCTCGCCGCGCGGGCCGAAGCGCTGGACCTGGCCGGGGCGGACCCACAGCAGGGTGCCGGGGACGCAGTCGTACGTCACGAAGTCGACCGTGTGCTCACCCCGGCCCTCCGTGATCAGCGTGACGGTGTGGAAGTCGACCCGGTTGAACCGTTCGAGGATCCCCTCGGGCACCCGCCCCCGCAGCTCCTCCAGCGGACCGATCTGGAACCCGGGGACGGGGCCCTCCGGCGCCATGCACTCGATGTCGTGGATGCGCGCTCGCTGCATGTCCGCTCCGGATCTCGGGCTGTCACTTGCGTACCTCGTCCCGCAATCCTCCCGACCCTAGCCTTTCGGACATAGGCGGCGCCCCACCCCTTCCCCCTCAGCAACGCGAACCAGCGAGGAACCCCCCATGTCCATCACCGTCACCGCGGCCACCGGCAACCTCGGCCGCCTCGTCGTCCACGCCCTCCTCGACCGGGGGGCCGAGCCCGGCGGGATCGTCGCCGCTGTCCGCGATCCGCGGAAGGCCGCCGATCTCGCCGCGCTCGGCGTCGAGGTGCGGGAGGCCGACTACGCCCGGCCCGAGACCCTCGTACGCGCCTTCGAGGGGGCCGAGCGGCTGCTGCTGATCTCCAGCAGTGCGGCGGGCGCGCGGATCGAGCAGCATCTGAACGTCGTCGAGGCGGCGGCCGGGGTGCGGCAGCTCGTCTACACCAGCGCCGCGTACGCCGACACCGTGCCGATCGCCATGAACGCCGAGCACGCGGCGACCGAGGAGGCGATCCGGGCGTCCGGGATCCCCTTCACGATCCTGCGCAACAACTGGTACCTGGAGAACACGACCGGCAACCTCGGTCGGGCCCTGGAGAACGGGGTGATCCTCGGGGCGTCCGGGGAGGGCCGCCTGTCGGCCGCGTCCCGGGCGGACTACGCGGAGGCCGCCGCCGTCGTCCTCACCTCCGAGTACTGCACGGGTACGACCTACGAGCTAGCCGGGGACCACCCCTTCACCATGGCCGAGCTGGCCGCCGAGGTGACCCGGCAGAGCGGGCGCGAGGTCGTCTACCGCAACCTCCCGCAGACCGAATACGCCGGTCTGCTCGCGAAGTTCGGGGTGCCGGAGGTGTTCGCGGCGATGCTCGCCGAGCGGGACGTGGCGATCTCGCGGGACGAGTTCCTCGTCGAGAGCGGCGACCTGTCGCGGCTCATCGGGCGGCCCACGACCACCGTCGCGGACGCCGTGTCCGCGGCTCTCCAGTAGGGGGGTACGACGATGACCACCGCCGACAACAAGGCCCTCGTCCTCCGGTTCTACGACGCGCTGTTCAACCAGGGTGACCTGGGCGTCGTGGACGAACTGGTCGGCCCGGAGTACGTCGACCACGCGCCGGCTGCCACCGGGAACGGCCCCGCCGCGCTGAAGGCCGCCGTCACCGGCATCCGCGCCGCGAACCCCGGCATGCGGGTCCGGGTCGTCCGCGCCCTCGCCGAACGGGATCTCGTGCTCCTGCACGTCGACGCCGGGGCCTTCGCGGTCGCCGGGATCTTCCGGGTCGAGGCCGGGAAGGTCGTCGAGCACTGGGAGGTGATGCAGGAGGTGCCCGCGGGGAGCGACATGTTCTCCCAGGCCGGGGCGGGGAGCGGGGAGGACGGCAAGCGGGTCGTCCTCGACTTCTTCGACGAGGTGGCGATCGACCGGGACCTCGGGGCGTTCGACCGGTACGTCGGTGAGCCGTACACCGAGCACAGTCCGCGGACCCCGGACGGGGCCGCCGCGTCCAAGGAGAAGTTCGCGGGGGCGTTCGCCGCGCACCCGGAGCTGAGCCTCACCCGGAAGCGGGTCGTCGCCGACGGGGATCTGGTGGCCGTCCACCACTACTTCCAGACGTACGCGGACGATCCGGGCGCCGTGTGCGTCGAGATCTTCCGGGTCGCGGGCGGGAAGATCGTCGAGCACTGGGACGTGGTGCAGCCGGTGCGGGAGAAGCCGGTGTTCTGAAAAGCGAGGGGCGGGCCCTGCGTCCAGGGCCCGCCCCTCATCTCCTCACCGGCGAGTCCGCTCCACCGGGATCCACAGCGCCGCGTCCGCCTCCGCGCCCCGCAGCTCCACGCGCAGGATCTCCGGGCCCGGCCTGCTCTCGTACGGGTTCGACGGGAACCACTGGGTGAACACGTCGCGCCACAGGTACTGGAGGGTCTGCGGGAACGGCCCCGAGCTCTCGAAGACCGCCCAGGTGCCCGCGGGGACCGCCAAGGTGTCCAGGTCCTCCGGGATCTCCGCCTCCGGGGGCGTCAACACCGCGTGGTAGTAGTCGAGTTCGGTGCCCTCCGCGCGGGTCGGGTCGAGCTGGTCGCTGATGCCGAGGAGGCCGGACGGCTCCTCGGCGGACAGGGCCTCTATGCGGGCGAGCGTCTCCTTGCCGAGGCCCCGGACGAACTCGGCGATCGCCGGGTTCGGACCCTCGTGCACGAGGGGGACCCGGGCCCTCCGCCCCACCACACGGAACTCCTTCTTCTCCACGATCCGGTATCGCATGCTGCTGCTCCCTTCGACGACGAGCCGGAAGGACAGCCGGGGCTGGGAGTTCAGGGCCGCGCCCGTACGCCGCGCCTCGCCCGGACCCACGCCGTGCATGGCGCGGAACGCCCGCGCGAACGACTCGCCCGAGCCGTAGCCGTACCGCGTCGCGATGTCCAGCAGGGTCTGCCTGTCCGCCAGGACCTCCGCGCCGGCCACCGTCAGCCGTCTGCGCCGGATGTACTCCGACAGCGGCAGGCCCGCGAGGGCCGGGAACAGGCGGCGGAGGTGGTACTCGGAGGTCGTGGCGATCCTCGCGAGGTCGGCGGCGTCGATGTCCTGGTCGAGGTGGGCCTCGATGTGGTCCATCGCCTGGTTGAGGCGCTCCAGCATGCCGGTGTCCTTCCGTTGACGAGCTCCACGTTAGGAAGGGGGCAGGGTGCCGGACCCGACAATCGGTGCCCGCTTCTGGGGGGTGTCCCAGTTGAGGATCAGGTACACGAGCGGCGCCGCCGTCAGCAGGATCAGCGGCGGGGTCAGCCACCACACGACGCCGGTCCACACCGCGAGGATCCCCACCACCCCCGCGACCGCGCCCACGCCGAGCGCGAGGCGGCGGGTCGGGAAACGCGGGTGCCTGCGGGGGCGTACGAGGTGGTCGGCGCCGCGTACGAGGAGGAGACCGGCGAGGAGGGAGGCGTACGTGCCCAGCGCCGCCTGCGGCTGGGGCTCGTCACGGGGCTCGTCCGACGTGTGCTGGCGGACCTCGCCCCGTGCGACCGCCACGAGGTCGCCGCGCCAGGTCGTCCCCGTGATCTCGTCGCCCTTTCCCAGGTCCCTCACGAGCGGGCCGGGGTCGCCGAAGTCCGTCCGGTACGACCAGAACGGCGCCTCGGTCATCGTCGCCGTCAGGTGCCGGGCGCCCTTGCCTCTCCGCTCGATGCCGTCGACGCGCAGGGGGACCGTACGCAGGCAGTCGTTCTCCGCCCGGAGGGGGCCCGCGCAGGTGCTCGCCGCCCGGTAATCGTCGTACCGCTCCGCCGAGGCCGGCATCCACAGGACGAACACGGCGTACCCCACGAACGCGGACAGCCCCCCGATCAGGACGAGGAGAGCCCCCCTCCCCCGGACGCGCCACGGCCTGTACTCCTTCTCGACCTTCCCCCAGGTCGTCCCGGCCACCGGCATGCGTTCCCCCTCTCCTCGTCCTGGGTTCATCCTCGGGGGCGGTGGGGCGTGGGGGGAGGTGGGGGTTCGGCAGTGTGCGGGGGTGGCGGGTTGCCGGGGTCCGGCAGCGCTACAGCGCGGTCGAGGCGATGACGGCCGTCAGCGCGGCGATCGTGGTGCGGATCGTGTCGCCGAGTTCGGCGGACCGGTCCTGGCTCTCGGTGAGCGCGGGGCTCTGCGGCAGGACGGCCCAAAGACCCGCGTGGTGGAGGACGGCGAGCAGGACGGTGTCTTCTTCGCGTACGGCGGTCAGCCGGGCGCGCAGCGCGGTGAGCTGGGGCGGGTCGATGACCGGGTGCTTCGCCGAGCCGAACGCGCCGAGTACGCGGCGGCCTTGCTCCCGCACGATCCGCTTCTCCAGGAGGCCCTGGTACGCCGCGTCGAGCGCCGCTTCCCGCGTGGCGAGCAGCTGTTCCCGGGTCGGCGGGCGCTGCTCGTCCAGGGCGGCAGCCGCCGAGCAGGCGAGGGACACCCTGAGCGGGGCCTCCCGCAGCTCGCCGCTCTCCTCGTCGAGCGCGAGCAGCACGATCTGCTCGCCGACGGTCAGATCTGCGGTCATGGAATCCCCCGATTCAGAACTGCCCGACACTTGGTGCAGGCTACGCGCGTCACTTCACCACGATCAACGAAAGCCAGGTGTGAGCCACCATGATCGGACTCTTCTGGATCGAGGAGACCCGCGTCTGCCTCGGCGCACCCCCCGCCGACGGCTGCACCGGCGTCTTCCTCTCCCCCACGGAACTGTCCATCACCGGCCCCGAGCCCCGCGTCCTGCCCTGGACGGACGTCACCGACCTCCAGGTCCTCGACATCCCCGTCCGCTCCACGCCGGCCCGCTGGGCGATCCGCGCGGCGACGGTCGCGGCGGCTGCCCTCGACGTCTGGCAGCCGAGCGATCCCCCGGCGTTGACGGTGGTGGTGTACGTCGGCGCCGACCGCATCGAGGCGTCGGTGCCGTCGGCGGCGGCAACGGCGTACACCCAACGCGAGGTCGACCTCTCCCTCGCGCTCCTCTCCCACTTCGTCCGCGGCACGGCGTCGCCCGCGACCCTCACCGGCTGGTGGACGGAGAACCGCCCGACGGAAACCCTGCACTCCCGGGAACGGGAAGCGGTGTTGGAGGGGTGGGTGGGGCCGCTGCTGGGTCAGTCGTAGGGGTTGAGCGCCTGGATGCTGGTGAAGCGGTACTCCGCCTCCCGCAGCGACAGGACGGTGGCTGACTGCCCCGACGTCGCCAACTGCCAGGCCACCGCCGCCGCGTGGGCCACACTGTGCTCGGCACGTGGCCAGGACACCGCGTCCAGGGCGTGAGCCGTGGTGAAGGGAACGCCCTCCGTGTACCGCAGGCCGGTGGCGTACGCGCCGCAGCCGGGTTTGAGTTGGTCGGCGGCCAGGACGCACAGCGAGGGCACGAGGATCTGTCCACGCTGGTGGCTGGCCTCCACGTACAGCCCCGTGAAGAACGCGTCACCTTCGTAGAGGGCGACGAGGCAGGTGTGGTCCAGAACGACGGTCTCGACGGAGTCGCTCACGCGGCGTGCTCACCTCGGGCCGCCCGGTGCGCCCGGATCTTCGCCCAGGCGTCGGTTCCCTGGGCCTTCACCTCGGGGGTGTACTCCACGCCGAGTTCCTGGGCGGCGTCCCGAGCGCGCTGCTCCCGCTCCTCCTCGGTCAGCTCCCGGAACGCGAGCTGCTCCAGGAGGCCGTCCATGGTGGTGCCGTGCTCGGCCGCGAGCACCCGCAGCCGGGCGGCGACCGCTTCCTTGGTCTTGATGCTCGTCCACTTCTGATCAGCCATGGCGGCGATTCTACCGACGGTAGAAATGGCTCGCTTGCGGATTCAGGGCACGAGGCTCGTGAGGTCGAGGTCCAGGGGGAAGGGGACGGAGGTCTTGAGGCGGTCGCGGTGGATGCCGGTGGCGACGTATGCGCTGGTCAGGGTGTCGAGTTCGTACGTGTGCACCGTGGGCGCACCTTCCTCGTCCTCGATGCGCCAGAAGTGGGGGATCCTGGCCTGGGCGTACTTGGTGGGTTTGAGGTAGCGGTCACGGTGCACCGACTCCTCGGAGACGACCTCGATAACCAGGACGACGTCTTCGGCCGCATACCAGGTGCGGTCGGGGCCGTAGGGGGCGGTGGTGACCAGGACGTCCGGCTCGGGACGGTTCTTCTTGTTGAGACGGACAGTCATCTCCCGCGCGGCCTGGAACCCCTCGGGGGCCGCCTGACGCAGAGCGAAGGTCAGGTTGTCCACGACCATGCCGTGCCAGAACCGCTGCGGCGACATCATGAAGATCAGTGCTCCGTCGATGAGTTCGGTGTGGCGCGGCGCCTGGGGAAGATGATCGAGGTCGTCCGCTTCCCAACCGCTCGGCCGGGGTGGATACATCCACTCGGGGAGTTCGGCGGTCACAGCTTCCTCCATGTGCGTCGAAGGGCGGTGCGGGCTCGGTCGTACGGCTGATGTCAGCGTAGTAGAGGCAACCGTGCGCCTCAGCGGAGCGCCGTGTGGACGTGGTGTCGGAGGGTGGGGTCGGGGAGGTCGCCCACGGGGCGCCAGGTGAAGCCGTTGACTTCCTCCGCCTGCAAGGTGACGGCACGCTCTCCCGTCAGCCGGAACAGGTGGCGGAAGTCGAAGTGCTGGTGCGCGGGTTCGTTCTTGGTGGTGTTCGCCGGGATGGGGTGCACGTCGATGTGGACCGGCAGGGGCAGGAGCGGGGTGATGCCGCCGGAGATGCCGGTCTCCTCGGCGAGTTCGCGCAGGGCGGCGTCCAGGAGGGTGGCGTCCTCGGGCTCCAGGTGGCCGCCGGGGGTGAGCCAGATGTCGAGGGCGTTGTGGTGGATGAGCAGGACGTGCATGTCGTCGCCGACGAGTAAGGCCCCTGCGGTGGCGTGTCCGCGAAACTCCTTGCGGCTGGCCAACTCGGCGTGGGTGTCGAGGAGTTCGATGGCCGGGGCGAGGAAGTTCTTTTCGGTGGGGTGGGCGTCCATGTACGCGGTGAGGGTGTCGCGGATGTGGTCAGGGGTGATGGCCACGGGCTGCTCCTCGGAGGAAGGGGCTTCATACATACCGGGTTTCCGGGCTCCCCCGGCGCCCGGTGGCACGCCCTGTTTATGCGAGAACGTGCATAGCGGCGTCCCGGCGTGGACGCCGGAGCCCGCTCTGTCTACCGTCGTTGAGCAGGCGGCCCGACCAGGGTCCGGGCAAGGGGGTTGGTATGTCCGAGCGTGCGGAACTCATCCGGCTCACGGGGAACGGTGAAGGTGAGTGCGGGGAGAAGGACTGCCCGAACGTGTACCGCACGGCGACGGGGTCGTTCGTCGTGCAGGGTGATGTCTGTGACGTGTTCACCCCACCTACCGGGGAGGGACTCGTCGAGATTCCGGAGTCGGTGTTGAGGGAGGCATTTCGTGCTCTTGGATGGTGACGCGTGGAACGACTGCTTCGACTCGATGCGCAGTGAGGCGTGGCGGCTGGAGACGCTGCCGGTCTACACGATGCCGCAGGAGGCGGAGAAGCTGGCGAGGTTTCTCGCGGGGGAGAAGTCGCCGGACGACTACGCGTCGGCCTGGATGGACGAGGTCCGCCAGTGGACCGCGCAGGGCAAGTACGTCGGCCGCGTCCACATCCTCACCCGCCCCCTCTCCGACTACCTCCGCTTCGAGTTCGAGTACTACTACCGCCACCACGTGACCGCCAGCGAGGACATCCGCATCCTTGACCTCACCGGCCGGGACAACCCGGGGCTGCCGGAGCAGGACTTCTGGATGTTCGACGAGTCCAAGGTCGTCCTGATGAACTACCGGGCGGACGGGACGCAGATCGGACGTGAACTGTACGAGGGTGATCCGGAGCCGTACCGGAGGTGGCGGAGGCTCGCGGTCGCGGAGTCGGTGCCGTTCTTGGAGTACGTGAGCGGGTGACGTTCGACCCCGAGCAACTCGGGCGGCAGAAAGAGGAACTTGCCGCCCGGCTCAAGGAATTGCGCAGACGAGCCGGTCTCACAGGTGACCGGCTCGCTCTGCGTTGCAACATGTCCCAATCGAAGATCAGCCGCATAGAGAACGGTAAAGCACAGCCGACACTGCTCGATCTGGAGCGAATTCTTCGAGCCGTCGCGGCACCGCCCGATATCGTCGAGGAGATCATCGCCCTCGCCAGACTGGCCAACACCGAATGGCAGGATCTTCGCTCATTGCGTCGGAGGGGCCTGGAAAAGAAGCAGACCGAACTCGCCGCACTGGAGGCGTCGGCCACCGAGTTCCGATTCTTCCTCCTGTCGATGATCACGGGACTGCTGTCGACTCCCGAGTACATCAGGGCGAGTCTCGCCCGTTCCCCGGCGGACGTCGGCAGGACGATCGTGAAGAAACTGGAGCGCCAGGAAGCCCTGCACGACACGACGAAGAAGTTCACCTTCGTCCTCACCGAACAAGCCGTACGGTGGCCCCTTCTGCCACCGGCCGCGATGGCGAAGCAGATCGACCGGCTTGCTTCGCTGACTTACCTGACGAATGTTCGGCTGGGCATCATTCAGGCGACCGGATACAAGCCTGTTGCTCCTATGGACACCTTCACTGTCTACGACCGCACCTTGGCCACTGTGGAGAACACCACCGGCGTCGTGATCCTGAAAGATCCCCGTGACATCGACATGCATATGCGGTGTTCGGAGAGGAGGCGAGGGTTCTGCTTGGGGAGTGGTCTGCTCGCTGCCGTTCATGATCTTTAGTCGATTACGCGAAAGGAGAGGTCAACTTTATTTCCTCGGGGAAATCTGACTCTGCCGGTGTCCGCGCACCAGCCATATGGGAGAGGACGAGTGGACATGCAGCAGCAGTACGACGTACCGGATGACGAGGAGCGCATTGGCCCCCTCACCTCGCCTGCGGTGATTGCTCTGGGTGACGCAGCCATCCTGACCCGGGGGAGCGACAACAACAGCACCGAGTCGAAGCAGACTCCGTATGACTGATCCGGGCGGGTGGCGACGATGGTTCGGCGGATGTGCGCCGGGCGGAGGGACCGCCGTACCGGATGGCGCTCGTCTGCTCTGGGACGATCCGCTGCTGTGGGTTGTCGGTGACTGGGCTCAAGGGCAGGTGCGGACGACGGAACGTGGTGGCGTGAGGATCGCCGTTCTCGGTCCGTGTTCCGCGACGGCAGTCGAGCTCGGGTACGCCTCAGCCAGTACCGACCTTGCCACGGCGGTGTGTTCGTGGGCCGGTTCGTTCACGGTGGTGCGCGTGGACGGCGGAGGCGGAGTCGACGTGCTGGCCGACGCGGCCGGCTCCTGCCCCCTCTATACGGTGTCCACTCCTGGCGGTCTGGTGTGGGGGTCGAGTTCGCTTGCGCTGTCTTCGTTGACGGGCAGGTGCCCGGATGCCGAGTGGCTCGCCTCCTACCTGCGCGAGAGGAACGCGCCGGACTCCCGAAGGAGCGCGTGGTGCGGAGTGGACCCGGTACCGGCCGGACACCGCTTGGTCATGGGGCCGGACGGCGGGACCTCGCTGTCCGAGTGGTGGACCCCGAGTAAATGTCCGACGCGGGATGCGCTCCAGGCTCTTCGGCGTGCGCTCGGTGAAGGGGTGCGAGCACGTGTCGAGGGTGTTCCGGTCACATCGGATCTGGCGGGCATGGACTCGACGACGGTGGCGCTCCTGGCGGCACGACACGGCCCGGTGACCGGCGTGACCCTCCATCCGTCCGGCGTCACGCGGGGCGGTGACCTCCAGTACGCGCGAGCGCTGGACGTACCCGGGCTGAACCGTACGTACTTCCCGCTGGAGACGCGTCACCTGCCGTTCACGGCCGCCGACGAGCCACTGCCCGCCACCGACGAGCCCGCCCCGTCAACCGGCGTATGGGCCATGCTGTTCGCACAACTGCGGGCGATGGCCGCCGGCGGATCGGCGCGTCACCTGACCGGCGATGGCGGCGACAACCTGTTCCTGCCCGCCCCTGCCCACTTGGCCGACCTGGCCCGAAGCGGGCGCTGGCTGCGCGTTGCCGGTGACGCGACGGACTGGGCGCGGCTGCGCAAGCAGAGCCCGTTTCCGCTGATCGCGCAGGCGCTTCGCGGCGACGCGGCCCGCATCGGCCGTCCGGTCCGGCCCCGCCCTGCGTGGCTCAAGGCACCCGCCCCCGACCCCACACCCTTTGGAGAGGACGCTGACACGGTGCTCGTGGCATCCGTCAGGAACGTGGCACGAGCCGTTCAGGCTGACAACCAGCTGGCGGACTCGATAGGGATCGAGCTGCACAACCCCTACTTCGACGCGGCCGTACTCGCAGCGGTGGTGTCCGCACCGGCTGTCGAACGGTTCTCCGCCCGCCGGTACAAACCCCTCCTTGCCGATGCCTTTGCCGACCTGCTTCCCGAAGCCCATCGGCAGCGGGCGTCCAAAGGGCTGTTCGCGGGTGACTTCCACCAAGGGGTGCGCACCAATCTGCGGCGTGTTCTCGGACTCGCGGACGGACGACTCGCCGCCATGGGCGTCATCGACCCCGCGCCACTGCACGCCGCGGTGCACGCGGCCGCGCTCGGCGCACAGACGGTATGGCCTCCGCTGTTGAGCGTGCTTGCCGTTGAGATGTGGCTGGACGCCGTCGAGAACACGGCGCCCGTCGGGTGGACCACTTCGCCCCCGGCGGGCGCGCGGTGAGTCACGCCAAGACCGTGGCCGCGCTCACCGCTCACGCCTGCGTGCTCATCGACTACGACACCGGGCACACCGAACTGCGCCCCGCCTCCGAGGCGGCCGCATCCCTGGGTGCGACTGTCGTACGGCTCCAGGACGCAGCCCCCTCATGGGGAACCATCGACGTGCCCGCGGTCCTGCCGCCCCTGGCCGACGTCCCGGTCCGGTGGCGTGCGGGAGCGGTCCTCGCCGTTCTCGTCACCTCGGCGGCCTGGGCAGTCGGACATCGCGGCAAGCCCGTTACGCTGTGTGCGCGGTACGTCGGGCCTCACGGCTGGTTCCCCTGCGCTGGGCCTGCCTGGAGCAGTCGACCGCCGCCGCTGTGCTGCTCGCGATGGCTGGGCGCCGCGCCGAGTGGCGGCACGGCGTGGCCACCGATCCGGTACGGCTGCTGCGTGGATCTCCGATGAGGACGGCGAACCCGTCGAAGAACCGGACGACACCGCGCTCTACACCGCCACCTGCACACCCGACGGACCCGGCTCCGTGACCAGGGCCGAAAGGAAGACCCACCGTGAGTGACCCGCACATCCTCCTGGCCGGCGAGAGCCTCGCACTGGGCATGCCCCGCCGCGACATGCTGCCCGAGTACCACCGTTGGGAGAACGATGCCCGGACGATCCTCGGGTACGGCAACCAGTGGGCGCAGGCGTGGGAGGTCCGCGAGTCCGGATGGGAGCGGCAGCGCGGGAACAGCCGCTATCAGCAGTTCGAGGTCGTACGGCTGACGGACCGACAGGCCATCGGTGTGACCGTGTTACAGATCAATACCTTCGTGCAGACCGCCGAATTCGTGATCGTCCTGGCACCGGAGGCGCGTGGGAAGGGTTACGCGACCGAGGCGACCCGCCTCACCCTGGACTGGGCGTTCCATCTGGGAGCACTGCGCATGGTGTGGCTCAAGGTGCTGGAACCCAACCGCGCGGGAATCGCCGCCTACGAGAAAGCCGGGTTCCGCCGGTCCGGGCGCCTGCGCAAGTCCGGTTACTGGCTGGGGCAGCCCGTGGACGAAGTCCTCATGGACGCCCTTCCCGAGGATTTCCCAGGCCCTTCGGCCGTGACCGCCGCCATCGGCGGCTGACGGCCATGACGTCGGAGATGGGAGCTGATCGGCCAGGGATCGCGGCTGCGGTCGTTGTGCAGGAGGGGCGTGTGCTGCTCGTTCGGCGGCGGGTGCGGGAAGGGGAGTTGTGCTGGCAGTTTCCGGCGGGGGAGGTGGAGAACGGGGAGTCGGAGGCGGAGGCCGCTGTGCGGGAGACGTGGGAGGAGACCGGGTTGGTGGTGAGGGTGGTGCGGGGGCTTGGGGAGAGGGTTCATCCGAAGACGGGACGGCGGATGTCGTACACGGCTTGCGAGGTCGTCTCGGGGGAGGCGTACGTCGCGGACCGGGAGGAGTTGGCCGAGGTGGCGTGGTGCGGGTCGGGGGAGATCGCCGGGTATGTGCCGTACGGGTTCTACGGGCCGGTGCAGGCGTATCTCGACCGGGTGTTGGGCCGTAGTGCGAGGCGGGGAGAAGGATCACGCTCGGGAGTGGAGGGCGGCGAGGAAGGTGGTGAAGGCGGGGGTGGGGATGTGGAGGGTGGGGCCTGAGGGGTTTTTGGAGTCGCGGATCAGGATGGTGGTGGGGGTGGGGGAGATTTCGAGGCAGGCGCCGCCGTTGCTGCTGTGGGAGGACTTGTGCCAGACGGCGAGTTCGAGGCATTGGCCGCCGTTGTTGCTGTAGGAGGAGGTGCGCCAGGCGGAGGCGGCTACCTCTACGCAGACGCCGCCGTTCTCGCTGTGGGAGGACTTGCGCCAGGTGTGGGTCATGGAGCCCCATGGTGAGTTGTCACATGGGGCTCCGACAGATCAGAACCCGCCGAACTCGGGGGAGTTGAGGGCGGTGAGGAAGGTGGAGAAGGCTGCCGGGCGGACGTTCAGGGCGGGGCCCGACTGGTTCTTCGAGTCGCGGACCGGGACGGTGCCGTGGGTGGCGGCGAGGTTCGTGGCGACCTCGACGCACTGACCGCCGTTCTCGCTGTACGAGGAGGTGAACCAACGGGGAGCTTGGGTGTTCACGGGGTGCCCTTTCGCAACTCTCTGATCATGGCCACGGAGTCCGCCTGGGAAAGCGCTTCGGCCTGTAGCTGATAGTAGGCCGACAAGAAGGGGGCGACGAAGGAGTTGTCCCGCTCAAGATGGCCCCTCAGCGCGGACTCGGCATACGCCACGAGCGCGCGGTCCGGCAGCGTCACCAGGGTGATCGGCAGAGTGAGCGGTCGACGCTCGCCCATGTCGAACGTGGCGATCTGGAGGTGGGTGTTCGGCAGCTCCGAGAACTCCAGCAGTCGGTCCAACTGGGCCTTCATGACGGAGGGTTCGCCCATGGGACGACGAAGGCAACTCTCGTCCAGCACCGCAAAGATCTGCGGCAGAGGTTTGCGAGTCAGGGTGAGCTGACGTTCTGCGATGAGAGCTATCCGCTCCTCCACCTGTGCGCTGGTGATCGCTCCGCGCTTCATGGCGCTCTGCACGGAGACCTCGGTGTACTCGGGTGCCTGGAGCAGTCCGGGGATGACCCCCACCTCGTACAGGCGGATCTCCACCGCCCTCGCCTCATCCCCCAGGAACTGCGGAAACCCGTCCAGCAGCCCGGCGTTGTTCATCTTCCGCCACCGGCGCTCGAACATGTCTCCGGTCCCCAGCGACGCATCGATCCTTCTCGCCAGCTGAAGGGTCGGTTTTTTTCGGGCCGTTTCCACCGCCGACATGTGCGAGCTGGAGAAGCCGGCGCGGAGCGCGACCTCGTCCTGGGTCAGGCCCTGTTCCTCTCGCACCGTGCGGAGATGCGCGCCGAACGCCGCGTGGGGCGAGCTGTCGGGGTCGAGTTTCTTTCGGTTCAACGGCTGTTGCACCGTCCTTCCAATCCGGCCGGGCTAGTTGAAGGGTTCCCGGCGGCTCGGCCACTCTGAGGCTCACGGTAGTGGAAGGACTACGGAGTGGAGTGGTCATGTCGGGAAAAAGCGGGGAGGGGGAGCACGAAGTCCCGCCCCCCGTACCGGAGATCGGCGCGTTGATGCTGGACTCCGCGCGCGACCTCGTGGGGGAGTTCAGGGGGGTGTGGGCGGGGAGATGGTCGCTGCGGCCGGTGAAGGGTGGGGTCGAGTGGGAGGTGGACCCGAAGGACGTGCGGCCGCTGAACGCCGAGCAGCGGATGCGCGCCGAGGTCGGGAAGGCGAACGCCCGCAGCAGGGGTGAGGTGCTGTGACCGGGCGTGAACGGGTGCTGGAGGAGAGGGAGTTGGTGGTGCGGCGGTACCGGGAGGGTGCCCCGCTCAGCCGGCTCGCCGAGGAGTACGGGGTCAGCAGCGGGTGGTTGGGGAGGCGGTTCGACGAATGGGGCGAGGACAGAAGGGGGTTGGTGGACGCGCTGCTGTACCGGAGGGCCGGTGCGCGGGTGTTCCGGGGGCGCGCGAAGCGACGTAGCAGTGAAGAAGTTCGGGAAGCGCGCGCGGAGTTCGTGGGGGCGCGGGAGAGTGTTGTGGCGCGGTATCGGGAGGGGGTGTCGGCGGCGGCGCTGGCCCGGGAGTTCCGGGTGAGTCCGACGTTCGTCGCCGAGCGGCTGGTCGCGTGGGGGGTGCCGCGGAGGGAGCCGCGGGGCCCTTCGGCGGCGTACGGAGAATCTCTCAACTGACTTGCGAGGGCGCGATGTTGCAGTGCACCGCAGTGAAGCTTCTGCCCGTGCGGGATGTGCTGGCCTTGCTGAAGGCCAACCGCGAAGAGCCGTACGACCACGCCGAGTTCGCGGACGGGTACGTCTGCTGCGAGCTGGCGGAGGGGCACGACGGGGACCACGCGGACTTCCTGTGGGACGGGTTCGCGCTGGACGAGGGGCAGTGGTTCCTGTGGGGGGAGGAGGAGTTCCGGTTCACCGTGCTGCGGTGGTGTCCGGCGTCGCATCCGGAGGGGGACGCGTGCGGGCTGTACGACGGGCATCCCCTCGTACACGCCTGGGACGTCTCCGATCCGACCTCCGACGCGTTGCTCCAGGACCTGATCGAGAACCCGGAGAAATGGGGACTTCCCGGGCCGCTGTAGCTCTCAGGTACTACGGGAAAGTTCACCCGAACGAGTGAATACTCGGAAGTCAGTTTTCCGCTTGTGTCACTTGGCCCTACGGTCTGTCACCACAACACGAAAACGCCCCGAAGGATCGCGACAACGATCCGACGGGGCTAAGCCGAAACAGCCACGTAGGAGCTGATCGACCTATGCGCGATTTTATCGTGCGCGCCCTTTTGAGCGCCCTCCGCATCCTCATCCCTCGTCGCCGTCCCGGACGGCACACCGCCGAGCACTTCATCGCCACGGCGCCCCCCACCCCCGTCATCCCCCCGAGCCCCTGGTCCCGGCCCTGGACCGGGCCCACCAAAGCCGAGGCCGCCGAGATCTTCCGCCGCCAGGCCGAGGCGGACGAGGCGCGGCGCCTGCGCGAACACCACCTCCAGCGGGAACGCCGCCATGCCGCCGCGCTGGCCTCGATGGGGATCGAGTACCCGTACACGTACGACGGGGCGCCGTTCACGGAGTTTCCGGTGGGGGCGTAGGTAAAGAACACGCCAAAACCCTGACGGGAAAGGGCACTTGGCAGGTTTCCACACCCTCGGGATAGTCGAGGTGAGACTTCAAACGGGGGAGTTGACATGGAACGACTGCTGGGCGCCCACGAGTTGGCGATCTTCCGCAGCGGGGGCCGCGTGCTCGTCATCTGCGAGGTCGAGGGGGACGTCGACCGGGGGCTGCTCGCCGAGGCCCTCCGGCTGCTGACCGAGTTCCACCCCGTCCTCCTCGGGAGATTCGTCCCGGACGGCGCGACCTGTGTCGTCCGGGACGGGGATCGTGCCGCCCAGCGCGTGCCGATCGACAGGTTCACGGACGTCCGCGAAGAGGCGCAGGTCGTCCAGGACTGGCTGAACGGCCCCCTGTTACGGGTCGCCGTGTCCGACCCCGGCCCGCGTACGACGATCGCCCTCGGCATGCCGCGCGCCCTCGTCGACGGCTCGGCCTACATCGCGCTCCACAAGAGGCTGTGGTCCCTCTACACGGCCCTGTCCCAACGCGAGGACATCGCCGCGCCGCACGTCATCGCGGGCGGGCTCGCCTCCCCCTCGCTCGACGACCGCGTCCGCGAGGCGTTCACCGACGGCGAGGTGACCGCCTTCCTGGAGTCGCGGGCCGCGCTGCGGGACGCCGTACCGTCCGTGCTGCCCGTCCGTGGGCGCGAGCCCGGCGGGTTCGGGGTCGTACGGCTCGAACTCGACGCGGAGCGTACGCAGTTGTTCGCCGAGCATGCGCACGGGGTCGGGCTGTCCGTGCACAGCCTGGTCTGCGGGGTGCTGCTGGCGGGGGCCCGGGGCCTGATGCGGCCCCCGGGCGGGGCGGTCACCCTGGCCTGCGTCTCGGCGGTCGACCTGCGTGCACGGCTCACCCCGCCCATCGATCCCGAGAGCGTCCAGTCCTCCGCCTCCTCCAGCACGACCACGCTCGACGTCCTCGACTCGCCCGACCCCGTGGACCTGGGCCGGGCCGTGGCGTCCCGGCTCCGCTCCGACCTCGACGCGCGGGTTCCCGACCTCGACGTCGCCACGATCCCCCACCTCACCCCGGCGACCGTCCCCCGCCTGCCCACCCTGATCGTCACCAACCTCCACACGATCCCCGCCCCGACCCTGCCCCCGTCCCTGACGCTCACCGGCTGGCGCATCCTCCCCCTCGTCGACATGCCGGTCCCCCTCGCCACGGTCACCCGCTTCGCCGGCCGCCTCGCGATCGACCTGCCCTATCCACGGCGGTGGTACGACGACGAGACGATGCGGCGGTTCCTGGACGCCGCGTCGGGGGTCTTCGACGAGGTCCTGGCACGGTGGGCGGCCCCCACGCCGTGACCGGGGGAGATCACACGCGCCTCGCGGCGACCGCCCCCGTGTACGTCTCCGTCGTCAGGTCCTCCGAGGCGATCCCCAACTCGCCGAGCACCGAACGCACATCGTCCAGTGCCGATCCCAACTCCCCCTCCTCGACGAGCGTTTCCACCTCCAGAAACGTCCCGTCGAGCTCCGGCACCTCCACCAGCGTCGCGAGCAACTGTCGTCCGTACGCCGTGAGTTCATAGTTCCGGCAGTGCTTCTCGAAGGCGATCCGTACGGTGTACCCGAGCCCTCGCAGGATCGCGTGCGCCGCGTCCGCGTCCGCCACGGCCGTCTCGTACTCCGGCTTGGAACCGGACGCCTCGTCCAGCGCGGCTCCCTTCCAGGTGAGGACCGTACGGGTGCCGTCCGCCCCCTCGACCGTACGGATCCGCAACTCCTCGTCCCGCTCCCCCAACTCCCCGTTCCCCCGGTCGTAGTACGTGTCCCGGTACACCTCGCCCCGGGCCTCGGCACGCTCACCGAGCACCCGAGCCACCGCCTCCGGCACCCGCACCCGAGCCTTCAACTCCGCCTCAACCGGCATCCGCCGCTCCCCTCGCCACCGGGCTGGACCCGTTCGCCACTGCTCAGCCGCCGCCGGGCTTCCTCTCCTCGCCGGTGCGGTGCGTCGTCTCGGACATGTTCCCAGCGTGTCAGAAGCGCCGATCGTGGGTGGCCGGGCGGGGGTTAGTTCTTGGTGGTTGGGCTGAGGTAGAGGACTCGTACCCCTTGGGTGCGGTTGACGCCCAGGTGGTAGTCGAGGGGGCCGTGGGTTGTTGTGTGGCCGGGGCCCTTGCTGGGGCGGTCGATGTGGGACGTGAGCCAGTGGCGTACGGGGGCGGGGGCGTTTGTCGCCGCCTTCGCGCAGGCGAGGAGGAAGCGGGTCGCCTGGGGCACGTCCTTGCCGAATGCCTGGCAGGCCAGGGAGGTCAGGGTTCCGCCGGTGGACTTCGTCTCCACTACGCCGATGTGGAGGTTCTTGGGGCCCTTGCCTTCGCCCATGCGGCGTTCCGTGCCGGGGAGGTCGCGGTAGGTCAGGTGCCAGTCGGTGGCGAGGGCCTTTTCGAAGGGGGCCGAGGCCAGGGTGGCGGCGGGTTTCGCGTCGGCCTGAGGGGTGGGCGTGCAGGCCGTTGCGGCCAGGGCCAGGGGGGTGAGGAGGGCGAGGGCGCGGCGGGGGGTCGGCATGGTCGGAGTCAAGCTTCGGGGGGTGCGGGGTCTCCTGCGACACGGTGATCATGGAGGCCGGACGGGGGATAAATCGCATCTACATGATCAAGTGATGTCGGATTGTGTGAATAGGGGCCGTGCTGACATCCCGTCACTTCCTCTCCCCAGGGAAGGTCATGTACGCGACGCTCACCAGAGGTCCCGGCCGTCTGCTCACCGCCCTCGTTGTGCTGTTCCTCGGCATCGGGGCGGCTCCCGCACTCGGCGAGCCGACGTTCTCGCTGCGCGATCAGCTCGGCGGGGGAGCGCCGGTACTGCTCGCGGACTGGGGTGCCGGGGCGGGGGCGCTGGGGGACACCTTGAGCGACGGCTCCGGGTATCGGGTGAGCTTCACGCCGGGGGAGGCTACGGAGGAGGCGGGGGCTGAGCAGCGTACGGCGCCTCGGCCCCGTAAAGAGTCTCAACCTCGTTGGCGTACCGTCGAGTTGGCTCGTGATGTCGCCGGGCGGTCCGGTGCGTACGGCGTGCGGTTGCCCGCCGCGCCTGCCGGGCGGCCGTACACCGTGACCGTGCGGCTGCCGGAGGCTCGCGCCTCGTGGGTGTCCGTGCTCGGGGACGGGGCCGACGGGGTGTTCGCGGACGGGGCTCGGCGGGTCAACCGGTTCGACCGGCGGGAGCGTGGCGCGGACCTGGTGTTCGCGGCGCCGGTGGACGAGATGCGGTTGACCGTCTCCGAGGGGGCGCCTGCGGGGCTGGTGCTGGCGGGACCGTTCGGGAGCGAACCGAAGGCGCCGGATGCGGCGGAGCCTGCGGATGAGGCGGAGAAGGGCGAGAAGGCGGAGGCTTCGAAGGCGCCTGGCTCTTCGGAGACGTCCGGTCCCGACAAGGCTTCCGGTCCTGCCGAGGCTTCCGGTGCCGCTGAGACTCCTGGTCCCGACAAGGCGTCCGGTCCCGACAAGGCCACCGGCGCCCCCAAGCCAGACACCTCCGGCGCCCCCAAGCCCCGTACAGAGCCGGGCGCAGCCCCCCGTGGCAACTCCCCCGCCCGCCGCGCAGCGAACTGCACCCCCTCCTCCGCTTTCACCAACTGCACCCTCTACAGCTACACCGGCGCCGACCAGACCTTTACCGTCCCGGCCGGGATCAGCAGCGTGAACGTCCAGCTGTGGGGCGGCGGCGGTGGCGGCGACAACGCGCAGTACTACACGGCCCAGAAGGGCGGCGGCGGTGGCGGCTACACCACCGGCACGCTCGCGGTCACGGCCGGCCAGCAGCTCACGGTGATGTCGGGCCAGGGCGGCCTGGTCAACTCCACGACCGGTACGTACGGGGGCGGCGGCGCGGGCGGCGCCAGCAACAGGACCATCGCGCAGGGCGGCAGCGGCGGCGGCATGTCCGCGCTGTGGACCGGCGCCAGCTTCGGCACACCGCTGCTGATCGCGGGCGGTGGCGGCGGGGCCTCGCCCGGCTCCGACACCCTGAGCCCCTCGGCGGGCGGTGGTGGTGGGAGCAGCGGTGGCGGGGACGGCGTGACCTCGGCCTCGGGCCAGGGCGGTACGCAGAGCGCGGGCGGCGCGGCGGGCACGAACGGCTCGCAGTGTGCCGCGTCCAGCAACACGGCGGGCCAGAAGTGGTACGGCGGCAACGGCTTCAACGCCTTCACGAACCGCAACGGCGAGGGCGGCGGCGGTGGTGGCGGCGGCTACTACGGCGGTGGCGGCGGCGCCTGTCAGAACTCCTTCCCGACGAACAACCCGAACGGCCCCGGCGGCGGCGGTTCCGGCTACATCGGCGGCGCGGGCGTGTCCGGCGCCTCGACGACGGCCGGTGCCAACGCCCCGGCCAACAACCAGGGCGGCAACGCGGCCGGCACCTCGTCCGCGCAGTACCCCTCGGGCGTCGGCACGGGCGGCAGCGACTCGCAGGCGGGCGGCAACGGCGCCGTCGTCATCCAGTGGCTGACCCAGACCAGCCTGAGCGTCACGAAGACGGCCACCCCGAACCCGTACACCCCGGGCAACAGGGTCACGTACCAGATCACCGTCTCCAACGCCGGCCCCGCCCCGGCCCCGAACGCGGCCATCACCGACACCGTCCCCTCGGGCCTGACCGGCGTGACCTGGACCTGCGGCGCCTCGGCGGGCGCGAGCTGCGGCAGCTCCTCGGGCAGCGGCAACAGCATCAGTACGACGGCGACGATCCCGGCGAACGGCCGCGTCATCTACACCGTCACCGGCACCACCGCGTCCTCGGCCACCGCGACCCTCACCAACACGGCGACCGTCACCCCGCCGTCCGGCGTCCGGGACACGACGTGCGGTACGGGGTGCAGCGCCACGGCGACGACACCCGCCCAGGCGTCGGCCGACCTGTCGGCGGCGAAGCAGGCCAGCACGGCGAACGTCTCCCCCGGGCAGACGTACACCTACACGCTGACCGCCTCCAACGCGGGCCCCTCGGACGCGCAGAGCGTCTCCATGACGGACACGCTGCCGAACAACGTGACGTTCCGGTCAGGCAGCGGGTGCACGGCGTCGGGGCAGAACGTGACGTGCGGACCGGTGGCTACGGTGGCTTCGGGGGCCTCGACCTCCTGGACGATCACCGTCCTGCTGGCCTCGTCGTACAAGGGGAACGGGTCCGACATCGGCAACACGGCCACCGTGTCGTCATCGACTTCTGACCCCAACTCCAGTAACAACAGCGGGAGTTCTGGTCCACCGCCGATCGTCCCGCAGTCCGACTTCGACGTCACGAGCAGCACGGCCGGTGGCCCGGTCGCGCCCGGGTCGACGACCACGATCCCGGTCGTCGTGAAGAACAACGGCCCGGCGGACGCGCAGGGGAACGTCACGGTGGCGGTCAACCTGCCGTCGGGGGTGACGGCTTCGGGGACGCAGCCGTCGGGGTGTACGGCCAACTCGGCGGGTACGACGGTGACTTGTACGGTCCCGGCGGCCTCGCTGGCGAGCGGTCAGTCCGTGAACCTGCCGATCGGCGTGCTGGTCTCACCGAGTGCCGCCCCCAACAGCACGCTCACGCAGCCGGGCGGCATCACGGTCTCCGGGCCCAACGACAACGTCTCGTCCAACAACCAGGCGGACGCGGTCGTCCGGACGTCCGGCGCCACCAACGACCTCGCGGTGACCAAGTCGGCGAGCCCGACGTCCGTCAACTACGGCTCCACCACGGTGTTCACGGTCACGGTCACGAACAACGGGCCGAGCGCCGCGACCGGAGTACAGGTCACGGACCAACTCCCCAGCGGGCTTACGTACGTGAGTGATGACGCGAACGGCGCCTACAACTCCGGCACCGGGGTGTGGACGGTCGGCGCGCTGGCGAACGGGGCCAGCGCGACGCTTCACATCACCGCGCGGATGACGAGTACGTCGGCCCAGACCAACACCGTCTCCCAGGCGACGTCCAACGGCACCGACCCCACCCCGTGCTCCAACTGCGCCTCGGCGACGGTGACTCCGGTCGCCGCCGACCTCGCCACGACCAAGTCGGCGACGGGGACGCCGGTCGCGCCGGGGCAGACGTTCCAGTACCAGATCACGGTGACGAACAACGGGCCGAGCGCGGCGGCGAACGTCTCGGTGACGGACACCCTGCCGTCCCAACTGGCCTTCGTCTCCTCGTCGTCGGGGTGCACGGCGTCGGGGCAGAGCGTGACGTGTCCGCAGATCGCGTCGCTGGCGAACGGGTCGAGTCAGACGTTCACGATCACCGCGCGGGTGGATCCGTCCTACACGGGGAACGGCTCGGACATCGCTAACACGGCTTCTGCGGGGTCCAGTACGCCGGATCCGACGCCGGGGAACAACACGTCGCCGCCGTCGTCGCCGCAGGTGTCGGGGGTGCAGACGGGGCTGTCGATCACGAAGACGGGTTCCTCCACGTCGTACCAGCCGGGGCAGACCTTCTCGTACACGGTGACGGTCTCCAACTCCGGTCCCTCGACGGCTGCTGGGCCGTCTGTCGCGGACACGTTGCCGAGCGGGTTCTCGAACTTCTCGTGGAACTGCGCTGCCTCCAACGGGAGTTCGTGTGGTGCGGCTTCGGGGTCCGGCAACATCAGTGACGCGCCGACGATCCTGCCGAGCGGGACGATCACTTACACGATCAGCGGTACGGTGCCGGCGGCTACCTCCGGGAACCAGACCAACAACGCGACGGTGACCGCCGCGAGCGGGACGACCGACAGCAACTGCAAGTCGACGTGCACGGCTTCGGTGGTCACCAACGGGCCGAGTGTGCAGATCAGCAAGACGTCGACGCCGGCGCCCGCGAAGCCCGGGCAGACGGTCACCTACACGGTCACGCTGAAGAACAACGGTGGCGGGGACGCCACGAACTTCTCCTACAGCGACAACCTGAGCGACGTCGTGGACGACGCGACCTTCAACTCCAGCTCGATCAGCACCTCGCCGTCGAGCGCGGGCAACGGGACGTACAACTCGTCCAACACCACGCTGACGTGGACGGGGACGGTGCCCGCCGGGGGCACGGTGACGGTGACCTACCAGGCGACCGTGAACAACCCGCCCGGCGGGAACCAGGTCCTGAACAACGCGGTCACCGCGCCCGGGACGAACTGCGCCGCCGGGTCGAAGGACGCGAACTGCTCCGACGACAACGGGGGCGGGATCCCACGGCTCAGCATCAGCAAGACGAGCAACGCGAGCGGGACCGTGAAGCCGGGGCAGAAGGTCGTCTACACGGTGACCTTGACGAACCCGGGGACGGCGACCTACACGGGCGGTGCGTTCACCGATGATCTGACGGACGTCATCGACGACGCGGCCTACAACAACGACGCTTCCGCTTCGGTCGGTTCGGTGTCGTACACCGCGCCGAACGTGACGTGGAACGGGACGCTGGCGGCGGGAGCCTCCGCGACGGTCACCTACAGCGCGACCGTGGACAACCCGGACACGTCCGGCAACCAGAAGCTGGTCAACCAGGTCACCTCGTCCTCGGACACCAACTGCCCGTCGGGTGGGTCGAGTTCCTCGTGCACGACGACGAACTCGGTGGCCGCGCTGAAGATCGCGAAGACGGTGTCGGACGCGAATCCGAAGCCCGGGGAGAAGGTGACGTACACGGTCACCGTGCAGAACACGGGGGCGGCGACGTACGCGGGGGCTACCTGGTCCGATGATCTGTCCGACGTCATCGACGACGCGGCTTACGGCAACGATGCCTCGGCGACGGCTGGTTCGGTTTCTTGGGCGTCCCCCAAGCTGACCTGGACCGGCGATGTGGCGGCGGGCACGACCGTCACCATCACCTACTCGGCCACGGTGAACAACCCGGACACCGGCAACGGGCAGATGGTCAACGCCGTCACCGGACCGGCGGACTCCAACTGCCCGCCGGGGAACACGAGTTCCGCGTGCTCGACCGGTAACCAGCCCGGCAACGGCATCCCGCAGCTGAAGATCACCAAGACGCAGAACCCGACGGCACCGGCGGCCGGGCAGACGATCACGTACACGGTGATCGCGCAGAACACCGGCACGGCCGTCTACACCGGGGCCACCTGGTCGGACGACCTGTCCTCGCTGACCGATGACGGCACGTACAACAACGACGCCAAGGCCAGCGCGGGGACGGTCAGTTACAGCGCTCCCACCCTGTCCTGGACCGGTGACCTCCAGCCGGGCACCCGGTCGACGACCACCTACACGGTCACCCTCGGCAACCCGGACCCCGGTGACAAGCAGCTCACCAACCTGGTCACGTCGACCTCGGACACCAACTGTGGCTCTGGTTCGACCAGTTCGGAGTGCGGCAACCAATCCCCCGTCCCCGTCAAGCAGTTGACGATGAAGAAGTCCGCGTCGACGACGACCCCGAAGCCGGGTGACAAGGTGACGTACACGGTCACCGTGCAGAACTCCGGAACGGCGGCCTACCCGGGCGCGACGTTCAACGACGACCTGACGGCTCTGCTGGACGACGCGGCTTACAACAACGACGCGAATGCCACCTCTGGCAGCGTGAGTTACTCCTCCCCCACCGTCTCCTGGACGGGTGACCTGGCCGTCGGGGCGACCGCGACCATCACCTACAGCGTCACCATCGACGCCCCGGACAACGGGGACCAGGTCCTCACGAACACGCTGGTCAGCACGTCGGCCGGATCCAACTGCAGGTCCGGTTCGACCGACCCGAACTGCACCGCCGGGCCGTACGACGTGCCGTCCGTGCAGATCACCAAGACCGTCTCCCCGGCGAAGCCGCTGCCCGGCGACACCATCACGTACACCGTGAGCCTGGTGAACACCGGCTCCAGCGACTACGACGGCGCCTCCTTCACCGACGACCTGACGAACGTCCTCGACGACGCGACCTGGCTCGACCAGACGACCCCGGCGGACGGTTCGGTGACGTACGCGTCACCCAAGCTGTCCTGGACCGGTGACGTGCCGGTCGGGCAGACGCAGACGGTGACGTACGCGGTGAAGCTGAACGACCCGACGACCGGGGACGGCAAGGTCACCAACTCCGTTGTGGGCCCCGCTGGTTCCAACTGTGCGCCGGGTTCCACCGACAACCGCTGCACCGCCGCCATCGACGGTCTGCCCGAGCTGCACATCAGCAAGTCCGTCTCGCCGGTGAACCCGGTGGCGGGGCAGAAGGCGACGTACACGGTGACCGTGCAGAACACCGGGTCGGCTACCTATACGGGGGCCAGCTGGTCGGACGATCTGACGAGTGTGCTGGACGACGCGGCTTACAACAACGACGCGTCGGCGACGGCCGGTTCGGTTTCCTGGGCCTCTCCCAAGCTGAGCTGGACCGGAGACGTGACCGCCGGCGCGTCGGCGACGATCACCTACAGCGTGACCGTCGACTACCCCGACACCGGGGACCAGCGGTTGAACAACACGGTCACCGGGCCGCAGGGATCCAACTGCATGTCCGGTTCGACGGACACTGATTGCGGAAGCTCCTCCGGTGTGGGCCAGCTGAAGCTCTCCAAGAGCTACACGCCGCAGGCGGCCGTACCGGGCTCGAAGGTCACGTACACGGTGACCGTCCAGAACACCGGCACCGGGACCTACCCGGACGCCACCTGGTCCGACGACCTCACCGGGGTCCTGGACGACGCCGCCTACGACAACGACGCCTCGGCCGACTCCGGTTCCACGTCCTGGGCGTCCCCGCAGCTGACCTGGAGCGGCGACCTCGCCGCCGGGCAGACGGCGACGATCACCTACAGCGTCACCGTGAACGACCCCGACACCGGGGACAAGCAGCTCGCCAACACGGTGACCGGGCCCGCCGGTTCCAACTGCGCGGCCGGTTCGACCGATCCGGCTTGCGCGCCGAGCCCGGCGGGCGTACCGACGTTGAGCATCGCCAAGTCGGCGTCCAGCAGCACGCCCACACCGGGGACGAAGGTCACGTACACGGTCACCGTCCAGAACACGGGGACGGCGACGTACGCGGGTGCCACCTGGTCGGACGATCTGACCGACGTCCTCGATGATGCTGCTTACGGCAACGACGCCTCGGCGACGGCTGGTTCGGTGTCGTACGCCTCCCCCAAGGTCTCCTGGACCGGGGACGTGGCGGCGGGTGCGACCGTCACCATCACCTACTCGGCGACCGTGAACACGCCGGACACCGGCAACGGGAAGCTGGTCAACTCCGTTGTGGGGCCCGCCGGTTCGAACTGTGAGGCGGGGAAGCAGGACGCCTCCTGCTCGACCGGTGACCAACCCGGCAACGGCATCCCGCAATTGGCGCTGAGCAAGACGTCGAGCCCGGCGAACCCGGTGCCGGGGACGAAGGTCACGTACACGGTGACCGCTCGCAACACGGGGACGGCGACGTACTCGGGCGCCACCTTCACGGACGACCTGACCGACGTCATCGATGACGCGGCGTACGGCAACGACGCGTCGGCGACGGCCGGTTCGGTGTCCTGGGCGTCCCCCAAGGTGTCGTGGACCGGCGATCTCGCGGCGGGCGCGTCCGCGACCGTCACCTACTCCGCGACCGTCGACAACCCCGACACCGGCAACAAGACGCTCACCAACTCGGTTGTGGGGCCGACCGGTTCGAACTGTGCGCAGGGTGCGCAGGCCGCCGCCTGCTCGACCAGCACCGGGTCTCCGCAGCTCACGCTGAACAAGACCTACACGCCGAGCAACCCGCTCCCCGGGGACAAGGTGACGTACACGGTCACCGCGCGGAACACGGGGACGGCTACCTACCCGGGCGCCACCTGGTCCGACGACCTGACCGGGGTCCTCGACGACGCGACGTACAACGCTGACGCCAACGCCTCGATCGGGACGGTCAGTTACGCGTCGCCCAAGCTGTCCTGGACCGGCGATGTTCCAGCCGGCCAGACGGCGACGGTCACCTACAGCGTGACGGTGAACGACCCCGACACCGGGGACAAGCAGCTCTCCAACACGGTGACCGGCACCCCCGACGCGACCTGCGCGACCTGCACACCGCCCCCGGTCGGCGTGCCCCAGCTCGCCATCGCCAAGTCGGCCTCGGACAACACGCCCAAGCAGGGCGAGAAGGTGACGTACACGGTCACCGTGCAGAACACGGGGGCGGCGACGTACACGGGTGCCACCTGGTCGGACGATCTGTCCGGTGTCCTCGATGATGCGGCGTACGGCAACGACGCGTCGGCGACGGCCGGTTCGGTGTCCTGGGCGTCCCCCAAGGTGTCCTGGACCGGGGACGTGGCGGCGGGTGCGACCGTCACCATCACCTACTCCGTGACCGTGGACAACCCCGACACCGGGGACATGAAGCTCGCCAACTCCGTTGTCGGGCCCCAGGGTTCGAACTGTGAGGCGGGGAAGCAGGACGCCTCCTGCTCGACCGGTGACCAACCCGGCAACGGGATCCCGGTGCTGAAGCTGAAGAAGACGGTCAGCGCCGCGACGACCGCGCCCGGTTCGACGGTGACGTACACGATCACCGCGCAGAACACGGGGACCGCGACCTACACGGGCGCTCAGTGGTCCGACGATCTGTCCGGAGTCCTCGACGACGCGACCTACAACAACGACGCCGACGCCTCGTCGGGCACGGCTTCGTACGCGTCGCCGAACCTGACCTGGACCGGGGACGTCCCGGCCGGGCAGACCGTCACGACCACCTACACCGTCACCATCAACAGCCCCTCCACCAGCACCCAGGACCTCACCAACACGGTGACCTCCTCACCCGACACCAACTGCCCGTCCGGCACGGCCAATTCGGACTGCACCGCGTCGGTCGGCATCCCGCAGGTGTCCATCACCAAGACGGCGTCCACCACCAGCCCGATGCCGGGGCAGAAGGTGACGTACACAGTCACCGTCCAGAACACCGGCACGGTCGTCTACCCCGGCGCCACCTTCACCGACGATCTGACCGACGCCATCGACGACTCGGCGTACGACAACGACGCCAACGCGACGATCGGCACGGCGAGTTGGGCCTCGCCCGAGCTGACCTGGACCGGGGACGTGCCGGTCGGGCAGACCGCGACCGTGACGTACAGCGTGACGGTGGACTCGGATCCGGCCTCGATGGGCAACGGCGTCCTGAAGAACGCGGTCACCTCCACCGGGCCCGGGACCAACTGCACGACGGCCGCTGTGCCCGGGTGTTCCACGACGTCCAGCCAGGTGCCGACGCTCCGGATCAGCAAGACGCAGACCACGACGGTGGTGTTGCCCGGGGGCACGGTCTCCTACCAGATCACGATCACGAACCCCACGGCCTCCGACTACCCGAACGCGGCCTACACCGACGATCTGACGGGTGTCCTGGACGACGCTTCCTACAACGACGACGCCGACGCGACCTCGGGGACGGCGAGTTGGGCCTCGCCCAAGCTGACCTGGTCCGGTGACGTCCCTGGCGGGCAGACGGTCACGCTCACCTACAGCGTCACGGTGAACACCGTTGACACCGGGGACGGCAAGCTCGCCAACACGGTCGTGGCGAACGTTCCCGGCTCCAACTGCCCTGCGGGTTCGACCGATTCGGACTGCACGACCGGTGGGAACAACACCGGTGGTCTGATCCCGCACCTGAAGATCGTCAAGACCGTCGACAACACCGACCCCCTGCCGGGTGACCTGCTGAACTACACGGTCACGGTCACGAACGACAGCCTCGCCGCCTACCCGGGCGCGACCTTCACCGACCAGGTGACGCAGGGGTCCGGGCTGATCAACCAGCAGGCGGTGACGCCTCCGACGGCCACTTCGGGGACCATCAGCGACCGGTCCGGGTTCACGTACACGTGGACCGGTGACATGGCGGCCGGGGCCTCGGCCTCCGTGACGTACACCTACATGGCGAACGCGGTACCGGGTTCCGGGAACCGGCAGATCGTCAACCAGATCACCAACGCCAGTGCCAACACGACGTGTTACGGCAACGGGGCGGACGCCGGTTACCCGACGGGGTGCGGCGCGACCGTGGTGGCTCCGCTGTACGACTTCGGCGAGGCGCCCAACTCGTACGGGACGACGACGTCCGCGAACGGGCCGTACCACGTCATCGTCCCCGGGCTGGGGCTCGGAGACGGGCCCGTGGCCGGGCTGAACGGCATCCCGAACGGGCCCCGGCTCAGCCGGACGACCGGACGAGGGCCGACGTCGATCCCGACGGCTTACTCCTCCCAGCGGGGGTACGCGACTCAGGTCGAGCTGACCAACACCACGGGTTCTCCTGTGCTGTTGGCCGCCTGGCTCGACTACGACTTCGACGGGGTCTTCTCGCCGGGTGAGCGGATCACCCGGGCGATCGGGAACAACGCGACCACCGCCAGCCTGAGTTGGCCTTCCGCCTCGTTCGCCAAGGCCGGGACCACGTACATGCGGCTTCGGTTGTACGGCGAGCAGGTGCCCGCGGGGCGTGATCCGCAGGTACCGGTCGGGGAGACTCTGGTCAAGGTCGGCGGCAAGCTGCGGTCGGTGCCCTTCCAGAAGGCCGCGCCTCCGTCCGACCCGAAACCCACCGGGTACGGCGGTGCCGGGCAGGTCGAGGACTTCAAGATCCCGGTGGTTCAGGGGACCTTGAAGGTGGCGATCACCTCCGACAACGCGCATCCCAAGCCGGGGGACAAGGTGACGTACACGATCACCGTGTGCAGTCCGAGCGGGACGCCGTACACGGGGGCCACCGCCTCGGCCGATCTGACGCAGGCGTTGAAGTACGCGACGTACAACAACGACGCCGCTGCTTCTGCCGGGAGCGTGAAGTACTCCGGCGGCAAGGTCAGTTGGAAGGGGACCGCGTCCGGGGACTGTGCGCATCCGACGAAGATCACGTTCTCGGTGACGTACAGGGCCGTGCCGCCCGGGACTTCCGTGGACGTTCCCGTCACGGGTGGGCCGTCCGGGTCCAACTGCCCTGCGGGCTCGAAGGATCCGGTGTGCAACGCGGTCGTCGAGCCGAAGACGCCGGTCAAGCCGCTGCCCGACACGGGCGGCAGCCGGGGGATGTCCCCGCTGTGGGGGCTGGCCGCGCTGGTTCTGCTGGCGGCGGGTCTCCTCCTCCACCTCGTGGTGAGGCGTCACCGGTCCAAGGGGCGTGTGTGATGCGGGCGTTGACCAAGGTCGGGACGGTCCTGCTGGCCGGGTTGGGGCTCCTGATGGTGGACACGGCGGCGAGCGGGCTGCCGGTGTCCCGGGTCGTGGCGCTGTCCGAGAAAGCCGGGCCCGGTACGACCATCCTGCTCATGGGGACCGATGACCGGTCCACGCTCACTCGGGAGGAGCTGCGGAAGTTCCATGCGGGTGGGGAGGCTTGTCACTGCGCGGACACGATGATGCTCGTGCATGTCTCCGCCCGGCAGGATCGGGTCAGCGTGCTGAGTCTGCCCCGGGACTCCCTTGCGCGGGTTCCCGGGCGCGGGGACGCGAAGCTCAACTCGGCTTTCCGGGACGGTGGGCCCGCGTTGGCCGTTCAGACCGTCGAGGAGATGACCGGGGTGCCGGTCGACCGGTATCTCCAGGTCGACTTCCGGCGGTTCGTGGACTCCGTGAACCAGGTGGGCGGGGTGGATGTGTGTACGGCTCGGGGGATGAACGACCCCGGTACCAAGCTGCACTTGGCGCCGGGGACCCATCGGCTCGACGGGGGGCGGTCCCTTCAGTACGTGCGGTCGCGGAAGTTCGACGGCGCCGCCGACATCGGGCGGGTTCAGCGGCAACAGCGGTTCCTGGTGGGGGTGTTGAAGCGGCTTCAGGCCAACCCCGTCGAGCTGCTGGGGCTCAGTCGTACGCTGCTGGGGGCCGTGTCCGTCGATCAGGGGTTCAAGGACGCCGAGTTGGTGTCGTTGGCGAAGGTGCTGGTTCGGCTCGCGCCGTCCGCCACCGAGTTCGCGACGGTTCCCATCGGGGGGTTCGAGGATGTGCCTGGGGTGGGGTCGACGCTGGTCTGGGACCGGGAGCGGGCTGATGAGGTGTTCGCTCGGTTGCGGGAGGATCGTCCGCTGACTCCGGTGGGCTCTGTGCAACGGCCTTCTGAGGTGCCTGAGTTCGGGGCGTATGAGCCGGTGCGGGGGTCGGCGATGGTGTGTGGGTGAGGGGGCGGCTGCTGGTCTGTGCGGCTGGGCTGGTGTGGGGGTTGGGGTCTGGGCATTCATCCCCTGCGGGGATGGCGGCGTTTCGGGGGGACCCTGATTCGGCTGTGGGGCGGCAGGTGGGGGTGGGGTTTCGGGGTGATCCCGGTACGGCTGCGGGGCGGCAGGCGGTGGCGTTCTGGGTCGACGCCGATACGGCTGCTGCCCGGCAGGTGGAGGAGTACCGCAGCGCCGGGCGTCTTGCGGACGCGGCCCGCATCTCGCGCATCTCCCTTCAGCCGCAGGCTACTTGGCTGACCGGGGCCAACCCGGGGGTCGAGGTGCGTCGGCTCACCTCTGCCGCTTTCGCTGTCGGCCGGGTCCCCGTCCTCGTCGCCTATCACATTCCCGACCGGGACTGCGGTGCCTTCTCCGCCGGGGGCGCGGACGACTCACGCGACTACCGCGCCTACATCGACTCCTTCGCCGAGGGCCTGGGCGAACGACCCGCCTGGATCATCCTCGAACCCGACGCCGTTCCCCACGCGCTCGGGGGCTGCTCGGACACGAACCTCAAGGAACGCCTGGGGCTTCTGTCCTACGCCGTGGACCGTCTCAAGTCCCACCCAGGCGTACGGGTCTACCTGGACGCCGGCCACCCGGACTGGATCACCGATCTCCCTTGGCTGGCAAGGACGTTGATCCAGGCGGGGGTGTCACGAGCCGACGGCTTCTCCCTCAACGTCTCCAACTTCCACACGACCCCGGCCGTGCTGACGTACGGGCGGCGTCTGGCCGAGGCGCTGGGCGGGGGCGCCCACTTCGTCATCGACACGAGCCGCAACGGCAACGGGCCCTACGCCGGACCGGACGCGTGGTGCAATCCGCCGGGGCGAGCGCTGGGGGTGACGCCGACTGCGGAGACGGGGGAGGCGGGTGTCGACGCGTACCTGTGGATCAAGCGGCCGGGGGAGTCGGACGGGGCCTGCCGGGGTGGGCCGGGGGCGGGGGTTTGGTGGGGGGAGTATGCGTTGGGGTTGGCGGGGTGAGGGGATCCCCCTCGGCGGGGTGAGGGGAGTTCCGGCGGCGGGGTGAGGGGAGTTCCGGCGGCGGTGTCCCCGATCACTCAAGGCGAGAGGTCCAGGACCCGGACTCCTGCCTGGTCCCACTCCTTCGGTTCGACCGTTGCCACCCGTGCTCCTTCCGGGCGCTCGGGGCTGGGCATGACCACGTGCCGGGTGTGGCACCAACCGATCGACCGGTCCTGGCCCGAGGCGGTGAGGACGGCCGCGAGATCGAGTGGGTGGAAGACCACCTGGTCGAGCATCCCGAGGTGGCCGGCGAGGCCGACACGTACGCGGTCCGCTTCGGCGAGTGCCGCCAGGGCGACGTGGATGCGCCAGGATCCGGTCTCGGCTGCCTGGCGCAGGATGCGTGAGGCCAGGATGTTGCCCGAACCCAGAGCGATCAAGGCGCTGTCGTCGAGGACGACGTCCATGGCAGGGGCAGGGTTCACGCGCCGCCGCCGAGCCGCCGCGCGAGTTCCTTGTCGGCCACGCGGTCCTGCTCCGGGTCAGGGGTGTAGCCGGAGAGGGCGTGCAGGACTTCGAACGTCTTCGCGATCTGCTCGGCCCGTTCGCTCTGGGTGGGGGTGTGGGTGGCGAACTCGCTGACCAGGCCCGCGATCGTGGTGCCCTTCTCGGCGGCCAGGATCGCGAGTCGGTCGCGAATGCTGCTGTCGACCTTGATCGTTGTGTGTGCCATGCCCTGAAGAATGCCTGAGGTATACCCGAGGCGGGGTGCTTTCGGAGTACGGGCGGGGCCGGTTCTCACGCCGTGCGCTGGGCGGCCTCCCTCCGGCGCCGCAGCACCCACCAACCCCCCACCCCAGCCGCCCCGAGCAACCCCGCTGCCCCGGTCAGCCACCCGTACGACGACCCGCCCCCCTCCGCCCCCGGGCGAGCCTCCAGTGCCGCGAAGTCCGAGGCGCAGGTCGTCCCCCGGTCCCCCGCCTTCCCCCGTACGCACACCGTCGTAGACATGGACGACTTCGCCTTGCCGTCCGTCCGTTCCGGCTGGCGTACCTTCACGAACTGGGCTTCCCGTACCGCCTCCGGGCTGCCCGGCATCGCGGTGACGGTGATGCGGGTGTGGCCGTGTGCGGGGACGCGGACCGTCCAGGTCACCTCGTTGCCCGAGGCGCGGCCTGCCGGTGTGGCTGTCACGTACTTCATGCCGCCCGGCATGAGTTGGGTGACGACCGCCGCCGGGTACGGGTGGTCGCCGGGGTTCGTGACGTCGACGGTGTAGTGGACGCGGGTGCCTTCGCGGACGTCCGCGTCGGTGCGGTGGACGGTGACACCGAGTCCGGGGTCGGCGCCGGTGAGGAGGAGGGCGGCGGATGCGGTGAGGGCGAGGGTGTGCACGGGGGCCTCCGGCGGGGCGAGTGAGGGTGGGGGCGGGAGAGAGATTCCGCGCCAGTCCTACCGTTCGAGCACCGCTCACTCCGTCCACGGCACGCGGCCACTGTTCCGTCGTACCCGCCTGGCCGTCCCTCTCGGATGCGGCCAGCCCACCCGGCCCCCTCCCCGGATGCGCTCCCACCCCCCTTCCGGGGACTCGACCCGTAAGGCGTGGCGGCAGCCCGTGTGTGAGAGGGCGCCGGACGAGTGATCTTGGTCGGGATTCTTTACGTAAATGCGACAAAACTCCTGTCGTTTCCTTCACGCTCCGTAGCGATCGCACATTCCCGTGCCCCACGTCGCCCGAAGGAGACCAGCGGTGAGATTCCGCCCCTTGCTGAGACGCGCAGCCTTGCGGCTGCGCACCGGACTCGTGGGGGTGGTCGCGCTCAGCATCGCCCTGGGTGCCCCCGGGTTCGCCGCCGCGCGCGCCTCGCAGCCACCCGCCGGTGACTCGAACCTGACCGGCGTACCCATCTCGCCGACCGGGTATGCCGGGCTGTGCGTGACCGCCGCCAGCGCGAACGTGGGCGCACAGATCAGCCTCCAGAGCTGCAAGTCCGGCTTCGAGTTCCAGCTCTGGGACCTGAAGTCCGGCAGCGACGCGCTCTGGCTCAACGGCCAGAGCCTGTGCATCTCGAACCCGTCGAACGGGACGGACAACAACGTCCAGCTGGTGCTGTCGTCGTCCTGCACGGGCAACGACACCAACTGGACGTACACGCCGACGGTGAGCGGCTCCTACCCGGCCGGCGGACTGCACACGCCGGGCGGCGTCTGCATGAACGTCAAGGACGGCAACATCGTCTCCGGGACGCAGATCATCCGGTACGGCTGCGACGCGACGTACGCCAACGAGAAGTTCAGCATCGGCACCGCCGACATCCAGGTCTCCGGCATCAACGCCTCGGGCAAGCCCGGCGCCACCGTGACGCCCTCGATCCGGGTCCAGAACCTCGGCCTCAACCCGTCGAACGCCTGGGCCTCGGGCCCGTTCTTCTCGGTCGGTACGTCCCTGACGGCGACCGCCGACTCCGGCTTCACGATGAAGAGCGTCTCCCCGTCGTACGGCTGGTCCTACGCGTACAACACCTGCTCGATCTCCGGACAGAACCTGAGCTGTCCCGCGGCGACCGGGTACCTGTACACCAACTCGGGCACCACCCTGCACAACGGCGCCGGCGCCGGCTTCCTCGGCGTCACCGGGACGATCCCGGCATCGGCGACCCCCGGTTCGACGTACAAGGTGTGCGCCACCAACACGACGAGCGTCTCCAACGACACCGTCAGTTCCAACAACAGCGGCTGTGCCACCGTCACCGTCCTGCCCTTCGAGTCGGACCTCGCGATGACGACCGGCGGCGCGCAGACGAACTCGCAGTCGACGACGCCGGGCGCGACCCTGGACACGTCCTGGACGCTGACGAACAACGGCCCCGACACGGCCGGGATCCCGAAGGTCACCTTCGCGAAGCCGTCCGGCGTCACGGTCAACTCCCTGACCGGGCCGTCGGGTTGGAGCTGCTCGACGTCGACGCTGGTCTGCACCGGCCCGACGGAGAAGCTGGCGAACAACGGCACCGCCGCCTTCACCATGAACGTCACCGTCCCCGCGAGCCAGCAGGTCGGCACCTCCCTCGCGCTGACCGCGACCTCCTCGGTCGGCGGGCGCTCCACGGACACCGAGAGCGACAACGACAAGGCGACCCTCACCCTGAAGATGCCGAGCTCGGTCGCGGTGAACGTCACCAAGACCGGCCCGAGCACCGCCGCCCCCGGCGACAAGGTCGAGTTCGTGGTCACGGTGACGAACCCGAACGCCTACCCGGTGAACGGCGTCTCCCTCACCGACACCGTCCCCAGCTCGCTGACCGGCGTGACCTGGACCTGTGTCACCGGCAGCACCTGCGGTTCCGCCTCCGGCAGCGGCAACAGCATCAGCACGACCGTCGACGTCCCCGCGAACGGCACGGCCCGCATCCGCGTCTCCGGCACGGTGGCCGCCTCGGCGTCCGGCACGACGGTCACCAACACGGCGCAGATCACCCTCCCGAACAGCGTCAGCAACACGGGCACGACGAGCGGCAGCGCGAGCGTCGCCATCGAGGCACAGGCCGACCTGGCGACCTCGAAGACGGCGAACGGCTCCGGCCCGGTCTCCCCCGGCGACACCTTCGAGTACACGGTCACCGTCAAGAACAACGGGCCCGCCGCCGCGACGAACGTCAAGGCCACGGACACCCTGCCGAGCCAGCTGACCTTCGTCTCCTCCCCCGACGGCTGCACGGCCTCCGGGCAGACGGTGAGCTGCGGCCCGGTCGCCACCCTGGCGAACGGCGCCTCCAAGTCCTGGCTGATCACGGTCAGACTCGCCCCGGGATACACCGGCGACGGCTCCGACATCGCCAACACGGCCGCCGCCACCTCGGACACCACCGACCCGAACCCGGACAACAACTCCGGCCCGAACCCGGGCGCGGGCCTGCCCGGCGGCACCGCCGGCACCCCGAAGGCCGACGTCGCCATCACCAAGGCCCCGGTCGGCACCGCCTCGGTCGCCCCCGGCAGCACCTTCGACTACACGGTCACGGTCGTGAACAACGGCCCCTCCGACGCCAAGAACGTCAAGGTCAGCGACCCGCTCCCGAGCCAGCTGGCCTTCGTCTCCTCGACGGACGGCTGCACCGGCACCGCCGAGCAGTACGGCGGCACGGTCACCTGCCCGACGATCGCCACCCTGGCGAACGGCGCGACCGCGACGTACACCTTCACCGTCCGGCTGGACCCGGCGTACACGGGCGACGGCTCGGACATCAAGAACTCCGCCACCGCGTCCTCCGACACCGCCGACCCCGATCCGGGCAACGGCACCAGTGACCCGGCCGGGCTGCCCGGCTCGGCGACCCCGCAGGCCGACCTGTCGACGGACAAGCAGGCCGTCGGCACGGGTCCGGTGACGCCGGGCGAGACCTTCGACTACACGATCACCGTCAAGAACAACGGCCCCTCGGACGCCGTCAACGCGAAGGCGACCGACACGCTGCCGAGCCAGCTGACCTTCGTCGGCTCGCCGGACGGGTGCACGGCACAGGGGCAGGTCGTCAGCTGCGGTCCCGTGCTCCAGCTGGCCAACGGCAAGTCCAAGTCCTGGCTGATCCGGGTCAAGCTGGCCGAGTCGTACACCGGGGACGGCTCGGACATCGCGAACACCGCGACCGCGTCCTCCGACACCGACGACCCGAACCCCGACAACGACTCGGGCCCGAACCCGGGCGCGGGCCTGCCCGGCGACACCGCCGGAACGCCCGAGGCGGATCTGTCGACGACGAAGACCTCGGGCCCGACGGGTGACGTCACGCCCGGTGAGACCTTCACCTACTCGATCACCGTCAAGAACAACGGCCCCTCCACGGCCGTCAACGCCAAGGCGACGGACACCCTGCCGACCGGGCTGACCTTCGTCTCCGGCGACGACTGCGCGGCCTCCGGGCAGACCGTCACCTGCGGTCCCGTCGCCACGCTCGCGAACGGGGCGTCCAAGACCTGGACGTTCACCGTGAAGCTGGCCTCCTCCTACACCGGCGACGGCTCCGACCTCGGCAACACCGCCACCGCGTCCTCCGACACCGACGACCCCAACGACGACAACGACTCCAACCCGGACCCGGTCCTGCCGCCCGGCACGATCACGCCCGAGGCGGACCTGTCGACGGACAAGGAGGCCGTCGGCAGCGGCCCGGTGACGCCGGGCGACACCTTCCAGTACACGATCACCGTGAAGAACGCCGGTCCCTCGGACGCGGTCAACGCGAAGGCGACCGACACCCTGCCGGCGCCGCTCGCCTTCGTCTCCGGCGACGGCTGCACGGCGGCAGGGCAGGACGTCACCTGCGGGCCGGTCGCCACGCTGGCGGCGGGTGCCTCGAAGTCGTGGACCATCACCGTCCGGCTGTCCGCCTCGTACACGGGCGACGGCTCCGACATCAAGAACACGGCCACCGCGTCCTCCGACACCAACGACCCGAACGACACCAACGACAGCGGGCCGAAGGACGGCGCGGGGCTGCCCGGCGGTACGCCCGGTGACCCGTCCGCCGACCTGGTGTCCGGCAAGAAGGCGCTCGGCGACGGGCCCGTGACCCCCGGCGAGACGTTCCAGTACGAGCTGACGGTCACCAACAACGGGCCCTCGACGGCCGTCAACGCGAAGGCGACGGACACCCTGCCGACCGGGCTGACCTTCGTCTCCGGCGAGGGCTGCACGGCCGCCGGGCAGACCGTCACCTGCGGTCCCCGCGCCACCCTCGACAACGGCAAGTCGGCGGTCTGGGTCATCACCGTCAAGGTGAACCCGGACTACACGGGCGACGGCAGCGACCTCGCCAACACGGTCACCGCGTCCTCCGACACCGACGACCCGAACGACACCAACAGCTCGGGCCCGAACCCCGGCGTCACGCCCCCCGGCGGGGTGGGCGACCCGGAGGCCGACCTGTCGACGACCAAGACGGCCGTCGGCGACACCGAGGTCGCGCCCGGCGAGACCTTCGACTACACGATCACCGTCAAGAACAACGGGCCCTCGACGGCCGTGAACGCCAAGGCCACCGACACGCTGCCCAGCCAGCTCACGTTCGTCTCCTCGGCGGACGGCTGCACGGCCGCCGGGCAGACGGTCACCTGCGGACCGGTCGCCACCCTGGCACCGGACGCCTCGAAGTCCTGGGTCATCAAGGTCCGCCTCTCGGCCTCGTACACCGGCGACGGCTCCGACATCGCCAACGTCGCCACCGGCACCTCCGACACCGACGACCCCAACACCGGCAACGACACCGGCCCCAACCCGGGCGCGGGCCTGCCCGGCGGCACCGTCGCCCCCGGGAAGACCGACCTCGCGATCACCAAGGAGTTCACCGACGCCGACGCGGGGCCGATCGCGCCGGGCGAGACGTTCTCGTACGACGTGACGGTCACGAACAACGGGCCGTCCGTCGCGCAGGAAGTCGTGGTCACCGACCCGATGCCCAAGGGCCTGACGTACGTCTCGGCGGTCAACGCGGACACCGGCAAGCCGGTCAACTGCACGATCGCGGGCGGCAAGGCGACCTGCCCGGCGGGCTCCAGCCTCGCCGTCGACGACTCGGTGACCGTCACCCTCACCGTCCGCCTCGACCCCGCCTACGACGGTGACGGCTCGGACATCACCAACACCGCGAAGGTCTCCTCGGAGAACACCGACCCGGTCGCGGCCAACAACACCGCGTCGGTGACGGGCCTGCCGAACCCCGACGGCTCCGGGAAGCCGGGCGGTTCGAAGGTGGACGTGGCCATCAAGACGAACCACGCGCCGAAGGCCGTCCACCCGGGCGGGTCGACGACGATGTCGTTCACGGTCACCAACGAGGGCCCCTCCACCACCCGCGAGACCACGCCCGTGGTCATCACCATGCCGGCCGACGTGACCGCGCTCGGCGCGGGGCTGCCGGAGCGGTGCGCGGTGCTGTCCGGGGCGACGCAGGTCTCCTGCTCGGTACCGGCGGGGCTGGCGCCGCAGCCCGGCGGGAAGCACAAGCGCCGCGCCGCGGCGTCCTCGGTGGCCTTCACGCTGCCGATCCAGGTGAAGTCCTCGGCCCCGGCTGACGCCGAACTCCACGACGGCAAGGGACAGGTCTCCTACCCCGGGGACTCCCGCCCCGCCAACAACACCGACACGTGGGGCGTCGACACGCTCGGCCTCGAAGCCGACCTCGCGTTCACCAAGACCGCGAACGTGACGGGGACCCTCAAGCCCGGCGGGACGTTCACCTACACCCTGACCGTCACCAACCACGGGCCCTCCGACGCCCCCGACGTCAAGGTCACCGACCCGCTGCCGGCGCCGCTGACCTTCGTCTCCGGCGACGGGTGCTCGGCCTCCGGGCAGACCGTCACCTGCGGTCCGCTCGCCTCGCTGGCGTCGGGTGCCACCCACTCCTGGACGATCACGGTCAAGCTGGCCGCGAGCTACAAGGGCGACGGCTCCGACATCCGCAACACGGCGACGGTCAGCTCGGGGGCGAAGGACCCCAACGGCTCCAACAACACCAACGACCCGTCCGGGTCGGGCATCAAGGTCGGGGGCCACGGCCCCCTCGCCGAGACCGGCGGCCCGGCCCCCGCTCCGGCCTGGTACTGGCCCGCCGGTGCGCTGCTGCTGATCACGGGCCTCGGCCTGTTGATCCTCTCGCGGGTCCGCAGGGAGGGTCGCGCCTGACCCTGACCCTCACCTGAACGGCCCCTGCCGCCACCCCACTTGCTCCACGGGGTGGCGGCATCGGCCTGTCGCGGGCGAGGCGAACGGGGCTACCGTTGAGTACGCGCGCGGTGACGGCGAAGGGGGAGACGTCATGCTGGACGAGGCGGCGGTCGCGCTGGCCGCGTCGGTGGGGACGGCGGTCGCGCAGGCCGCCGGGACCGACGCGTGGACCGGGTTCCGGACCCGGCTCGCGCGCGTGCTCGGACGCGGGGACCGGGCGCGGGAGGCCGCCCAGGCAGAGCGGCTGGAGCGGTCGGTGGGACAGGGGGAGGCCGGCTCCGTGTGGCGGGCGCGCGTCGAGGATCTGCTGGAGGAGCTGGAACCGGGGGAGCGGGCCGTGATGGAGGAGCAACTCCGGGCGGTGGTGAGGGAGTCCGGGGGAAACGTGTTCTACGGCCCCGCCGCTGTGCAGTCCGGGAACAACAACGTCCAGGTGAACCGGTTCGGGCGCCCGTGAGAGACGTCTTCCGGGGCGCGACCGGCAAGCAGGACGGTGACGGGAACGTCCAGATCAACATCCACGAGAACCGTACGGGGATCGTCGGGGCCTGCGTCGTGGCGCTGGTCTTCGGGACGACCCTCGCCGTCGTCCTGATGACCGGGAAGGAGCCCGGCGACAAGGAGGTTCCCCCGCCCACGGGGACGCCCTTCACCGCGTCCGGCACCTCCCTCGCCGGGCGGCTCGTCAACGACGGCAGCGGACTGTGCCTGCGCGCACCCGGCACCGCCGACGGCGTCGTCCCCGTCCTCGCGCCCTGCACCGACGCCCCCGACCGCGCCTGGAGCCTCCCCGCCCGCCACGACGGCAGCACGGCCCACGCCCTGCGCAACGACCGCAGCGGACGGTGCCTGACCGTCATCGGCGCCGAGAACTCCGCCCCGGTCCCCCAACGCCGGTGCACCACCCGGCCCGACGCCCACTGGGAGGTCCTGTGGGGCACCGGCGACCGGGCCGGGCACTTCATGCTGCGCAGCACCGCCAACGCGAAGTGCCTGGTGGCGCAGGGGGCTGAGGTGAACCGGCCGGCGGGGCAGATCTCGTGCGGGGAGCAGTACGACGACCAGTGGTGGCATGTCGCCCGGTGAACGGGGTCAGACCGTGATGTCCACGCCGGTTCCCCGGGGCAGGCGCGTGAACCTCCCGGTGGCCTGCTCGAAGTGCGACCACCCCTCGTAGTGCACCGGCACGATCGTGTGCGGCCTCAACTCCGCGCACAGGCGCAGAGCCTGAGCCTCCGTCAGGGTGTACCGCACAGGGCCGGTCACCGGGAAACGGACGCCACCGAGGTGCAGCAGGGCCGTCCCTACGTCCACACGGCGGGCTACGTCGCGGACACCCCCGTACAGGACCGTGTCCCCGGAGATCCACAGCGCGCCGTGCCGCTGACCGGGCCAGCGCAGGGCGAAGCCGGTGACCTCTCCGACGAAGGGGCGGGAGAGGGGCGGCCCGTGCCGGGCGGGGGTGGCGGTGACCTCGACGGTCGGGCGGTCCGGCGCTTCCAACTTCCAGGCCGCCCAGGGGGCGAGGCCCCGCGCGTTGCCGCCGAGCCGCCCGGCCCCGGCGGGGGTCGTGAGGACCACCCCCGCCGTCGGCAGGACCGAGCGCCCGGCGTCGTCCAGGTTGTCGGCGTGCTGATCGTGCGTGAGCAACACGGCGTCGACCGGCGGGAGTTCGGAGACGGCCAGCGCCGGACCGGCCGTCTTCGTGGACGAAGTCCCCCACCCGAACGCGTACTTACGCCCCGGTGGATCGAAGGTCGGGTCGGTCAGCAGCCGCCACCCCCCGACCTCGATCAGCACGGTCGGCCCGCCGATGTGCGTGAGCCTCACGTGGCCCAGTCCACCACTTGGTCGGCGACCTTCTCCCACCCCGGTGCGGCGGGCAGCAGATGCGGCATGCCGGGGACGACCCTGACCTCCGTACGCGCCTGGTACTTACGGGCGTTGGACCGCTGGACGGCGGGCGGCATCAGGTGGTCCTTCTCGCCGGAGACGAAGAGGAGGGGCGGGCGGTGAGGATTGCGGTAGTCGACGTACGTGGCGCTGCGTCCCGGCCGGAAGTTGCCGAGGACGTTGTCCCAGAAGACCCGCCCGGACGCGGGGACGGCGTAACGCCGGTACAGGGCCTCGGAGTCGGCCTCGGAGAACGTGTTGGTGAAGGCGTACCGCCACTGCGCGGCCGTGAGACCGACCGCCTTGCGACGGTTCGCGGGACTGCGCAACACCGGGAAAGCGGCCCGGAGTTGGGAGGGCGGTGCCAGCCGGACCCCTTGCGGCGGCGCCGAGTTGAGCGCGACCCCGGCCGCGCCGAGCCCCCGGTCCAGGAGGAGCTGGACGAAGACGCCCCCGGCGGAGTGGCCGATCAGCAGCGGCGGCTTGTCGAGGCCGCGCACCACCTCCTCCAGCGAGGACACGATCCCCTCGACCGTGAGCCGCTCCACCGGCGAGGGATCGGAGTTGAGCGCCTCGACCTCCACCTCGAACCCGGGGTAGGCGGGCGCGAGCACCCGGTACCCGCGCTGCTTGTAGTGCTCGACCCAGTGCTCCCAACTCCGGGGAGTCACCCAGAAACCATGGACCAGGACGATCGTGTCCATCACGCCCTCCTCACACCAACGACCGGCATACAGCGCCGAGTTGCCGTACGACGACCTCGGGCCGCGACATCATCACGACGTGCGAAGCGCCCCGCACCTCGACGGTCCGGCTGCCCGCGCGCCCGGCCATGAACCGCTGGGCGACGGGCGGGATCACCCGGTCCTCACCGGCGACGACGTACCAGGACGGCACGCTCCGCCAGGCTGGCACCCCGCTCGTGTTCGACAACCCCCCGAGGCTGCCCGGCCGTTGGGTGACCGCCATCAGCCGGGTCGTGGACCGGGGGAGATCCTGCGCGAACACGTCGTGGAAGCGGGCGGTGTCGATGTACCCGTCCGCATCGGTCCCGCCGGGCAACGGCCGCTGCACCAGCGCCTCCGGCAACCGGCTCCCCGGGAACTGCCCCGCCAGCTGCAACGCGCTCTCCCCCTGGTCCGGCGCGAACGCGGCCACGTACACCAGCGCCTTGACGTTCGCCCGCCCGACCCCGGCGTTGGTGATGACCTCACCGCCGTACGAATGCCCCACGAGGACGACCGGGCCGGTGATCGTGTCGACCACGCTGCCCACGTACGCCGAGTCGCCCGCGAGGTCGCGCAACGGGTTGGCGGGGGCGATGACCTGGTGCCCGGCGTCCAGCAGACGCGCCGCGACGGCGTTCCAGCCGGAGGCGTCCGCGAAGACGCCGTGGACGAGGACGAAGGTGACGCGCTTCGCAGGCCTTTCTGTGGCTTCGGCCGTACCCGCGGTCCCCACGGCCAGCGCGCCCCCGGCCGCGAGCGCGCTCCCCAGCACCTGACGACGAGAACTCATGGAAATCCCCTCCCTGTTGGCGAACTGATGGCCGAACTGCCCGATGATCAGTACGAGTTGAGGAACCGCAGCAGATCCGCGCCGAGTTGCTCCTTGTGCGTGTCCGTGATGCCGTGCGGCGCCCCCGAATACACCACCAGCTCCGCCCCCTTGACCCGCGCGGCGGACGCCTTCCCGCCCACCTCGAAGGGCACGACCTGGTCGTCGTCCCCGTGCACGACGAGCGTCGGCACGTCGACCGCGTCGAGGTCGCCCCGGAAGTCCGTCGCGGAGAACGCGGCGACACACTCGTACGCGTTCCGGTGCCCCGACCGCAGCCCCTGGAGCCAGAACGCGTCCCGGATCCCCTGCGCCACCTCCGCGCCGTCCCGGTTGTTGCCGAAGAACGGCCCGTCCGCCAAGTCCCGGTACAGCTGGGACCTGTTGGCGAGCGACCCGGCCCGGATCCCGTCGAACACCTCGACCGGCACGCCCCCGGGGTTGTCGTCCGTGCGCAGCATGAACGGCGGCACCGCCGAGACCAGCACGAGCTGGGCGATCCGCGCGGTGCCGTGCCGCCCGATGTAGCGGGCGACCTCGCCGCCGCCGGTCGAGAACCCGACGAGGGTGACGTCGGTCAGGTCGAGTGAGTCGAGGAGCGCCGCGAGGTCGTCGGCGTACGTGTCCATCTCGTTGCCGTGCCAGGTCTGGTCGGAGCGGCCGTGCCCGCGCCGGTCGTGCGCGATCACCCGGTACCCGTGCCCGGCGAGGAAGAGCTGCTGCGCCTCCCAGCTGTCGGCGTCCAGCGGCCATCCGTGGCTCAGCACCACGGCCCGGCCCTCGCCCCAGTCCTTGTAGTGGATCCGTGCTCCGTCTGCTGCGGTGACGAACGGCATGGACACTCCCGCGATTCGGTGGAAGCGGACGTTCGGGAGCATGACACGGTGATATGCCCCCGCCTGTGCCGTACGTGCCAACTCCTTTGCCCTGTACGCCAGTTGTCCGGTGCACCCATCTTTGCCAACGCCTTGTCCCGCACAGGACACTGTGTGACGTGCTGGTCCTGGACACCGACGACTTACCCGAGTCCGACCGTTACGAGGCGCTGTACGCGGCGGTCGCCCGCGAGGGCGGGATCTCCGCGCTGGAGGAGGGCGAACCGGCGTCGCGGCTGTGGAAGCGCATCGAGATCTGGACGTTCGGCCCGCTCACCCTCTTCGACACGCAGGGCACCGGCGCCCGCTTCGTCCGCTCGGTGCGCACCACGCGCCGCGAACTCGCCGCGAACGTCTCGGTGATGACCCAGGCCCCCGGCCACGGCACCGCCCGCTTCGGCGCCGACAACCATCAACGCCTCCTCGCCGGCGACGGCATCGGCCTCGTCCCGCACATGGCCGCCTCGCACGAGTACGGCTGGGACGGCTTGGGCCGCTCCCTCGCGTTCACCGTCGACCTCGCGCATCTCGGCCTGCCCGTCGACACGGTCCTCGACGCGATCCCGCTCCTCGGCCACAGCCCCCTCGAACCCCTCCTCCTGCACCACATCCGCGCCCTGCACCGTGACGCCGACCGCTACTCCACCGGCCCCGAGGCGGGCCCCCTCGCCGACGCCACCCTCCACCTCACCCGCGCCCTCATCGTCTCCGTCGCGGGCGACGACCGCACGCGCCGCGAGGTCGCCCACGAGACGCTCCTCCCGCGCGTCCTCGCCTACCTCCGCACCCACCTCACCGACCCCGCCCTCACCCCGCGCCGCGTCGCCCACGCGCACGGCATCTCCGTACGCACCCTCTACCGCCTCTGCGAGGAGGGCGGCTTCAGCCTGGAGAAGTGGATCATCCGCCGCCGCCTCGACGGCGCCCGCGCGGACCTCGCGGCCCCCCACCTCGCCCACCGCACCATCGAGTCCATCGCCCGCGCCTGGGGCTTCCCCAACCCCGCCCACTTCTCCCGCCGCTTCCACCAGACGTTCGGCGCGACGCCCACCCAATGGCGCCGGCACGCTACTCCGGCGCGTTCAGCACCGGATGCACCGCCCGAGCGACCCGCTCGACCGTAGCCACCCCGTATTTCATGCTCGCGTTCCCGTGGCTGAGAACCGTGATCGTGTACGTCGTCCCGGGCGCGACGAAAATGCCGCTGCTGTGTACGCGCCACCCGTACGTACTCCGGGGCAGCCACCCGTTCTTGAGGTGCACTTTCACCGTTTCCGGCGCCCCTTCAGAGGTGCCCCACCTCTGCGATTCCACGACCTTCCCCATCAATTCCAGCCCGTACGCCCGTGAATCAGCGTTGAGCACTCTGTTCCACCCGGCGAACAATTCCATCAACCGTTGCTGATCCCGCGCGTTGAGCTGCGTGAGCCCCCAGTATCCGTACGGATTCAGCTCGGTCCGCGTCATCTTCGCCGCCGTCATGAACCGGCGTATCTTCGCCGGCCCGAGCTGATTCCACAGGGTGTTCGTCGCCGCGTTCCCCGACCGCGTGATCATTGACGTGGTCAGCTTCCTCTCCCTCGCCGTGAGCGCCCGCCCCGCGCGCTGCGCGTCCCACAGCAGCGCCCCCAGCACGGTCACCTTCACCACGCTGGCCGCGTCGAACGCGTACGTGCTCCGCAGCGCGCACCGCGTCTTGGTCGACCGGTCGTGCAGGGCGACCGCGACCGTCCCCCGGCGGCCCTGCAACGCCTTGGTGATCCCCTTCCGTAACGCCGTCGCCAGCGACTTCTTCGTGGAGGTGCAGACGACCCCCGGTGCCGCCCCCGCCCCCGCCGCCGGCGCCGCGCCCAGCACGAGCAGACAGACACACACCACCTGCGCCCACCCCGTCCGCCCCCTCACTCCGGATCGGGATTCGGCGGCGGCCCGACATCCGTCACGGGCGGCGGATCCCCCAACGGCACGGGCGCGACGTACGGCACACTCCGCGCGGTCCCGGGCTTCACGCCGTAGACAAACACGGCGTCCTCCAGCCTCAGGAGGTTCCACAATCGCCGGGCGTCGGCGAGCCGCAGATTCACGCACCCGTGAGATCCACCGGCGAACAGATCCCCATACGTCCCATGCAGAGCCTGCCCTCCGTCGAAGAACTGTGAATACGGCATCGGCGCATTGTCGTAAAGGCTCGAATAGTGATCCCGGTCCCGCCAGTAAATCCGCTTCCACCCTGTCCGCGTCTCATGTCCGTCTCTCCCCGACCGCACAGGAACCGGCTTATAGACCACCCGCTTCCCCTTCTGCACCCACATCAACTGCCGCGTCAGATCCACACACGCGACCCGATAACTCCGTACCGGACACTTGTTCCCGGCATTCGGATTCCGCGCCGCCTCCACCACCAGCATCATCCGGTACGTCGCCAACCCCGCGTACCCATCCGCCGGCCGCACCCCCTGCCGCCCCTGAAACCCCCGAACAGCCACACAGTCCTGCGCCGACTGCCGCCCGTCCACCACCAGCCGAAGATGCCGCTCAAGCTGCCGCTGATAAGGGCCGGTGGACGTGGAACAGGCGGCGGCCCCCGCCGGAGCCGTCGGCACCCCCACCGCACACACCACCGCCACCACCCCGCCCAGCCACCGTCCGCCCTGCCGCATCAAGCACCTCCTCGACCCACAGGACCGCCCGGCCCTACCCCATGAGTCCCACCCGCCCCAAGCCCCCACGCCGAGAGCCTCCGCATTACCCCCGATCGGCGGACGGCGGGCCCTCTTCAGGCGCCCGGCTGCCGCACCGGCTCCGTGCTCCTGATCAGCTCCCGATGCGCCCCCTGCAACCCCGCCGGCAGCGCGTCCGGCTCGAACCACCCGGCCTCCAGGATCTCGAACTCGTCGATCTTCAGCGTCCCGCCGGTGTGCAGCGCCTCGTACGCCACCTCGGCCCGCAGCCTGTACCCGCTCTTCAGACCCACCAGCCGCCCCGGCACCACGTCCAGTCCCGTCTCCTCCTTCACCTCCCGGACGACGGTCGACGCGAACTCCTCCCCCTTGACCGCGAAGCCGGTCGGCAGCCCCCACGGACGGTCCGGATGCCACAACCGATGCTTGAGCAGCAGCACTTGCCCCGCGTCGTTCCGCACGACCCCCGTGACCCCGACCACGAACTTGGCGTGCGCGAACCACAGGATCCGCCACTGCCAGGACCCTCGGATACTCCGCCACAGACGCGCGACGAGTCGCTTCACTGGGTGCCTCTCGCTTCGGTTCTCGGCTAAGCCCCCACCCAACTCTGCCAGTTGCCCCCACAGACCCGAGCCCGCCCTCCCCCGCTGAACTTGCCGCCCGGCAAGGAGAGATACGGTAAAGTTCTTTACCGAATACTTACGACCGTCGGCGGAAGGAGGCGTTCCCATGGACCGGGGCATCCGTGCCGTCCGTGTGGACAACGCCGCCCGCGACAGCGTCCCTGATACCGGCCGCAGCCTCTAGGGCGCGTTGCGAAAGTCCCGCCTGCCGCCCGACGCCTGGCACGCACTCCCGCCGCACCGGGCGAAACCCCACGTACAACCAGTACGAGGGCTTCCGCCCGGCACGCCGGGAGCACGCACCAGACGCCGCTCGGCCCGCCCTCCGGGCGGACGACGGGACTTTCGCAACACGCCCTAGCGCTGCCAGCCCCCCGGACCGGCGTACACAGCCGCCCGGGCCCGCCGGACAACTCCCTTCACCTTCACGTACGTACGACGCGCGCGCCCTCCTCCGGGACGGCCGCGCGGCGGCACAGACGCCCGCGACCTGAACCGAATCGACGGAGGTCAGACGCCCGTGCACGACACCACCGCCATGCTCATAGAGCTCGGGGCGATCATTCTCGCCCTGGGCCTGCTCGGCCGCCTGGCCGGGCGGATCGGGTTCTCGCCGATCCCGCTGTACCTGCTCGCCGGACTCGCCTTCGGGCAGGGCGGGTTGCTGCCGCTGGAGGCGAGCGAGGGGTTCATCGCGACCGGCGCCGAGATCGGGGTGATCCTGCTGCTGCTCATGCTGGGCCTGGAGTACAGCGCGAGTGATCTCGTCACGACGCTGAAGACCCAGTACCCGTCCGGCGCAGTCGACTTCGTGCTCAACGCGACCCCGGGCGCGGTGATGGCGCTGCTGCTCGGCTGGGGCCCGGTCGCGGCCGTCGCGCTCGCCGGGGTCACCTGGATCTCGTCGTCCGGGGTGATAGCCAAGGTCCTCGGCGAACTGCGGCGCCTCGGCAACCGGGAGACCCCGGTCGTCCTCGGGATCCTGGTCCTGGAGGACCTCGCGATGGCGGTCTACCTGCCGATCCTGACGGCCGTCCTCGCCGGGGTCAGCCTCGCGGGCGGCGCGCTGACGCTGCTGATCTCGCTGGGCACGGTCGGCGCGGTGCTGTACGTCGCGCTGCGCCACGGCCGCCTCGTCAGCCGCGCGGTCGCCTCCGACAACGCGGAGATGCTGCTGCTCGTCGTCCTCGGCCTGACGCTGCTGGTCGCGGGGCTCGCGCAGCAGTTGCAGGTGTCGGCGGCGGTGGGCGCGTTCCTGGTGGGGATCGCGCTGTCGGGGGAGGTCGCGGAGGGCGCGGGCAACCTCATCACCCCCCTCCGGGACCTGTTCGCCGCCGTCTTCTTCGTCTTCTTCGGCCTGCACACCGACCCCTCCGCGATCCCGCCGGTCCTGGTCCCCGCGCTCGCGCTCGCCCTGGTCACGACGGGTACGAAGATCGCGACCGGCTACTGGGCCGCCCGCCGCGCGGGCATCTCCGTCCCGGGTCGCTGGCGGGCCGGTGGAGTCCTCGTCGCGCGCGGCGAGTTCTCCATCGTCATCGCGGGCCTCGCGGTGGGCGTGGAGCCGAGGATCGGCCCCCTGGCGACGGCGTACGTCCTGATCCTCGTCCTCCTCGGCCCCCTCACGGCCCGCTGGACGGAACCCCTGGCCCGCCGCCTCACGCGTACGGCGGCCGTGGGCGGCACGCGGCAGCGGGAGGCGGCGCATGCGAGCGGGTGAGAGCGGTACGGCGACGAGGACCGGTACGGCGAGGCGGACGGGTGCCGGGGTGGACGCGAAGACGGGGACCCGGCGAACCCCTGCCGACGCCCCTCGCCAACAAGCCGCCCGGCGACCCGACAGCTCACGGCCTCTCCGGCGCAGCCCCCTGCATCCGAACCCCGCCCCCACGCGTCGTACCCAGCAGGCGACCAGCGGGGAGGCGTACGGGGTGGACGGGACGGCCGTGTTCATCGAGGGGTTCGCGGAGATTCTCGCCGACGCCGCGCTCACCGGACGGCGGCTGACGCGGGGGGAGCTGGAGTCGCGGCGGGCGCTCGGGGCGCGGGCGGCGGAGGCCGGGGTGGCGTGGCGGCCGCTGGTGCGGGCCTACTTGAGCGCGGGACGGGCCCACCGCCCGCCCGGCGCCGACCTCGACGACGTACTCGGCGTCCTCGAACAGGCCGTGGACGCCTTCTCCGACGGCTACGAGCGCGCCCAGCGGCTCGTCGTGCGCAAAGAGGAGGCCGCCCGGCGGGAGTTCATCGACGACCTCCTCGCCGGCCACGGCGACCCCGGCCAACTCGCCGCCCGCTCCGAGAAGTTCGGCCTACGGCTGTCCCGCGCGCACGCGGTCGCCGTCGCGGCGGGCCCGGAGGCGTACGACGAGACCGACCCCGTACCCCGGCAGGTGGCCGCCGAGTTGTTCACCCGCTTCGAGAACCGGCGGATCCTGTTCACCACCCGCGACGGCCGCATGGTGTGCGTCGCGCCCGGCGACCAGGAGGACGTCCTCGTCCACTTCGCGAAGCTGGTGCACGCGGTGACCGGGGGCGCGGGTCAGGTGGCCGTGGGGCGGACCCGTACGGGGGTCGTCGGCATCGGGCATTCCTACGAGGAGTCCCTCAACGCCCTTGATGTGGCGCAGCGGATGGGCTTCGACGACCCTCTGCTGCGCGCCGCCGATCTCCTCGTCTTCCCCGTGCTGGCCCGCGACCGGCAGGCGCTGATGGACCTCGTCCAGTACACGCTGGCCCCGCTGGAACAGGCGCGCGGCGGGGCACAGCCGCTCCTCGACACGCTCACCGCGTACTTCGACACAGGCTGCGTCGCCGCCGCTGCCGCGCGCGAACTCTCCCTGAGCGTACGGGCGTTGACGTACCGCCTGGAGCGCATCCACACCCTCACCGGCGTCGACCCCGCCGACCCCGCGCACCGCTATACCCTCCAAACCGCCGTGATCGGGGCGAGGTTGCTCAACTGGCCGTCCAGGCCGCTGAGCTGAGCCGGTGATGGGAGAATTCCCGGTGCTCCGCGCGACGTCGGGCGGAGCTGGTCGCGAAGGAGCGTCGGCATGATCGAGTGGAGCGACTTCGGCACGGGCGGCGTACGGCCGGTGCCCCAACCGGTGGCCACGCCGCTGATCTGGGCGGGCGCGTTCTCCGGTGCGCTGCTCCTGGTCGCCGTCCTCAACACGACCGTCGGCATGGACCGCCCGCACCTCGCACTCCTCGCGCTCTCGGTGCTCGCCGGGGTCCTCGGCCTGTGCGCCCGCTTCACCGCCGCGCCGGGGACGGCCCTCCTGTGCTGGTTCTTCCTCAACGGCTTCGCGATCGCGCCCCTGGGCACGCTGACGTGGACCGTGTCGCGGGACGCCCTGTGGCTGGCGTGCCTGCTGGGGGCGGCGGTGACGGGGACGGCGCTGGCACGGGTGGTGGACGCGCGGGCGGCTTATCGGAGGGTGTCGGGGGGCTGGGAGGAGTGAGGAAACCGTTGGGGTGACGCTGCTCCGACACGGTCCGGGTGCCTGGACCACACCACCGGCTTAAAGCGGGGGCCCGTCAGGGAATTTTCCCATTCGGATCAAAGCCGTCTGTTCTGCCGTGAACGGCGCCTGGAACAGGCGTTCTTCTTGCTGCCAGGCACGGAAGAAATCTGCCACGAAGTTCATGCGATCACCGAGCAATGCCCAATTGTTGGCAGCGCTGCCCAGCAGGGTATTTGGCGTACGATCAATGTCGTACAAAAGTGCCTTGAGTTCGATGTTCTCCAAGCGTGTAAGCACCTTGGGGAATTGCGTGTAATTCGATACCTTGCCGATATCGGCCCCGAGTCGCTGCGAGATGAGGCGTCGGGTGATGGTGAAATCCGACGCAGGGAGCATGACATCCATCAATTGCTGAGTGACCATGGTTTCCCAGGACCGCTGCAACTGCTTGCGTAGCGGTAGTTGGGCATCTGTAGGCCAGGTAAGGGCTTGAGTTATGGGTTCTTGCAGCCTGATCTGTTCGTGCAGGCCGATATATAGGTTCGCGAGTAGAACGTGTTCAGCGCGTTCGTCCGCGCTGTGGGCGATCATGGCCTTGCCGTAGTTGCGGACAGCCGCAATTAGCAGGTCCTGACCACCTTGCTCCACGGGGCCCGTTTTGAGAGACGCGATACAGCGTTCCACGGCCTGGTCGCAGTCCGTTGTTGCCTGGCCCACATCGTTGATCAGGCGCGCGAAGAGTGGGCCAAGGTCCTGAAAAACGAGAAGATTCCCCCAGGCGACGTTTCTGCTGACCTGCTGGACAGCCTCGGTAAAAGCATCTCCCCGAAACCGGCGGAAGCGAGGCGGGACGCGCTGACTGAAAGCAATGACGGTCTTGATGATCGCGGGGGCGCTCTCCCCTCGAATGGAGAGGCCGGCGGTGCGCGATGCCCATGTTCCGAAGGCGCACCAACTGACATTCTCCCGCCCCAGGATTTCAGTCATGGCGATAGCGAGATCGTGATAGGCTTGGGTGATTCTCAGGTTTCGCAGGATCGGGTCTTCGATGGCCGGTATATCTTCAATCTCGCAGAGGTTTACCCGCTTTTCGGCACCTCGATCACCAGTCGCATCGCACACCTTCGACATTGCTGGAATCCATCACTCGCTCGGGGGCAACGTGATGTATGTCGCCCGGGTGCCGGCCGAAAATACTGTTCCGTCGAGGAATCCCTCGCACTCCGGTGTCTACCCTAAGTCGAAGGAGAGAGTTTCGCTCCTTGAGCATGGATCTACTGGGTTGTACTGAGGCTGAACTCGTGGTGGCGGGTCGGTCGATCCACGAGGACGCCTCCAAGATTTATGTCGACTGCCTCCCCCACGTCACGGCCGGTCTTCGCAGCCCTCGCCATCGGAGTCAACCGCCAGGGCGGCCACGCCGACATCGCCGCCGCCTTACGCCACACCGCCCCCGGATAAAACCGGGCAGAACCCCTGCGTCCGGGGCGTTGGGCCGGGCGCAGGGGTGGGGGGCCGGAGGTCAGGCGGGGAAGTGGCCCTCGCGGACGCCGGTGAGGAAGGTGCGGAAGGCGGCGGGGGGCATCAGGAGGGCGGGGCCGTCGGGGTTCTTGGAGTCGCGGAGGGCGATGGCGGTGGGGAGGTGGGCGGCTTCGACGCAGACGCCGCCGCCGTTGCTGTAGGAGGACTTGATCCAGGTCACGCCCTCCAGGCTTGCGGCTTCTACGCAGTTGCCGCCGTTGTTGCTGTAGGAGGACTTCACCCAGGCCACTCCTTCCAGGTCGGACGCTGCGATGGTGACGGGCTGGCGGTTCATTCTGCGATCTCTCGTGCTAGCTGGTTCAGGACTTTCGGGGTATCCCGAGGGGGAAGCGCGTTCGATGCCATAGCTTCGAACATCCGCGAGAATCGGTCCACTTCACGGGGCTTGTCGGTGACGGCGACGGTGCGCATCGCGGTGTCGCTCTGGATGGTCGTCGGCAGCCCGTTGCCGAGGAACATGATGTTGACGTCGTGGAGGGCCACGTACCCCCGCTCGCCCTGGGGGAGGACCTGGAGCGTGACGTTCTCCAGCTCGCCGAAGTCGATGAGCTGTTTGTACTGCTCGCGCATGGCGTCCGGTCCCCCGAGCGGGTAGCGCAGAGCCGGCTCGTGGAGGATGGCCCAGAGCTTCACCGGGTCGTCCTCGCGGGTCAGGGCCTCCTGGCGCTTCAGGCGCAGCTGCATGCTCTGGCGCATGAACTCGGTGGTCGTCTCGTCGATGGGCTTGTGCAGTTCGTGCACGGCCTGCGCGTACGCCGGGCTCTGGAGCAGGCCGGGAACGACGAACGGGTGGAAGGCCCGGATCTCCCGCGCCACCGCCTCGATGCCGAGGAACCGGGGCATGCCCGAGAGCATGTGGGTGCTTCCGTCAGCCCACCACTCCCGGCTCGACGCCTCACGCTGGAAGACGACCAGCCTGTCGACCTGCTTCTCGTCCGTGATGCCGTACCGCTCCAGCAACTCCCGCAGGTGGCCCGCCTGCCGGAAGGACTTCCAGCCGGTCTCGATCCGCTGAAGCGTGGTCTCGTCGAAACTCAGACCGTCGACGGCCTGAGCGATGGTCAGGCCCGCCTCTTTGCGCAACTGCCGTAGCTCATGGCCGAGTCCGATGCGCCGGGCGGTTGGTTGGGGCCGTGCGGCCATGTGCTCTCCGCTCCCAAACAAGTGCTCGCAGTGACTGCGATGTGCACAGGGTGATGGCCAACTGAGGCACGGCGGAAGCTGTGAAGCGGTCACCGTCGGACACCCTTCGTGCACACTCCCGTACCGTCGGTCAGAGCGACACCATCGCGTCATGAGGAAACAAGAGATCGTCACGGCGACTGCTCGGCCCGTCCCCTTCGGGGTCCGGCACTTGGTGTCGCCACCTCCGCGTAGCGGCGAAGCTTCCGTCATGACCTACAGCGAGGCCCTTCAGCTCAACGTGTCCGCTTCGGGCAACCCGTGGCACGCGGAGAGCGCGGCCAGGCCGGAGACCCAGACCGAGACGAGCAACGGAGACGGCAAGAACCCGGGCTCCGACAGCGGAACCGACCTCTACTGACATGGGCCTCATCCTCGTGCTGACCGGCCGTGACGACCTCACGGCCGACGCGGTGGTCGAGGAACTGATGCGGCGTGGTGGGGAAGTCGTCAGATTCGACACCGCCGATTTCCCCACCAAGTCCCGGCTGGTCGCCTCCCTGACGGAGGACGGCTGGGCGGGCACCCTCACCGGTTCCCGTTCCTTCCGCCTGGAGAGCGTCAAGTCCGTCTGGTGGCGCCGTCCGAACGAGTTCGTCACCCCGGATGACTGGCCCGGTCCGGCGCGGGCGCTCGCCGTCTCCGAGGCGCGGTCCGGCCTGCTGGGCGTCCTCGGATCGCTGCCTGTCCGGTGGATCAACCATCCGGCACAGGACTCCGCCGCGAACTACAAACCACGGCAACTCGCCGTGGCCGCCCGCGTCGGACTGGAGACACCGCGCACCATCATCACGTCCGATCCGGAGCGTGCCAGAAGGTTCGCGGGGGACGGCGAAGTGATCTACAAGGGGCTGGGCGGGGGTGTGCTCGGGCCGGGCGGCCAGCGGCAGTTCCTTCCCGTCTCGCTCGTCCGCGCCGATGAGATGGACGACGGCGTCACCGGCACCGCGCATCTGTTTCAGGAGAACGTTGAGAAAGCGTACGAAGTACGGCTCACCGTGATCGGCAGCCGGATGTTCCCCGTCGCCATCCACGCCGGAAGCGAGGCGGCCAGACTGGACTGGCGCACCGACTACCGTTCACTGACCTACAGCCGTGTCGACATGCCATCGGCGGTGGAGAAGGGTGTTCGGCGGCTCATGGACGAACTGGGCCTCTTCTTCGGCGCGCTGGACTTCGTCGTCACGCCCGACGGGCGGTGGAAGTTCTTGGAGATCAATCCGAACGGCCAATGGCACTGGCTCGCCGTGAAGGCGGATGTGCCCCTCGTGGAAGCCATGGCCGACGCGTTGGAGGGAGAAACCGCATGACCTCGGCCGAACCGTGGGCGGAGGCCGCGCGAGCGCTCGCCGACAAGGTGACGGCGGACGCGCCCGAATGGCACGACGCCGTGAGCCGCACTCCCAGGCATCTCCTCGTCCCCCGTTGGTGGCGGCGCGTGCCCGACAGCCCTGTACAGGAATGGGAGTTGGTGGATCCCTCCGAGGGGACACCGGAGTCGCTGCGAGCGGCGTACACCGACGAGACGCTGGTGACCCGGGTGGGACCGCTGCACGCCGATCACGCAGCCGCCGGTGAACGAGGCAAGGGCGACCCGACGTCGTCGTCCACCCTGCCCGGACTCGTCGTGTCCATGGCGCACCGGCTCGACGCCGAGCCGGGCCACCGGGTCCTGGACGTGGGCACCGGTTCCGGTTACTCCGCCGGGCTGTTCGCGCTGCGGCTCGGGGACGCGAACGTGACGAGCGTGGACGTGGACCCGTACCTGGTGGAGGCCGCTCGTACCCGTCTCGCCGGACTCGGGCGCCATCCTCGGACGGACGTCGTCGATGCCACCGGGGACCTCCCGGACACGGAGTACGACCGCATCATGGCGACCGTCTCCGTACGGCCCGTCCCCGCCTCGTGGCTGCGCGCGCTCCGCCTCGGCGGACGTCTCGTCACGACCATCGCCCACACCGCCCTCCTCGTCGTGGCGGACATGGGGGCCGACGGCGTCGCGCGGGGCCGGGTCCAGCCCGACCCGGCGACGTTCATGGAGACCCGGCGGGAAGCGGACTACCCGCCGAAGCTGGACGGCGTGTTCAAGGCGGCACGGGACGAGGACGGAGAGGACGTACGGCTCCCGGGCGGCATCATTCCCGATCTGTGGCAGGAGTGGTCCCTGCGATGGCTGTACGAACTGGACACCCCCGGAGTCGAGACCCGCGCGGCGACATATCCGGACGGACGCCGTGTGCTGTGGCTGCTCGCCGAGGACGGCTCCTGGGCGCGAGCCGAGGACGGCAGCCTCCCCGTGGTGCACCAGAGCGGTCCTCGCCGGCTATGGGACGACCTGGAGCGGGTCCGCTGCACGTGGGAGGAACACCACAGATTTCCGCTGTACGCGTTGAGGGCCGAACTCAGCTCCGAGGGCAGCCGCTTTTTGTCCCCGACCGGTTCGTGGAGCTTCTCGATCTGAGCCCCGTCCTTCCGTCGCCCCGAGTGAAAGGCACTCCGTGAAGCGACTCGTCGCCCGTCTGTGGCGGCTCATCCGAGGCCCGTTGCAGTGGCGGATTCTCTGGCTCGCCCATGCCAAGTTCATGGTCGGCGTCACGGGGGTCGTCCGGAACGAGGTGGGCCAAGTGCTGCTGCTCAAGCACCGGTTGTGGCCGCCGGAGCGTCCGTGGGGCCTGCCCACCGGCTACGCGGTCAAGGGCGAGGAGTTCCCCCTGACCGTCGTCCGGGAGGTGAAGGAGGAAACCGGCCTGGACGTCGTACCGGGCCGCCTGCTGACCGTGACGAGTGGCTACAAGCTCCGGGTGGAAGTGGCGTACGAAGCCCTCCACACCGGCGGCACATTGAAGATCGACGGATTCGAGATCCTGGAGGCCCGCTGGTTCGACCCGGACGAAATGCCGGCGGCGATGCAGGACTCCCATCGGAAGCTGATCAGGAGCACGGAGAAGGCGTGACCCCGGGGAGTGCCGTTTCACGTGAAACACAGCTGTGGGGCGGGCGACGCGATCACGTCACCCGCCCCACAGCCCGGTTCACTCAGCCGTGCTTCTTCCGCTGCCCCTCCGCCTGCGCGGCCTCCTCCTCCGCCTCCTTCGCCTGGACCTCGGGATCGAGCCCGGTGTTGTCGACGGACTTCAGCGCCCCCGGTGCCGGGACCTCGGTCGCGGCGGGGGGTTCGACCAGCCAGTCCGGGTTGGCCTGGCGGTCCCACCAGCGCCAGGCGGCGTACGCGCCCCCGGCGAGGACGCCGAGGACGGCGAGCCCCTTGACGGCACGGCCCGCACGGGCGCGGCGGCGGTTCGCGCGGACCAGGCGGTCGATCTGGGCCGGGGTCACCTGCCCGCGCAGGGCGGCGAGCGCGGCGGCACCGCGGGACGCGGCCTCGTCGCGGACGGGCCCCGCGGCGGCCACGGCGTGTTCGATGCGGGGACGCGAGTACTCGGCGGCCTGCCGCGCGGCGATGCGCGTACGGAGCGCGGCTTCGTGCGCGGCGTAGTCGACCTTCGGCGGGACATGGGTCCGCGCCTGTTCGAGGCGCGGTGCGAGGTGCGCGTCGTACTGGACGCGGGCCTGCTCGGCGGCCTGCGAGACCTTCGGCGCGAGCCGTACCCGCGCCTCCTCGGCGGCCTGGGACACCTTGGGCGCGAGCCGTACCCGCGCCTCCTGCGCGTAGTGTGCGGCCTTCTCCCTCGCCGTGTCGGCGTAGGGCGCCACCACTTCCGCGGCGTGCAGCACGCTGTCCTTCGCCGAGCCGGTCGCGGCGCGCACGCTGTCGATGCGGGTCACGGGTTCCTCCTCCTCGGTGGCGTACGTTCTATCGGCTTTCCACCCAATTGAGGATCATGCCTGTTCCGCTGGGACCGGGCATGCGGGGGCGGGCATACGGGTGCCGATCGGGCATGCCGTCGACGATGCCACGGAACCGCCACTCGCGCAGGAGGGCGGGCGTGGGAGGATCGGGGGGTTATAGGCAGTCCGACGAAAGGCGCCCCCAGTGGCCGAGAAGCTCTACGCCACCCTGAAGACGACCCTCGGTGACATCGAGGTCGAGCTGTTCCCGAACCACGCGCCGAAGACGGTCGCGAACTTCACCGAACTCGCCTCGGGCCAGCGGGAGTGGCGCAACCCCGAGACCGGCGCCGCGACCACGGACCCGCTGTACAACGGCACGGTCTTCCACCGGGTCATCGACGGCTTCATGATCCAGGGCGGGGACCCGCTGGGCAACGGCACCGGCGGCCCCGGCTACCGCTTCGAGGACGAGTTCCACCCGGAGCTCAAGTTCTCCAAGCCGTACCTGCTCGCCATGGCCAACGCGGGCCCGGGCACCAACGGCTCCCAGTTCTTCATCACCGTCGGCCCCACCCCGCACCTCAACAACCGCCACACCATCTTCGGTGAGGTCACCAAGGGTGCCGAGGTCGTGGACGCGATCGCGAAGGTCCCGACGGGCCGCAACGACCGCCCGGCGACCGATGTCGTCATCAACAGCGTCGTCGTCGAGAAGCGCTGAGCCCGCCCCCGGGACTTCTCCGGGGAACCTTTCGCCCCGCTCGTCCGTGAAACAGGAGGAGCGGGGCAAAGCATTGTGTACGACCTACCCGCGACGAGCTACGACGAGCCAGGGGGCCCAGTGGACCAGGCGCAAGGCGGCGGACAGCAGGAGGCTCCCGGCGTGCCCGGGTGTTACCGCCACCCCGACCGGGAGACCGGCGTGCGCTGCACCCGCTGCGAGCGCCCGATCTGCCCGGAGTGCATGGTCAGCGCGTCGGTGGGCTTCCAGTGCCCGGAGTGCGTGCGCAACGGTTCGGGGACGGGTCACGCGCCGGACGCGAACCGGCCGCGCACGATCGCCGGCGGCAGCGTCGCCGAGGATCCCCGGCTGGTGACGAAGATCCTGCTCGGCATCTGCGCGGTCGCGTTCCTCGCCCAGCAGGCGCTGGGGGACGAGTTCACGGACCGGTTCGACCTGATCGGCCGCGCGATCATGCCCGCGCTGGGCTTCGACCAGCTCCAGGGCGTCGCCGAGGGTCAGTGGTACCGCATGCTGACCTCGATGTTCCTGCACGGCAGCGTCATCCACATCCTCTCCAACGCGCTGAGCCTGTGGTGGATCGGCGGCCCGCTGGAGGCGGCGCTCGGCCGCGCCCGCTACCTCGCGCTGTTCTTCGTCTCGGGGCTGGCGGGATCCGCGCTCACGTACCTCGTCGCCGAACCCAATCAGGCGTCCCTCGGCGCCTCCGGCGCGATCTTCGGCGTCTTCGGCGCGATGGCCGTCCTCATGCGCCGCCAGCGCTACGACATGCGCCCGATGATCGCCATCCTGGTGATCAACCTCATCATCACGTTCGGCTGGAGCGGCATCGCCTGGCAGGCCCACGTCGGCGGTCTCGTCGCCGGTGTGATCATCGGCGCCGGCATGGTCTACGCGCCCCGCGACAAGCGCACGATCGTCCAGTACGGCACCTGTGCACTGGTCCTCGCCGCAGTCGTGATCGTGACCCTCCTGAGGACCTCCCAGCTCACCTGAGCGCAGAGTTGTCCACAGTGTGTAGCACGCCCTGTGCATCCTGTGGAAGAACGGGTTCGCCCCCTGTCTCCGACCCGCATTCATGCAGGTCAGGCAGGGGGCGTACGCGTTTTCGAGGGGTTGTGGGTTCGTCGTACCGGCGTCAACGTCCGGGAGGTTATCCACAGATCGTCGTTCTTTTTCCCCACCGTGTGGACAACGAGCCCTGGCCTGTGGATAACTCCACGAACAGCCCTGGGGAAAACTCCGGTACTAGGCCCGGCCGCCCCTTACTTCCACTGCGTGGACACACCGAACCCGGCGGCGATGAACCCGAAGCCGACGACGATGTTCCAGTTGCCCAACGCGTCGAGGGGGAGGTCCCCGTCGGTCACGTAGAAGAGGACGATCCAGGCCAGCCCGATCAGGAACAGCGCGAGCATGACCGGTGCCACCCAGCCCCTGCTGTTCAGCTTGATCGCGGTCGCCTGCTTCGCCGTCGGCGGCGTGTAGTCGGCCTTCTTACGGATGCGTGACTTCGGCACGAGGGTCTCTCCTGCTGGCAAGGGGGACACGGAGCGCTCCCCCGGGCGTCGGTTAGCGTAGTGCTTCCACGGCGGCGAAGGAGATAACGGTACGTTGAGCAATTCTGCCGACTCCCCCGGGACGGGTTCAACGGGTTCCGCCCCCGGTCGTACCGGCCGTGTCCGTCCGATGCGCCTGATGACGGTCGGCGTCTTCGCTCTCGCGGGCCTCATTTTCTTCACCAGCTTCGACACCGCCAAGGGCACCGACATCCGTACGGACGCCTCCCTGCTGCGTCTCTCCGACCTGATCCAGGAGCGCAGCCGCAAGAACGGCGAGCTGGACGAGTCCAATGCGGGCCTGCGTGAACAGGTCGAGAAACTCGCCGAGGCGGACGACGGACGCAGTACGACGGAGGACCGGAAACTCGCCGAGCTGGAGCACAGCGCCGGCACCCAGAAGCTCAAGGGCAAGGCCCTCACCGTCACCCTCGACGACGCCCCGCCCAACGCCACCGCCAGACTCCCCGGCTACCCCGCCCCCCAGCCCGACTACCTGGTCATCCACCAACAGGACCTCCAGGCCGTCGTCAACGCGCTGTGGCAGGGCGGCGCCCAGGGCATCAAGGTCATGGACCAGCGCCTCATCTCCACCAGCGCCGTCCGCTGCGTCGGCAACACCCTGATCCTCCAGGGCCGCGTCTACTCGCCCCCGTACAAGATCCAGGCCGTCGGCGACCCCCAGAAGCTCAAGGACGCCCTCGCCGCGTCCAAGGCGATCCAGAACTACATGGTGTACGTCGACGTCTACGGCCTCGGCTGGAAAGTCACCGACGACGGCACGGTGACGCTGCCCGGCTACTCGGGCACAGTGGATCTGCACTACGCCGAGCCCGTGGAGTAGCAGTACGCCGAGGGGGTCCCGTGTCCTTACGGGGGATCGTCAGGACCGTCAGCGAGCTGTGCGTGACCGTGGGCGCGGTGATCGTCCTCTTCGTGGTCTACGTCCTGTACTGGACCGGCGTCCGCGCCGACCACGACATGGCCGCGCAGGTCTCCCAGCTGGAGCACAGGTGGGCGAGCCCGGCGCCGGTGGCCGCGACACCCTCGTACAAAAAAGGGCAGCCCTTCGCCGTCATGTACATCCCCCGGCTCGGTTTCACGTGGAACAAGCCCGTCCTCGAAGGGACCGCCACTTCCACCCTGAAGAAGGGGCTCGGGCACTACGCCGGGACCGCCGCCCTCGGGGGCATCGGGAACTTCGCCGTCGCCGGGCACCGGCGGACGTACGGAGATCCGTTCAAGGACTTCCCCGAGCTGCGCGGAGGTGACGCCGTCGTGGTCAGCGACGGGACGACCTGGTTCACGTATCGGATCGACAAAGGGCCCTACAAAACCGTGCCCACCGACGTTGAGGTGATCGACCCTGTGCCACGTAAGTCGGGGTACACGGCACCGGGCCGGTATCTCACGCTGACCACGTGCGATCCGGAGTGGGGCCACAGCCACCGGCTCGTCGTCTGGGCACGCCTGGACTCCACGACGCCTGTGGACGAAGGCAAGCCCCCGGCGCTGCGCCGTTAGTCTGGTGCGGTACGGCGTGAGTCTGGTGCCGTGGTACGACGGAAGGGACGGCATGTACGGCTGGATCTGGCGGCATCTGCCAGGCAACGCGTGGCTCAAGGCACTGATCTCGATCGTGCTGGTCCTCGCTGTCGTCTACGTCCTCTTCCAGTACGTCTTCCCGTGGGCCGAACCGCTGCTTCCCTTCAACGATGTGACGGTGGACAACCAGTGAGCGCGCGCATTCTCGTCGTCGACAACTACGACAGCTTCGTCTTCAACCTGGTCCAGTACCTGTACCAGCTGGGCGCCGAGTGCGAGGTCCTGCGCAACGACGAGGTCTCCACGGCCCACGCGCAGGACGGCTTCGACGGCGTCCTCCTGTCGCCCGGCCCGGGTACGCCCGAGGAGGCCGGCGTCTGCATCGACATGGTCCGGCACTGCGCCGCGACCGGCGTCCCCGTCTTCGGGGTCTGCCTCGGCATGCAGTCCATGCAGGTCGCGTACGGCGGCGTCGTCGACCGCGCGCCCGAGCTGCTGCACGGCAAGACGTCCCTGGTCGAGCACGAGGGCAAGGGCGTCTTCGCCGGGCTCCCGTCCCCCTTCACGGCGACCCGCTACCACTCCCTCGCCGCGATGCCCGCCACGGTCCCCGCCGACCTTGAGGTCACCGCGCGCACCGAGGACGGCATCATCATGGGCCTGCGCCACCGCGAACTCCCCGTCGAGGGCGTCCAGTTCCACCCCGAGTCCGTCCTCACCGAACACGGCCACCGCATGCTCGCCAACTGGCTCGTCGAGTGCGGCTACCCGGGCGCCGTCACCAGATCCACCGGCCTCGCGCCGGTCGTGGGCAGGGCCACCGCGTGACCGCGCTGCGCCCGGAGCGCGAGGAGTCGTACGGGGCGGTCCCTCCGTACGACTCCGGCATTCCCTACGGCGGTGAGCGGTACGACGCTCCCGCCGCGGCCGGGGGTTTCCACGGCACGGCCGGTTCCCTCGACGAGGAGACCGTCGCCCTGCGGATACCCGAGCCGCCCCACGGCGGTGACCCCATATCCGCTTCTGCGGGCACGGCGGGAGTGCCCGGCTCTCTCGCCCCGCCCGGAGGGCGCGCGGCCCGCAGAAAGGCCGCCAAGGGCCGCCGTGGGCGTGTCGTCGCCGCACCGGCGGAGGAGTCGCTGCCCCTCTCGCAGGGTTCCCGTACGCAGGGCTCGCGTCCGCTGTCCCGCGTCGAGGCCCGCCGGCAGGCCAAGGCCCGCAAGCCCAGCCCCGCCGTCCTCGCCAGCCGCGCCCTCGGCGAGATGTTCATCACCACCGGCGTCCTCATGCTCCTCTTCGTCGGCTACCAGCTCTGGTGGACCAACGTCCGCGCCCACGCGCAGGCCGGCAGCGAGGCCAACCAGCTCCAGAAGGACTGGGCCAGCGGCAAACGGGCCGCCGGCACCTTCTCCGCCGGGCAGGGGTTCGCCCTCCTGCACATCCCCAAGCTCGACGTCGTCGTCCCCATCGCCGAAGGCGTCAGCAACAAGAAGGTCCTCGACAAGGGGATGGTCGGGCACTACGGCGAAGGCGCCCTCGCCACCCCGATGCCCGACGCGAAGACCGGGAACTTCGGGCTCGCCGGGCACCGCAACACCCACGGCGAGCCCTTCCGGTACATCAACCGTTTGCAGCCCGGTGACGCGATCGTCGTAGAGACCCAGGACGAGTACTTCGTCTACAAGATGGCCTCCATGCTGCCGGTCACCTCGCCCAGCAATACCAGCGTTCTCAAGGCCGTTCCGCCCGGATCCGGGTTCACCCAGCCCGGCCGCTACATCACCCTCACGACCTGTACCCCGGAGTTCACCAGTAAGTACAGGTTGATCGTCTGGGGCAAGATGGTCGAGGAACGGCCGCGCAGCAAGGGAAAGCCGGATGCGCTCGTCGAGTAGGGGCAGACAGACGTGACAGCGACGACCGACGGGACGACCACCCTGGACACCGGGTCCCCCGCGCCCCGCCGCAAGGGCGGACGCCTCGCCACCGCCGTGAGCGTCCTCGGCGAACTCCTCATCACCGCCGGTCTCGTCCTCGGGCTCTTCGTCGCGTACTCCCTCTGGTGGACCAACGTCATCGCCGACCGGGAAGCCGCGAAACAGAGCGACAAGGTCCGCGACAACTGGTCCAAGCCGGCCGGGCCCGGCGCCCTCGACACGAAGGACGGCATCGGCTTCCTCCACGTCCCCGCGATGAAGAACGGCGAGGTGCTGGTGGAGAAGGGCACGTCCTCCGACGTCCTGAACGAAGGCGTCGCCGGCTACTACACCGACCCCGTCCAGGCGACCCTCCCGACCTCCGGCAAACAGGGCAACTTCACCCTCGCCGCCCACCGCGACGGCCACGGCGCCAAGTTCCACAACATCGACAAGCTGAAGGACGGCGACCCGATCGTCTTCGAGACGCGGGACACCTGGTACATCTACAAGGTCTACTCCACCCTCCCGGAAACCTCGAAGTACAACGTCAAGGTCCTCTCCCAGATCCCCGAGGAGTCCGGGACCGAGAAGGCCGGGCACTACATCACGCTGACTACTTGTACGCCGGTTTATACGAGCCGGTACCGGTATGTGGTGTGGGGGGAGCTGGTTCGGACGGAGAAGGTGGATGCGAAGAGGACTCCGCCGAAGGAGCTGAGCTGACTGACCTCCTTTAAGGAGGCCAGTCGCTGTGCCCTGTGGATAACTCGGCCGACTGAGGTCCTTTAAGGACCTCAGTCGCTCATACCGCGCTCATCATCCGCCGCAGCCTCGCCCTGTGCTGCCGGAGCCTCCTCTCGACGGCCTGTACGTCCGCCCGCAGCGACACCAACTCCTTGCGGTGCTCCCCTGACGTCTCGATCAGGGCGTTGAACATGGGGACGATTGTCTTGCTGAGGATGTGGACGATGCGCTCGTCGATGCGGTTGTCCACAAGCTGGTCAATGGACTCGGAGAGCCTGTGGACAGAGTTATCCACAGGCTGGGCGCGGACCATGTACTCCATGTCGAGGAGATACACACGCACCTGACGTGCGGTTTCGCTGTCGCGGAGCAGCATGGCGATGTTGAGGACGGCTCGGCGGGGGAAGAGAGCGAGGGAGCGGGCGCGGGTCTGGATCCCACTGAGTTGCTTAAAGTAACTCAGTCGCGAACCTGTCAAAACGTGGTAGCCGTTGCTCTCCAGCTCTGCTCGGTGGTCGTGGATGACTGCACGGACCACCTCCAGCCCCACCCCGAAGTACTCCGCCACCATCGCCGTAGTCACATGCACCCCGTCCGGCAGCAACGCCAGCACCTTCACCCGGTCCAGCACCTCCGTCCGCTCCGCCACGCTCTCGCGCAGCGACCTGGACTCCAGCAGCACGGTTTCGTTGATCATGTGCTGTAAACGAGTGAACTGATCCGAAGGCACGATCGACATACGAACAGATGAGCAACGAAAAACCCCGGCCCCCTCAAAGCGAGGGAACCGGGGTTCAGAGGTGGGACCGGGTGTCAGTCGTCCTCGCGGAACGCCGCCCCGTTGAACCCGCCGAAGAAACTGCTCCCGCCGTTGTTGTTGCCCCCGTTGTTGTTGTCGCCGTTGTCCTGGGCGAGCACGGTGACGGTCTGCCCCGGCTGGACGGTCTGACCGGGGCTGGGGTTGGAGTTGACGACGCGGGCGTCGTCGTCCTGGGCGCCGATGACGTTGACCTGGAGCCCGAGGTTGGAGAGCGCCTGCTTGGCGTCCCGGAGGGAGAGGCTGGTCAGGTTGGAGGGGACCTGGAGCTGAGCCTGGCCGACCTTGATGTTGACCGTGGTGTCCTTGTCGACCTGCTGCCCGATGGCCGGGTCGGTGGAGACGACCTTGCCGTTCTGGTTCTGGTCCTGGACCTGGACGTTGGTGCAGGACCCGGCGGTCAGGTTGTTCTGCTCGATCCGCGCCTTGGCGTCGTCGCAGCTGAGCCCGGAGACGTCGGGGACGGTCTCCTTGGCAGCGGCCTTGGCGACCTCAAGGGTGACCGTCGAGCCCTTCTCCTTCTCGGAGCCGGGGTCGGGGTTCTGGCTGAGGACCGTACCGGGTTCCTGGGTGGACTCGGACTGCGTGGTCTTCACCTCGAAGCCCTTCTCCTCCAGCGCCTGCGTGGCCGCGTCGACGTCCTTGTCGATGACGTTCGGCACGACGACCTTCGGCGCCCCGGTCGAGACGACGACGCTGATCGTCTCGCCCTTCTTGATGTTCCCGCCCGCGGCGGGGTTCTGCGAACAGACCTTGCCCGTCTCGGTGTTGTCGCAGGTCTTCTTCTCGACGGCGATCTTCAGATCGGCGTTGGTCGCCTGTTGTCGCGCCTGCGCCTCGGTCAGGTCGACGAGGGTCGGCACCGGGGTGGTGTCGTTGCTGACCCCGTCCCCGTTGGTGACGTACCACCCGATCAGCACCGCCCCCACCAGCACCAGCACAGCGGCCAGCGCCAGCACGATCGTCGAGGTGTTCGACTTCTTCTGCTGACGCCGCCGCGCCGGCCGGTCGTCGTACCCGACGAACCCCCCGTCGTCGGGGTTCATCGGCGGCAGCATGGTCGTCGCCCCGGCGTCGGACCGCAGCGCGGTGGTCGCCTGGTCGTCGCCGTAGCCGCCGTACCCGACCGCGCCGAAGGCGGCGGCGGCCTGGACGGGCTGGCCGTCGAGGCATGCCTCGATGTCGGCGCGCATCTGGTCGGCGGACTGGTAGCGGTAGTTGGGGTCCTTGACGAGCGCCTTGAGGACGATCGCGTCCATCTCCGGGGTGATCTCCGGATCGAAGACGGACGGCGGCTGCGGCTCCTCGCGGACGTGCTGGTAGGCGACGGCGACGGGGGAGTCGCCGACGAACGGCGGCCGTACGGTCAGCAGCTCGTACAGCAGACATCCGGTCGAATAAAGATCCGACCGCGCGTCGACCTGCTCGCCCTTCGCCTGTTCCGGCGAGAGGTACTGGGCGGTGCCGATGACCGCGGAGGTCTGCGTCATCGTCATGCCGGAGTCGCCCATCGCACGGGCGATGCCGAAGTCCATGACCTTGACCTGGCCGGTGCGCGTCAGCATGACGTTGGCCGGTTTGATGTCGCGGTGCACGATGCCGCTGCGGTGCGCGTACTCCAGGCCCTGGAGGATGCCGACGGTCATCTCCATCGAGCGCTCGGGCAGCAGCTTGCGCCCCGAGTGCAGGAGTTCGCGGAGGGTGGAGCCGTCGACGTACTCCATGACGATGTACGGGATCGAGACCCCGTCGAGGTAGTCCTCACCCGTGTCGTAGACCGCCACGATCGCGGGATGGTTGAGCGAGGCGGCCGACTGGGCCTCCCGGCGGAACCTGGCCTGGAAGGAAGGGTCGCGCGCGAGGTCCACGCGCAGCGTCTTCACCGCCACGGTGCGCCCAAGGCGGGTGTCATGCGCGAGGTAGACCTCCGCCATGCCACCACGGCCGAGCACCTGGCCCAGCTCGTACCGGCCGCCGAGGCGACGCGGCTCTTCCATAGCTCTTTACCAGCCCTCTCCGTCGGTCCCGACCGGCATCCCGCCCGGTCGGCGGCTGCCGTCCGGGGATACGCTACCCGGCTCGCTCTGTCTCACCGGGCCAAGCCTGTTACTCGATACAGGACCGGTATCGCAACGTGCACCTATGCGCGGGTCACGTGAGCGGGGTCACCTCTTGTTGCCGAGGACCGCCTGCATCACGGCCTTGGCCACCGGCGCGGCGAGGCCGCCGCCGGAGATGTCCTCGCGGACGGCGGAACCGTCCTCGACGACGACGGCCACGGCCACGGGGGAGGAGCCGTCGGACAGCTTGGCGTAGGAGATGAACCAGGCGTACGGCTTCTCGCTGTTGTTCAGACCGTGCTGCGCGGTACCGGTCTTGCCGCCGACGGTGACGCCGGAGATCTGCGCGTTCTTGCCGGTACCGGTCTTGACGACCGTCTCCATCATCTGCTGCACCTTCTGCGCGGTGGAGGAGGAGACGGCCTGGGAGAGCACCTTGGGCTCGGTGGTCTCCAGGGTGTCGAGGTTGGGGGACTTGAGGGAGTCCACCATGTACGGGCTCATCAGCTTGCCGTCGTTGGCGATGGCCGCGGCGACCATGGCCATCTGGAGCGGGGTGGCCCGGGTGGAGCCCTGCCCGATGCCGTCGAGGGCGTTCTGCGGCCGGTTGTCCTCGGGGTAGACGGACTCGGCGGCGCGGACGGGGACGTCGAGCTTGTTCTCGTTGAAGCCGAACTTCGTGGCCTGCTCGATCATCTTCTTGTTGCCGACGTTGTCGGACATCTTCGCGAAGACGGTGTTGCAGGACACTTCGAGCGCGTACTCCAGCGTGGCGTTCTCGCACTCACCGTGCTCGTTGGTGAGGTCGGTCTTGGTCTGCGGCAGCTGGTAGGGGTCCGGGGTGTCGGTCTTCTCGTCGATCCCGGAGACGACGTTGTTCTCCAGCGCGGCGGCGGCGGTGAGCACCTTGAACGTCGACCCGGGCGGGTACGTCTCGCGCAGCGCCCGGTTCAGCATCGGGTCGTCGGCGTCGTTCTTCTTCTGCACGGCCACCCACGCCTCGGTGTCCGCGTCGGTGTTCCCGGCGAACTTCGAGGGGTCGTACGACGGTGTCGAGACCAGCGCGAGGATCTTGCCGGTGGTCGGGTCGATCGCGGCGACCGCGCCCTTCTTGTTCCCGAGCCCGTCGTACGCGGCCTTCTGCGCGGCGGCGTTGAGGGTGGTGACGACGCTGCCGCCGGCGCGCTGCTTGCCGGTGAGCATGTCGAGGGTGTTGCGGAAGAAGAGCCGGTCGTCGGTGCCGGAGAGGATGCCGTCCTCCAGGTTCTCCAGCTGGTTGGAGCCGAACGCCTGGGACGAGAACCCGGTGACCGGCGCCCACATGGCGCCGTCCTTCCAGGTCCGCTTGTACTTGTAGTCGCCCTTGGTCTCCACGGACCCGGTGATGGCCTTGCCGTTGACGATGATGTCGCCGCGCGGGATCGAGTACCGGGTGATCGGGACGCGGCGGTTCTTGTCGTCGGTGGCCAGCTCGTTCGCCTTGACGTACTGGAGCCAGTTGCCCCGCACCAGCAGGGCGAGGATCAGCAGACCGCAGAAGATCGCGACGCGGCGCAGGGGCTTGTTCATGAGGGGCGGACCACCTGGGTCATCTCGGCGTCGGGGCTGGGAGCGGGGGCCGGGGCGGGGCGGCGGGCCGTGTCGCTGATGCGGATGAGGATGCCGATGAGCGCCCAGTTGGCGATGACGGAGGAACCGCCGTACGCGAGGAACGGCATGGTCATACCGGTCAGCGGGATGAGGCCCATGACGCCGCCGGCGACGACGAACACCTGGAGGGCGAAGGCGCCGGACAGGCCGATGGCGAGGAGCTTGCCGAAGGGGTCGCGGGCGGCGAGGGCGGTACGGATGCCGCGCTCGACGATCAGGCCGTACAGGAGGAGCAGGGCCATCAGCCCGGCGAGGCCGAGTTCCTCGCCGAAGGTGGCGAGGATGAAGTCGGAGTTCGCGGCGAACTTGATCAGCTCGGAGTGGCCCTGGCCCCAGCCGGTGCCCAGCGTGCCGCCGGAGCCGAAGGCCCACAGCGCCTGCATGGCCTGCTCGGAGTGGCCGATGACGCCCTCCTGGGAGAGCTTGTACTCGCCCATCGGGTTCTGCCACGCCTCGACGCGCTGCTGGACGTGCGTCTCGAAGCTCGCGACGGCGACCGCGCCGACCGCCGACATCAGCAGACCGAAGACGATCCAGCTGGTCCGCTCGGTGGCGACGTACAGCATGATCACGAACATGCCGAAGAACAGCAGCGAGGTCCCGAGGTCGGTCTCGAAGACCAGGATCAGGATCGACAGGAACCAGACGACGAGGATCGGTCCGAGGTCGCGCCCGCGCGGCAGGTAGAGGCCGAGGAAGCGGCGGCTGGCGAGGGCCAGCGCGTCCCGCTTCACCATCAGGTACCCGGCGAAGAAGACCGCGAGCACGATCTTCGCGAACTCACCGGGCTGGATGGAGAACCCGGCGACCGAGATCCAGATCTTCGCGCCGTAGATGTTCTGCCCGAGGCCGGGGACCAGCGGCAGCAGCAGCAGGAAGATCGCGCCGGCCATGGAGATGTAGGTGTAGCGCTGGAGGACCCGGTGGTCCTTGAGGAAGATCAGCACCACGATGAAGAGGGCGATGCCCATCGCCGTGTACATCAGCTGCCGGGGCGAGGCGTTGCCCGCCTGCTCGGCCGCCTGGAGGTACTTGGACTGGTCCAGCCGCCAGATGGCGACCAGACCGAGCCCGTTGAGCAGCGTCGCCAGCGGCAGCAGCAGGGGGTCCGCGTAGGGCGCGAACTTGCGGACGACGAGATGGGCGATGCCCGCCAGCAGACCGAGCCCCAGGCCGTAGGCGAGCAGCCCCGCGGGGACCTGCTCGTTGATGGCGAGGCCCACGTTGGCGTAGGCGAACACCGGGATCAGGACGGCGAACACCAGCAGTCCCAGCTCGGTGTTGCGTCTGCTCGGCGCTCCGATGGCGCCGATCGTGGACGTGTGGTGCGTCGGTGTGTTGGTAGTACTGCTCATCGTGTGACGGGGCCTCTCACGGCTTGCCTCTTGCTTGCCTCACGGCTCGCTACTGCTTGCCGCACAGCGAGACGACCTGCTCCTCCTCCTGAGAGAGAGACGGCCCGGGGCTCGGGGTGGCCGACGGGCTGGCCGCCGGGGACGGGGACGCGTTCGGGCTCGGGCTCTGCGAACCCGCCGTGGCCGACGGGCTCGGCGTCGGCTTGGACGCGGACGACGAGGATCCGGTTCCCGAACTCCCGTCCTGCGCCTGCTTCTTGCACGCGGACGCCTGGACGGACAGCTCGTCGAGTTTCTTCTGCGCGCCCTTCAGGCTGGAGGCCGGGATGGTCTCCTCGACCTGCTTCTGCTGGTACTGCGGGAGGTACTTGAGTTCGATCTCGGGGTGGTCCTTCTCGACCTTCGAGAGCGAGACCCAGGCGAGGTCCTGGCTGATCCCCCGGTACAGCGCGAGGTGTTCGCCCTTGGCGCCGACGTAGTACTGGGTCTGCGTCCACCGCCAGCCGCCGTACAGACCGGCGCCGACGACCGCGAGGGCCAGCGCGCTGTACAGGGAGACCTTGAGCCACTTGCGGCTCTTGCGGGGTTTGACGAAGTCGTCGGCGGAGTAGTCGCCGAAGCCGTCGGTGGAGATGAAACCGGTCACGTCCCCCGATCCGGGGGGCCCGAACTCGCCGCCGCCGGGGTTCGCGCGGTGCCGTCCGAGGCTCGCGGCGCGGCCGGCCGGGGTCTGCATGATGCCGTTGTCGTGCGGCAGCTGGAGCTGGTTCTCGGCGACCGCGCCGACCACGACGGGGGTGTCGTAGAGCTGGCCCGCGAGGGTGTCGCCGGTGTCGAGGTCGAGGACGTCCGCGACGATCACGGTGATGTTGTCGGGGCCGCCGCCGCGCAGGGCGAGCTGGATGAGGTCCTGGATGGTCTCGTGGGGCCCCTGGTAGCTGGCCAGGGTCTCTTCGAGGGTCTGGTGCGAGACGACGCCGGAGAGGCCGTCGGAGCAGATCAGATACCGGTCGCCCGCCCTGACCTCGCGGATCGAGAGGTCGGGCTCGACGTGCTCGGCGGAGCCGAGGGCGCGCATCAGGAGGGAGCGCTGCGGGTGGGTCGTCGCCTCCTCCTCGGTGATCCGGCCCTCGTCGACGAGGCGCTGCACCCAGGTGTGGTCCTGCGTGATCTGGGTGAGGACGCCGTCGCGCAGCAGGTAGGCGCGCGAGTCGCCGACGTGGACGAGGCCGAGGCGCTGGCCCGTCCACAGCAGGGCGGTCAGGGTCGTCCCCATGCCTTCGAGCTGGGGGTCCTCGTCGACCAGGGAGCGCAACTGGTCGTTGGCGCGCTGGACGGCGGTGGCGAGGGAGGTGAGGACGTCCGAGCCGGGGATGTCCTCGTCGAGCGCGACGATCGTGGAGATCGCCTCGGAGGAGGCGACCTCGCCGGCGGCGGCGCCGCCCATGCCGTCCGCGATGGCGAGCAGGCGGGGTCCGGCGTATCCGGAGTCCTCGTTGCCCTCGCGGATCATGCCCTTGTGCGATCCGGCGGCGAAACGCAGGGAGAGACTCATGCGCACCTCACCCGTCGGCTCCGGGTACAGCCGGTCGTGTCGAGCCACACTGCCCACCCTCCGGTCGGGAGCTCGCTCCGCTCGCGCTCATTCATGATGCAGCACTACTTCCGCAGCTCGATGACGGTCTTGCCGATGCGGATCGGGGCGCCCAGCGGGATCGGCGTCGGGGTCGTCAGCCGCGTTCGGTCGAGGTACGTGCCGTTGGTGGAGTTGAGGTCCTCGACGATCCAGTTGCCGTCGCGGTCCGGGTAGATCCTGGCATGGCGGCTGGAGGCGTAGTCGTCGTCCAGCACGATCGTCGAGTCGTGCGCCCGGCCCAGCGTGATGGTCTGGCCCTGGAGCGCGACGGTCGTGCCGGTGAGGGTGCCCTCGGAGACGACCAGCTTGCTGGGGGCGTTACGGCCCCGGCGGCCCCCGGAGGCGGGCTGCTGGCGCTGCTGCGGGGGCGCGGCGGCGGCCTGCTGCTGGCGCCGGCCCTGCTGCGCGTTCTGGTCGGCGCCTCGCCGGGAGCGCTGCGAGCCGCGCTGGGTGACGCGCGTACCGAACAGGTCGCTGCGGATGACCTGTACGGCCACGATCACGAACAGCCACAGTACGGCCAGGAAACCCAGCCGCATGACCGTGAGGGTCAGCTCTGACATTGCCCCCGCTTCACCCTTCGGCTTGCCTATAGATAACGGTGGTGCTGCCCACGACGATCCGCGAGCCGTCGCGGAGCGTAGCGCGGGTGGTGTGCTGTCCGTCCACCACGATGCCGTTCGTGGACCCGAGGTCCTGGACGGTCGAGGGCGAACCGGTACGGATCTCGCAGTGCCGCCGGGAGACACCCGGGTCGTCGATGCGGACGTCGGCGTCGGTGGAGCGGCCCAGCACGAGGGTGGCGCCGGTGATCTGGTGGCGGGCGCCGTTGATCTCGATCCAGTGCCGGGCGCGGGAGCCGGGAGCGGGGGCACCGGCGAGGCCGCCGCCCTGGCCCGCGGGCGGGTAGCCGTATCCGGGGCGGCCGGCGGGAGCGCCGGGCGGCGGGGCGGCGGGCATGGGGGGTGCGCCGTACGGGGCCGGGGCGGCCGGGCGGGCGCCCGGGGCCTGCTGGTCCGTGGAACCGGAGAGAGTGCGGCTGCGGACCCGGTACAGGCCGGTGTCCAGGTCGTCCGCCTTCTCCAGGTTGACCTTGATCGGCCCCATGAAGGTGTAGCGCTGCTGCTTCGCGTAGTCCCGCACCATCCCGGCCAGTTCGTCACCGAGCTGTCCGGAGTAGGGGCTGAGGCGCTCGTGGTCGGGCGTGCTCAGTTCGACGATGAAGTCGTTGGGGACGACGGTCCGGTCCCGGTTCCAGATCTGGGCGTTGTTGTCGCATTCGCGCTGGAGCGCGCCGGCGATCTCCACGGGCTGGACCTCGGACTTGAAGACCTTGGCGAAGGTGCCGTTGACCAGCCCTTCCAGGCGTTGTTCGAACTTCTTCAGAACTCCCATGGGGCACCTCCTCCGTCGTGACGGCTCTGTCGTTGTCGCTGTGGGCCGTGCTGTTCGAACGTCTCGTGCTGTTGCTCGTACTGCTTACTGATCGTATCCACGCGGCGGTGAAACAGCCGGTTCCCCTTTCGCGCCGTGCCTGCCGAGGATCGTAGAGGCGCTCACGGACCAGTGTCCCGCACCTGACTGTGCACCTGCTCCGGCTTCCTGGGAGACGGGGGGACACCGGTACGAGGTTGATACGTGTCACTCACCGGGGCGGGACGGTGGGTACCCCTGCGTGACAAGTGAGGTGAAGAGGCCGGATCCCCCGTGGTAAGGTTTTCCACGTCGGAAGGGGCCAGCCCGAAAGGGCCAGAAGCCGGAAGACACACCCAATGCGCGGGTGGCGGAATAGGCAGACGCGCTGGATTCAGGTTCCAGTGCCCGAAAGGGCGTGGGGGTTCAACTCCCCCCTCGCGCACAGCGAGAACCCCCCAGATCATCGATCTGGGGGGTTTCTTCATGCCCGGATGTCCGGACGCCCGGGGGTCGGGTGGTGTGATGTTCGCCCTGGTGTGAGGTGTCTCTCACCAGGGCGCGTACCGCGGGCGCTAAGGGACCTGGCCGTCGTTGCGGGGGGTGCGGATCCACTCGTTGCCGCCCAGGGGGTAGTCCCAGATGTCCCGGCCGTCGTCGGCGCTCGTGCGGAACGGGGTGCCCTCGTTGTCGATGTGTACGGTGCCTTTTCGGGAGCCGCTCGACCAGGCCAGGGTGAGGTCCCAGCGGACGTCGTGGGCGGTCGTGGTGGCGTTGATGTAGAAGACCTCCGGGTCGGACTCGCTGACCTTGTACGGGAAGTCGCGCTGGCCGCCCTGCACCGTCACCGCCGGGGTGCCCTGGTCCAGGTCGACCGAGAACGACTTCGTCTCCACGTTGCCGCCGCAGCCCGAGCCCATGCCGTACACGTTCCAGGCGAGGGGGGCGTTCTGGGTGATGATCCGGACGTTCAGGGACTCCAGGACGACCGTCTCTCCGCCCGTGCCCTGGACCGTCAGGCCGATCATCTGCTGGTTCGCGGAGACCGCGCCGTTCGCCGCCGCCCAGCGGGGGGCGTTGGGCTCCGTCGCGGGCGGGCCCATCTGCGCGGGGTCGCTGTCCACCAGGAACTCCTGGCTGCAGGGGCTCTCGTAGACGTACGGGCGGACGCCGACCGTCAGGGGGGTGCCCTGGGGTTCGGGGGCCGGGGTGGAGGGACGGGCGGACGCGGACCCCTTCGAGGGGGACGCCGCCGACGGGGAGGGGCTTCGGAGGGACGGGGAGGGGGTGGGGGAGAGGGCGGACGCGGAGGTGGGGGCGGTGGGGGTGCCTAGGCCGGCCGCTTTTCCGTCAGGGGTGGGGTCTGTGGGGCGGTTCGCCACGAGGGCGGCTGCGGTGAGGGCGGTGACGATCGCGGCTGCGGTGATGAGGGTGGCTCTGCGGGGGAGTTTGCGGGAGGGGGGTGGGCTTTCGAGGGTTTCGGGGGTTTCGGGAGTGGGGGGTGGCGGGGGCTGGGCCCAGCTCGGGGTGGTGGCGGGGGGTGCTTCGGGGGGTGCCGGGGTGGCCTCGGCGGCCGTGGCGTTCGTGACTGTCGGTTCGTCAGTCCCGTACCCCTCCGTCGGCTCCGTCGGCTCCGTCGTTTCTGTCGTCTCCGTCGTTTCCTTCGTCCGGCGTTTGCGGGCCGTGTCCGCGAGGATCCAGTGGCGGTGGAGGTCGACCAGTTCCTGGGGGGTCGCGCGGCAGGCGCGGGCGAGGCGTTCGACGGGGGCGTACTCCGTGGGGACGGCGGTGCCGTTGCAGTAGCGGTGGAGGGTCGAGGTGCTCATGTGGAGGCGTTTGGCGAGGGCGCCGTAGCTGAGGCCGGAGCGGTCCTTGAGGGCGCGGAGTGTCGCCGCGAATTCCTCGATGTCGTCGGCCCCCACCGTCGGTGACACCTGTCGCTCCCTCTTTCCGTATCCCGTTCGCGCGTTCCAGGCGGACCGCGTTTCCTCTGGTGGGAGTGTGTTTGACCGTTCCAGCGTTCCCAACTGGGCGGCAGACGTGGCGGTTGGGACGGATCACCCCACAAGCTCTGGTCATCCAAGCATCACTCCGGCCCGAACCACTAAGGGGCAGCTCAGTCATGTCCAGCTTCCGTACCTCCCGTACCCGTCGTGTCCGTCTCGTGAGCGCCGCCGCCGGTGTCGTGATCGCTGCGTTGTCGATGAGCGCCTGCAAGGACGGGACGGGGGTCGATGTCACCGGGGCGCCGGTGCCGGCGTCGTCTTCTTCTTCCTCCTCCTCGTCCTCGGACGCGCCGTCGGCGGGGGCGCCGGAGGCGGGCGGGGCTTCCACGAGCGGGGGTGCGTCGGGCGGCACGTCCGGTGGGTCTTCCGGCGGTTCCTCCGGGGGGTCCTCCGGCGGCTCTTCGGCCGCCAAGGGTTCCTCGGTTTCCACCGGGACCTCCGGGGGTACGGCCGCGGCGACCGGCGGGTCGTCGGCCGGGAAGAAGGCGGTCTCGCCCGTCACCTGCGAGGGGTCCAACACCAAGACCGTCGCCTCGCCCGTCAACCGGCCCGTGAACCACATGCTGCTGACCGTCACCAACACCGGCAGCAAGCCCTGCTTCCTGTACTACTACCCGGCCGTCGCCTTCGCCGGCGCGCAGTCCGCGCCGCCGGTCATCGAGGACTCGCAGCCGCAGGCCGTCGTCACGCTCGAACCCGGCCAGTCCGGGTACGCGGGGGTCACGCTCTCGGCGACCGACGGGAGCGCCGAGGGCGGCCGTACGGTGAAGTCGCTGGACGTCTACTTCTACGGCCGCGACCTGGACGGCGGGAGCGTCGGCAAGGGCGCGAAGCCGAAGCTGCCCGCCGGGGGCGTCTACATCGACGACTCCCTCAAGGTGACGTACTGGCAGCAGGACATGGACGACGCCCTGATGTGGTGACGCGCTCCTGCCGAGCCCCTCTGTGTGGGTGACGGAGTTGTCCACAAGTCGGGAGTTATCCACAGGGAGTGACGGGTTTCGGGGGATGGCTGTACGGTCGGGGCGAGTTGATGATCGTGCGGGTGCACAGGGGAGGCGGTCGGCCGTGAGCGGGGTTCGGATTCCTCGGGTGGCGGGGTTCGCGCAGTGGGACGGGGGCTCCGGGGAGTCGCCCAAAGAGGCCGGGAAGGCGGTGCGGCGCGCGGTGCCGCGCCGCGCGCACGCCGGGTTCGAGGCGGACGGGGAGCGGCCCGAGGTCGTCGCCGTCGTCGAGGAGTCCAACCGGGGGCGGATCGCCGGGCTGACGCCGATAAGGATGGGGCGGATGGCGGCCTCGCCGTTCGCGTTCCTGCGCGGGTCCGCCGGACTCATGGCGTACGACCTGGCGCGTACGCCCTCCACCCGGATCCCGGCGCAGATCTGCGGGGACGCGCACGCCGCGAACTTCGGTCTGTACGGTGACGCGCGCGGGCGGCTCGTGATCGACCTCAACGACTTCGACGAGACGGTCGTCGGGCCGTGGGAGTGGGACCTCAAGCGCCTCGCCGCGTCCCTCGTCCTCGCGGGGCGGGAGGCCGGTGCCGACGAGGACCGGTGCCGGCAGGCGGCCCACGACACGGTCGGCGCGTACCGGCGCACGATGCGGCTGCTGGCCAGGCTGCCCGTCCTCGACGCGTGGAACGCCATCGCCGACGAGGAGCTGGTCTCGCACAGCGACGCCCGCGATCTGCTGGGGACGCTGGAGCGGGTCTCGGAGAAGGCCCGCGCCAACACGAGCGGGCGGTTCGCGGCGAAGTCGACCGAGGCCACCGAGGACGGGGGACGCCGGTTCGTGGACGCGCCGCCGGTGCTGCGCCGGGTCCCGGACGAGGAGGCGGCGGCCGTCGTCGCCGGTCTTGAGGCGTACGTCGCGACGCTCTCCGAGGACCGGCTCCCCCTGCTGGCCCGCCACTCCGTCCACGACGTCGCCTTCCGCATCGTCGGCACGGGCAGTGTGGGGGCGCGGTCGTACGTCGTCCTGCTCCTCGACCATCGCGGTGAGCCCCTGGTCCTCCAGGTGAAGGAGGCCCGGCCCTCCGCGCTGGTCCCCCATCTCGTCACCGCCGGGTTCCCCGTCGAACCCGTCGACCACGAGGGGCGGCGGGTCGTCCTCGGGCAGAAGCGGATGCAGGTCGTCAGTGACGTCCTTCTCGGGTGGACGACCGTTTCCGGACTTCCCTTCCAGGTACGGCAGTTCCGCAACCGCAAGGGCAGCGTGGACCCGGCCGCCCTCGCGCCGGACCAGCTCGACGACTACGCCCGCATGACCGGGGCGCTCCTCGCCCGCGCCCACTCCCACAGCGCCGACCCTCGCCTCATCGCCGGGTACTGCGGCAAGAGCGAGGAACTCGACGAGGCGATCGCGGGCTTCGCGGTGGCGTACGCGGAGCGGACCGAGCGGGATCATGGGGCGCTGGTGGCGGCTGTGCGGGAGGGGAGGGTGGAGGCGGAGACGGGGGTGTGAGGGGGAGGCTGGTGGCGTGAGGCGTGTTCGCGTCGGGCGCGAGGGTGATCGCCGGGGCATCTGAGGTCGGTCGCGCGGAGCGCGGTGCTCGCGTCGGTCGCCGGGGTGATCGGGGTGGTCGGGCTGTGGGGCGTGTTCGCGTCGGGTGCCGGGGTGATCGGGGCCGCCGGGCTGTGCGGCGTGTTCGCGTCGGGTGCCGGGGTGGTGCGGGTGGCCGGGCTGCGGTAGGGGTGCGGACGAGGTGCCTCGCGGTCGTCTCCGTCCCCATGTCTCCGTGCCCCGCGCCCCCACCGATGCGCCCGCCAGGACCCGTACGCATCCGGTGCCCCCAGCGGAGCGATTACGCTGGGTGGGTGACGACACCCGATGCTGAGGCCGAGCGTGCGCGGCCCGAGGAGCGGCTCGAACAGGCCGTGCGGGCCGCCGAGCAGGCGCTGATCGAGTTCGAGATCGCGGTGGAGACCTTCCGGGTGGAGGTCGACAACTTCTCGCGGCTGCACCACCAGAAGCTGGGGCCGATGTACGCCCGCCTCGACGAACTCGACGCGCAGATCGCCGAGGCGAGGGCCGCGCGCACCGGTGACCCGGAGGACGTACGGATCGCGGCGGAGGCGCGGGCGCGGGTGATGCCCATGCCGGGGGTCGAGGAGCTGTTCCACGGCTGGATGGACGGCGACGGGCTCTTCCCGGAGGCCACGGCGATGCTGACCGAGCAGCCCGTACGGCCCCCGGAGCGGGTGCGGCCCAGCGACGAGGCCCGCAAGCTCTACCGCGACCTCGCCCGCAAGGCCCACCCCGACCTCGCGCAGGAGGACGCGGAACGGCTGCGGCGCGAGGAGTTCATCACGCGGGTCAACGCGGCGTACGCGCGCGGCGACGAGGCGTTGTTGCGTGAGCTGTCCGAGGAGTGGGCCGCGGGGCCGGTCCCGCCGGAACCCTCGCCCGCACCCGGTGACGTCCTCTACGCCCGCCTCGAATGGCTCGCCCAGCGCAAGGAGATGCTCGCGGGCCTGGCGAAGGAGCTGGAGGACAGCGCGATCGGCTCCATGCTGAAGCTGGCGCCGGACGATCCTGACCGGCTGCTGGAGGAGATCGCGGAGCAGCTGTTGGGGGACGTGGCGAAGCGGGAACGGGAACTGGCTGCGCTGTTGGGGTAGTTGGGCTCAGGAGCGGGGTCGGTACGGATCGGTGGTCCGCGTGACCATTTGTGGGCGTCCGCGTGTGGGAGCGGTGGGCGCGGGGTGGTCCTCGGCTGTGGTTCGGGTAGCGTCGGGGCATGAGTTTCGGAGCTGGTGTGCCCACGGTCGAGGTCACGGACCTCAAGGACGGCGACTTCCTGCTGGACGTCCGTGAGGACGACGAGTGGCAGGCGGGCCATGCCGCCGGGGCCCTGCACATCCCCATGAGCGACTTCGTGGCCCGCTACGGCGAGTTGACCGAGGCGGCTCCCGAGGACGCCCGCGTCAACGTCATCTGCCGCTCGGGCGGCCGCTCGGCCCAGGTCACCGCGTACCTCGTCCAGCAGGGCATCGACGCGGTCAACGTCATCGGCGGCATGCAGGTCTGGGAGGCCGAGGGCAGGCCGGTCGTACGGGCGTCGGGGGATCCGGGCACGGTGGTCTGAGGCGGCCTGGCCCTGCGGGGCAGTGGTCTGAGCCGGCTCGATGCAGTGGGGCGCGCGCTTTGAGCTGGGCTCAGGGCAGGGCGCCCCTTCGGGGGCTGTGGGTGCGTCGCCGGTTGGCGGGCGTAGTTCGCGCGCAGCGTTGGCGCCCCCTTCCAGTAGGCAGGGCGCCTCTTCGGCACTTTTGCTGACGGGGCGCATTCCCTACGGCGAGCCCCAAGTCTTTTAGGGGCGCGGGGCTGTGTCGATATGCGGCTCCGCCGCGTGGGCGCGACCAGCCACGACGGCGCCGCACCCGCCAACCGACATTCCCCGGCACCCCCGTAGGCCCCTTCACCCCAACGCGTGTGCCGCCAACAACTCCCCCAACTCCTCCTCGTACGCCCCCGCCGCCCCGAGCGACAGCTCAACCTGTTTCGCCCAGGCGTGATACCGGTGCAGGGCATAGTCCGCATCGGCCCCGAACCCCCCATGCAGATGCTGAGCCGTCTGCACAACCCTCCGCACCCCTTCCGCCGCCCACACCTTCGCCACGGCCACGTCCCCGGCGACGGGCAGCGCCCCCCGCGTGCCGGAGGCGATGCGCCAGGCGGCCTGCCAGAGGGTCGCCTCCATCGCGCGAAGGTCGATGTACCGGTCCGCGGCCTGCACGGCGACCGCCTGGAACGTGGCGATGGGATGCCCGAACTGCTCCCGCTTCGACGTGTAGTCCGAGGTCATCCGCAGCACCCGCTCCCCCAGGCCGGAGGCCACCGCACAGGTCCCGACCGCCAGCACCCCCCGCAGCCACTCCCAGGCCCCCGCCTCCTCCACGACGTACGCCTCAGCGACCCGCACGGACTCCAGCCGTACTTCAGCGAACCGCTCCCCGGCGGTCGACACCTGCTCCGCGAGGACGGCCTCCCCGGGCCGCACGACGGCCAGCACACTCCGCCCGTCCCCCGCCTGCGCGGGTACGACGACGAGGTCCGCGTCGTACGCCCACGGCACCGCCGTCTGTACTCCGTCGAGCACCCACCCGTCGCCCTCCCGCCGCGCGGCGACGGCGAGTTCGGCCCCGTCGTGCCCGGTCCGCCCGTGCGCGGCGACGGTCAGCACCGTCTCCCCGCGCCCGGCCGCCGCGAGCACCGCCTCCTTCAGCTCGGCGGAGCCGTACGCCTGGATCGCGGCGGACGCGGCGACGCTCTCCAGCAGCGGCACCCGTGCGAGCACCTTCCCGGCCTCCCGCAGCACCAGGCAGAGCGCGACGACGTCGAGGCCGGCCCCGCCGTACTCCTCGGCGAGGAGGAGGCTCAGCAGGTCCGCGTCGGCGAGTTTCGCCCACAGGTCCCGGTCGAACTCCTCGGCCACCGGCCGTCCTTGGGTCTTCGCCGGGGACGGCACCGCGTCGGGCGCGACCCCCGCGAACACGCCGCGCGCCGCCTCGGCCGCCGCCTGCTGTTCCTCGCTGAACGTGAAGTCCACGGCCTGGTCCTCCCGACGGGGTGCCCACTCGGATCTGACGGTCCGTCAAGATAGAACAGGTTCTAGAAGAAGGGAACGCCGCCCAGGGGGCGGGCTACCTGTCGAAGTCCACCTCCACCCCCTCCGTCACCGGACGCGACTGGCACGCCAGCACATATCCCGCCTCCGTCTCCTCCGGCTCCAGCGCGAAGTTGCGGTCCATCCGCACCTCCCCGGAGACGAGGAACGCCCGGCAGGTCCCGCAGACGCCGCCCTTGCAGGCGTACGGCGCGTCGGGCCGCACCCGCAGGACCGTGTCCAGCAGGGATTCGCCGTCCCGCACGGGCCAGGTGCCGGAGCGGCCGTCCAGGCGGGCCGTCAGCGTGCTGTGCGCGGGGGCGGCCGGCCGGGGCGGGGCGGGCGCGTCGGCGACGTGGAAGATCTCCTGGTGGACCCGCTCGCGGGGGACCCCCAGCTCGCGCAGCGCCTGTTCCGCGCCCGTCACCAGCCCGTACGGCCCGCACAGGAACCAGCCCGCCACCGCCCCCACCGGCAGCAGCGCCGGCAGCAGCGCGGTCAGCCGCTCCCGGTCCAGCCGCCCGGACGGCAGCCCCGCCTGCTGCTCCTCCCGCGACAGCGCCGTCACGAGTTGGAACCGGTCCGGGTAGCGGTCCTTGAGGTCGGCCACCTCCTCCAGGAACATCGTCGACGCCGCCGTACGGTCGCCGCGCACCAGGCAGAACCGGGCGGTCCGCTCCCGCGCGAGGAGCGTCGCGGCGATCGACAGCACGGGCGTGATCCCGCTGCCCCCGACGACCGCCGCGTACAGCCCCGGCGCCGGTTCCAGCGTGAACCTCCCGGCCGGGGTCATCACCTCCACCTCGTCCCCGACGGCGATCTCCTTGAGCGCGTACGTCGAGAACGCGCCCCCCTCCACCAGCCGCACCCCCACCCGCAACGCCCTCGGCCCCGACCCGCCCGGCTCCGGCGCCGGTGAGCAGATCGAGTACGTCCGCCGGACCTCCTCGCCGTCCACCCGCCGCCGCAGCGCCAGGTGCTGGCCCGCCGCGTGCCGGTACGCCTCCCGCAGCTCCGGCGGCACCGCGAACGTCAGCGCCACCGAGTCGTCCGTCAGCGGCTCCACCTCGGTCACCCGGAGCGCGTGGAAACGGGCCATCACAACTCCTTGAAGTGATCGAAGGGTTCGAGACAGGACCGGCACCGCCGCAGCGCCTTGCAGGCGGTGGACGAGAACCGGCTCAGCAACTCGGTGTCGGGGGAGCCGCAGTGGGGGCAGGGGACGCTGTCGGCGCGCGTCGCCCCCAGAGTCACCGGCACCGGCCCCCCGCCCACCCCCACGCGCGGCGGCGCGATCCCGAACTCCCTCAGCTTCCGGCGGCCTTCCTCCGTGATGTCGTCCGTCGACCAGGCCGGGGTGAGGACGCGGCGGACGGTCACCTCGCGCATGCCCTCCGCGCGCAGGGCCCGTTCGATGTCGGTGGACATCGTCTCGACCGCCGGGCAGCCCGTGTACGTCGGTGTGAGGTCGACCTCGACCGCGCCCGCTTCTTGGACGTGCACCGCGCGGACCACGCCGAGTTCGCGCAGGGTCAGGACCGGCAACTCGGGGTCGGGTACCGCGCCGGCGATTGCGAGGAGGCGCTCCTCAAGGGGCGTGAGGGCCGTCGGGGGCGTCACCATGTCGCCCCCGGGTGGCTGCGGTGCAGGTGCTGCATCTCCGCGAGCATCCGGCCGAACGACTCCGTGTGCAGGCCCTGCCGACCGGCGCCCGCCCGCCACGCGCCCGTGCGCGGGCCCTCGGGGACGGGGAGGCCGGCGCGGGCCATGACCTCCTCGACCGACGTCCGCCACGCCGACTCCAGCGGCCCCGGGTCGACGGCGAGACCCTCGACCGGCTCGAACAGCTCGCCGGTGTACCGCCACAGCGCCTCGCACGCCGTGCGCATCCGCGCGTGGCTCTCGTCCGTGCCGTCCCCCAGGCGCAGCGTCCACTGCTCGGCGTGGTCGCGGTGGTACGCCGTCTCCTTGACGGCCTTCGCGGCGAGGCCGGTGAACTCGCCGTCTCCGCGCGCGAGTTCCTCGTACAGGAGGTGCTGGTACGTCGAGAAGTAGAGCTGGCGGGCGATCGTGTGCGCGAAGTCGCCGTTGGGCTGCTCCACGAGCTGGACGTTGCGGAAGGCGCGCTCCTCGCGGAGGTAGGCCAGCTCGTCCTCGTCGCCGGCCAGCGAGAGGAGGACCCGGGCCTGGCCGAGGAGGTCGAGGGCGATGTTCGCGAGGGCGAGCTCCTCCTCCAGGACGGGGGCGTGGCCCAGCCACTCGCCGAGGCGGTGGGAGAGGACCAGCGCGTCGTCGCCGAGGGCCAGCGCGGGGGCCGTACGCGTCGGGGTCACAGGTGCTTCACCCCCTCCGGGATCTCGTAGAACGTCGGGTGGCGGTACGGCTTGTCGGCGGACGGGTCGAAGAACGGGTCCTTCTCGTCCGGGGAGGAGGCGGTGATCCCGGCGGACGGGACGACCCAGATGGAGACGCCCTCGCCGCGGCGGGTGTACAGGTCGCGGGCGTTGCGCAGGGCCAGCTCCGCGTCCGGGGCGTGCAGGCTGCCCGCGTGGGTGTGGGCGAGGCCGCGGCGGGAGCGGACGAAGACCTCCCAGAGGGGCCAGTCGGTGGTCATGCGCGTGCTCCTGTCTCGCCGGTGTGCTTCGCGGCGTGGGCCGCCGCCGCTTCCCGCACCCAGGCGCCGTCCTCGTGGGCCTGCCGGCGCTGGGTGATGCGCTGTTCGTTGCACGGGCCGTTGCCCTTCAGGACTTCCTTGAACTCCGACCAGTCGATCGGGCCGAAGTCGTGGTGACCCCGCTCCTCGTTCCACCTCAGGTCCGGGTCCGGGAGGGTGAGGCCCAGGGACTCGGCCTGGGGGACGCAGATGTCGACGAAGCGCTGGCGCAGGTCGTCGTTCGAGTGGCGTTTGATCTTCCACGCCATCGACTGCGCGGAGTGCGCCGACTCGTCGTCCGGCGGGCCGAACATCATCAGGGACGGCCACCACCAGCGGTCCACCGCGTCCTGCGCCATCGCGTGCTGTTCGTCCGTGCCGTTGCTCAGCGCCAGCAGCAGTTCGTAGCCCTGGCGCTGGTGGAACGACTCCTCCTTGCAGATCCTGACCATCGCGCGGGCGTACGGGCCGTAGGAGCAGCGGCACAGGGGGACCTGGTTCGTGATCGCCGCGCCGTCCACCAGCCAGCCGATCGCTCCGACGTCCGCCCAGGTCAGCGTGGGGTAGTTGAAGATCGAGGAGTACTTCTGGCGGCCGGAGTGGAGCTTGTCGAGGAGTTCGTCCCGGCTCGTGCCCAGCGTCTCCGCCGCGCTGTACAGGTACAGGCCGTGGCCCGCCTCGTCCTGGACCTTCGCCATCAGGATCGCCTTGCGGCGCAGGGAGGGCGCCCGCGTGATCCAGTTCGCCTCCGGCTGCATGCCGATGATCTCCGAGTGCGCGTGCTGGGCGATCTGGCGCACCAGCGTCGCCCGGTAGGCGTCCGGCATCCAGTCGCGCGGCTCGATGCGGTCGTCCGCCGCGACGGCCGTGTCGAAGAGGCGCTGACGGTCGTCGTCCCCGGCCCGTTCGTCCGGCGTCCGCTGCTCCGCCACTGTCGCCATGCCGTCCCCCTCACTCGTCGCTGCCACTGCTTCCCGACCGATCGTTCGGTCCGTCCGATTCCATGGTGAAACCCCCACCGGAACCATGTCAACCGCTGTGGAAAACCGTTCCTATTCAGTGAGCTGGAGTGGGTCTTGGACCCAAGCTTGATCACTGCGGACATCTCGAACGGTGTTGGGTGTCCTGGTCGCCCGCGTACGTGCCGCGTCCGGTGGCACGCGTCGTGTGCGTGGTCCGGGAACGCGGGGGCGGGGTCCCTCGCGCCCGAGGGCCTTCGGTCGGGCCTGGGCGGTCCGATGCCCGTGACGATCACTCTGGTCGTCACGGGGCGGTGCCGTCCGACGCCGGATCGGATGCTCCTGGGCGCGTCGCCCGATCGCGATGCTCGCGGCATCGTGACGGGTCGTCCTGCGGTTCTTGGTGGTGAGGGGTTTCTGCCAGTGCTGCGCGCCACACATCGAGGTGTACGCCGGATCGACGGCAATAATCGAGATGCCGGTCGCGTCAGCCATCGACGTCAGCCGGGCGCGGAGCTTTCCGGTCGGCATACCGGAGACGATCTGCCGGAACCTCCTGCGGCGGCCGTGTTTCTCGCGGGTCTTCTCGGCGGTGAAGTCGAGGTCCTCGACGGCGATGGCCTTGACGCCGCACGTCCTGGCCCAGTTCAGCAGACGGGTCAGGGCGTGGCAGACCTGCGCGTCGCGATGATCAGCGGTCCCGCTGAGGTCGTAGAAGAAGCGACGGGGCTGCCCGACCGGGTTGCCGTGAACGTCGAGGCGCCAGGCGGCGAGGTGATCGGCGTCGGTGTCGACACCGATCACTCCCTCGGCGAGGGCTGCGGCCAGGGAAATGTCCGGGTGACGGGGAAGGTCCAGGCGGCGGTCAGGTACCAGCACCCGCGCGCGGTGTCGTGGTGGATGCGGTAGGCGACGGCCCGGTTCGCCTCGACGCGGTCGGCCCACTCGGTCCCCCGGTGCGGGAAGAACACCCGCGCGGCGAGGACGTACCGGCCGTGCCTGCTGTTGGCGTGCGCGGCGAGAGGCGCGGGGAGCTTGATGCTCACCTCGCCGTCCGGGGTGACACGGATCGTCTCGTTGCCGTGGCGCTTGCCGGACTCACCGTCCGCCTGGAGGAACCAGCGCCCGGCCACCCACCGTTCGCGCCACTGGGCCTCGGTGAGTCGGGCGGCGTCGAGGTGGTGACGGGTGGTGAGCAGACGCCTGCCACCCCGCACCACGCGGACGACGCCGGCCTCACGATCAGCACGCACAGCGGTCAGCCGGTCTTGCAGGACGTGCAGACGGCGGGACTTGTGGAACCACTCCCCCTGCGAACGGTAACCACCCGGCGCCCGTTTGGTGCCCTTCTCCCCGACCGGCAGTGACAGCCGGTGCCGGATCGTACGGATACCGGCTTCGAGGGACTGGACATGGGCGGCCTGCCCGCGCCGGGCCAGCGCCCACTGGTCGTGGGTGGCCTTGGTGATCGACCCCGCCCAGCGGGACGACGAGACCGGCGTCAGCTCCCGCTTGCGGACCGCCCACGTCTCGGCCGAATGCCCCGGACCATCAGCACAACGCGCCTTGAAATCACGGGACGCGAGCGAACCCAGATGCACACCCACCAGCCGCAGCACCTCCTCATCCTCCGACGCCAGGCCCTTCAGACGGGTACGTACCGCCACACCGGTGGGGCCGGGCACCACGAACGGAGCCGCCACCTCCCGCAGCCCGCCCACCCCGATCACCCTCCCTTCCGGAACCGAAGACCTTCCCCACCACCCTCAACGGCCACCGCCAGGAAAGGTCACGCGTTCGATGAAAGGAACTTTGTTCCCCCGCGCGTGAAACACTCGCCAGGACTTGGACACACCCCTTGTACGTCAGAACACCCTCCCGTGCTGTTGCACCACAGCAGTCCACAACCCCCATGACCCGGGCCCGAAGGCTGCGCCCGCCCCACGGCCTGAGTACCGTGCCGTGGAGCCGTCCCCCGACGGCCACCCGAGACCCAGACCTGAACGGGGCGCAATGAACACGCGTGACGACGCATCGCGCGGGCCGACGGACGGTCCGCCGCCGTACGCGTCCCACGACGGGGCGGACGGTGCCGAGAGCCGGGAACCGGCCGAGCGCGGACGAGACCTGCCGGACGGGAAGACGCCGGACGAGGAGACGCCGGGCAGGGCGGAGTCGCAGCCGGTGGAGACGGACGACGCAGAGCCGGACCTCGACGCGAGCGATCCGGAGCCCTCCGCCGAGCCGGCGGCCGAGGCCGACGGCTCCTCGCCCCCCACCCGCCTCGCCGCCCTCTCCCTCCGCACCCAGATAGCCGTCGCCGCAGTCGTGGCCCTCGTCGCGGCCGTCGCCCTCGTGCATGTCGGCATGGTGTTCCTGCACGTCGCCCCCTCGAACACGGTCAGCAAGCAGCACGCGCGCGCGATCGACGACTGGGTGTACCCGGAGTTCGAGCAGAACTGGAAGCTGTTCGCGCCGAACCCCTTGCAGCAGGACATCGCGGTGCAGGTGCGGGCGGAGGTGCGGTCGTCGGACGGCGGGTACCGCACGACGGGCTGGTACGACCTGTCCGCGGCGGACGGCAGGGCGATCGACGGGAACCTGCTGCCCAGCCACACCCAGCAGAACGAGCTGCGGCGGGCCTGGGACTTCTTCACCGGGACGCACGACAACGACAACCGTGCCGTCGGGATGAGGGGCGCGCTGTCGGAGGAGTACCTGCGGCGGATCGTGGTGATGAGGCTGGAGCGGGGAGGGACGGTCCGCGAGGGCGGCACCCTCGCGCGCGTGCAGGTGCGGTCGCGGACGTCGAACGTCGCGCCCCCGAAGTGGAGTGACGAGAAGGTGTCGACCCAGCCGACGTTCCGGGTGCTGCCGTGGTGGCGGGTCCCGCAGGCCGAGGCGGACGGGGGAGTCAAGTGAACGCGGTGTTCGCCAAGGGCCTCGCCCGCGTGACGGAGTCCCCCCTGGGCCCGTACCAGAGCGCGGTGATACGCATCGGCTTCAGCGCCACCTGGCTGCTGTTCCTCCTGCGCGAGATCCCCCACCGTACGGAGCTGTACGGCCCCGACGGCCCCTGGAGCTGGCAGCTGGGCCGCCGCCTGATCGACGTCAACGGCGCGTTCACGGTGCTGATGTGGTCCGACTCGCGCGTGTGGTTCGAGGCCGTCTACTTCCTGGCGGTCCTGTCCGCCGCCCTGCTCCTCGTCGGCTGGCGCGCGCGCACGATGTCGGTCGTCTTCATGGTCGGCGTCCTGTCGCTCCAGAACCGCAGCGTCTTCATGGGCGACGGCGGCGACAACGTCCTGCACCTGATGTCGGTCTACCTGGTCTTCACCCGGTGCGCGCGCGTGTGGTCGCTCGACGCGCGCAGGGAGCGCCGTACGGCCGACGCACGCGCGCGCGGGGAGCACGTACCCGATCGGGTGGGCCCTGCCCTGTGGGCCGTCCTGGGTGGCACGCTGGCCGTCGCGACGGCCGCCGGGTGGCTCACCGAGGGCGAGTGGTTCGTGCCGGCGCTCCTGTGGGCCGTGTGGGCCGCGCAGGGCGTGTGGTGGCTCGCGGCGCGGCGTGCGGGCGAGCTGCGGGCCCTGTGCGACATCACGGCGAACGTGCTGCACAACGCCGCGCTCGTGGTCGTCATGGCGGAGGCGTGCCTGATCTACGCGACGGCGGGCTGGTACAAGATCCAGGGCACGCGCTGGCAGGACGGTACGGCGGTGTACTACCCGCTCCAGCTCGACTCGTTCTCCCCGTGGCCCGCGCTCGCGGACCTGCTCGCGGCGAGCGGCACGCTGGTGATGATCGCGACGTACGGGACGGTCATCGCGCAGGTCGCGTTCCCGTTCACCCTGTTCAACCGGCGCGTCAAGAACGTCCTGCTGGCCGTGATGATGCTGGAGCACGCGACGATCGCCGTCGTCCTGGGGCTGCCGTTCTTCTCGCTGGCGATGATCGCGACGGACGCGGTGTTCCTGCCGACGTCGTTCCTGCTGTGGCTGGGCGCGAAGACGGCCCGCGCGCGCGTGCTGATGTCCAAGGAGGGTCCAGGGGGCCCAGGAGGCACAGGGCGTGCAGGGGGCGCGGAGGGCGAGGGCGCGGGCGGCGGTGAGGGCACCGGGGCCGCAGGGACCGTCGAGGGCACCGGAAAACCCCACGTAGGCTCGACCGCATGACCGACCTGGCCGCCTGGCACCGCCTCGCCGGTACCGCAGCTCTCCCCCACGGCGACGGCGCGGTCCTCCTCGACGGCTTCCACGCCCTCAAGCACGCCCTGCGCTTCTCCGCCGAGGTCCCCCTCGCGGTGGCCGTCGACCGGGCCGCCGCGCTGGCTCTCGCGGACGACCTCGCGCCGGACGTCCGTGAACCCCTGGCGGCCCTGCTGAGGGAGGTGACCCCGGAGGCGTACCGCGCGCTGGTCCCCCGCCCCCACCCGACGGGCGTCGCCGCCCTCGCCGTACGGCCGCCCCGCGCGGCCAACCTGGAAGCGCTCGCGGCCCTCCCGCGCACGGCCCCCGTCGTGGTCCTCGACAACCCGCGCAACCTCGGCAACGCGGGCGCGGTGATCCGGCTGGCCGCCGGTTTCGGGGTGACCGGCGTGGTCACGACGGGGACGCTGGACCCCTGGCACCCGACGGTCGTGCGGGGCGGCGCCGGGCTGCACTTCGCGACGGCGGTCGAGCACCTGGAGGCCGTCGAGCTGCCCCCGGGCCCGGTGTTCGCGTTCGACGCGGAGGGCGACGACATCCGGGGCGTGAAGCTCCCGGACGACGCCGTCCTCGCGTTCGGCTCGGAGCGCAGCGGCCTGTCCGACGCGCTGCGCGCCCGCACGGACCACCTGCTGTCGCTGCCGATGCGCCCGCAGGTGTCCAGCTACAACCTCGCCACCAGCGTGGCGATGACGCTGTACCACTGGAGTGCCGGCTAGCCCTCCCGGCGGACCTCGACGACCCGGAAGCGGTTCGCGACGAACGCCCCGTCCGTGAGGGCCGCGTTGGCCGCCGGGTTGCCCCCGGAGCCGTGGAAGTCGGAGAACGCGGCCGTCTGGTTGACGTACACGCCCCCCGTGAGGTTCAGGGACAGCTGCGCGGACTCCTCCAGGCACGCTTCCTCGATCGCCGCCTCCACGCCCGCGTCGGTGGTGTACGCGCCGACCGTCATCGCGCCCTTCTCGCGGATCGTGCGCTTCAGGAGCGCGACCGCGTCGACCGAGGAGTCGACGGCGACGGCGAAGGAGACGGGGCCGAAGCACTCGCTGAGGTAGGCGGCCTCGGCGTCCGGCTTGGTGCCGTCGAGCTTGACGATCAGGGGCGTGCGTACGACCGCGTCGGGGAACTCGGGGTTGGCGACCGCGCGCGAGGCGAGGGCGACCTCCCCGAGGGCGGAGGCGGCCTCCAGGCGGGCCTTCACGTCCGGGTTGACCAGCGCGCCCAGCAGGCCGTTCGCGCGGGCGTCGTCGCCGAGCAGGCCGTCCACCGCGCGCGCGAGGTCGGCGACCACGTCGTCGTACGACTTGAGGCCCTCGTCCGTGCCGATGCCGTCCCGGGGGATCAGGAAGTTCTGCGGGGTGGTGCACATCTGGCCGCTGTACAGGGACAGGGAGAACGCCAGGTTGGCGAGCATGCCCTTGTAGTTCGCCGTGGAGTCGACGATCACCGTGTTGACGCCGGCCTTCTCCGTGTAGACCTGGGCCTGGCGGGCGTTGGCCTCCAGCCAGTCCCCGAAGGCCGTCGAGCCCGTGTAGTCGACGATCCGGATCTCGGGGCGCGTCGCGAGGGTCTTCGCGATGCCCTCGCCCGGGCGCTCGGCGGCCAGCGCGACGAGGTTCGGGTCGAAGCCCGCCTCGGTGAGGACCTCGCGCGCGATGCGCACGGTCAGCGCGAGCGGCAGCACCGCGCGCGGGTGCGGCTTCACCAGGACCGCGTTGCCGGTCGCCAGGGACGCGAACAGGCCCGGGAAGCCGTTCCACGTCGGGAACGTGTTGCAGCCGATGACCAGGCCGATGCCGCGCGGGACGGGCGTGAACGCCTTGTGCAGCTCCAGCGGGTCGCGCTTGCCCTGCGGCTTCGACCACTCCGCCGTGCCGGGCGTGCGGACCTGCTCCGCGTACGCGTACGCCACCGCCTCAAGGCCCCGGTCCTGCGCGTGCGGGCCGCCGGCCTGGAACGCCATCATGAACGCCTGGCCGGAGGTGTGCATCACCGCGTGCGCGAACTCGTGGCTGCGGTCCGAGATGCGCTTGAGGATCTCCAGCGAGACCACCGCGCGCACCTCCGCGCCCGCGTCCCGCCACGCCTTCTGGCCCGCCTTCATCGCCGGGAGCAGCACGTCCGCGTCCGCGTGCGGGTACGTGATGCCCAACGCGGGTCCGTACGGCGAGACTTCGGCGCCGACCCAGTCGTCCGTACCGGGTTGGTCCAGGTCGAAGCGGGTGTCCAGCAGGGCGTCGTACGCCGCTTTGCCCGCCGCGAGGTCCAGGCTGCCGTTCTCGCCGTACGCCTTGGGGTGCTCGGGGTGGGGGGACCAGTACGCGCGGGTGCGGATCGCTTCCAGCGCCTGGTCGAGGGTGGGACGGTGCCTGGTGATGAGGTCGGCGGCGGTGAGGTCGGCGGCCATGCGGGACCAACTCCTGGGGTGGATGCGTCTGTGTGTCTGGGCAGGAACAGCCGGTCACCGCTAGAGTAACCGAACGATCGGTCGGGACAAGGGGGCCTGCCGCATCTGTGGAAAACCCCGTGCGGGAGGATCGCGCACATGACAGCTATCGACCTCAGCAGCCCCGTCGCCGTCGTCGGCGCCGGAACCATGGGCCAGGGCATCGCCCAGGTCGCTCTGGTCGCCGGACACCCCGTACGGCTGCACGACTCGCTGCCGGGCCGCGCGCGCGAGGCCGTCGACGCGATCGGCGCCCGCCTCGACCGGCTGGTCGAGAAGGACCGCCTCACCGCGGCCGACCGGGACGCCGCACGCGCGCGCCTGACGGCCGTCGAGAGCCTCGCCGGGCTCGCGGACTGCGCGCTGGTCGTCGAAGCCGTCCTGGAGCGGCTGGACGTCAAGCAGGACCTCCTGCGCGCGCTGGAGGACGTCGTCGGCGACGACTGCCTGCTCGCCACCAACACCTCGTCCCTGTCGGTCACCGCGATCGGCGGCGCCCTGCGCAGCCCCGGCCGCTTCGTCGGCCTGCACTTCTTCAACCCCGCGCCGCTGCTGCCGCTCGTCGAGGTCGTCTCCGGGTTCGCCACCGACGTGTCGTCGGCCACGCGCGCGTACGAAACCGCCCGCGCGTGGGGCAAGAGCCCCGTCGCCTGCGCGGACACGCCGGGGTTCATCGTCAACCGCATCGCGCGGCCCTTCTACGGCGAGGCGTTCGCCGTGTACGAGGCGCAGGGCGCGGACCCGGCGACCATCGACGCCGTCCTGCGCGAGTGCGGCGGTTTCCGGATGGGCGCCTTCGAACTCACCGACCTCATCGGGCAGGACGTCAACGAGTCGGTGACGCACTCCGTGTGGAAGGCGTTCTTCCAGGACGTCCGGTTCGCGCCCTCCCTCGCGCAGCGGCGCCTCGTCGAGTCCGGCCGTCTCGGCCGCAAGACCGGGCACGGCTGGTACGACTACGCCGACGGCGCCGAGCGGTCCGAGCCGCACACCGCCGAACCCGCCCAGGCGCCCGCCTACGTCGTCGCCGAAGGCGACCTGGGCCCCGCGGCCGACCTCCTCCCGCTGATCCGCGAGGCGGGCGTACAGGTCCGTGAGGAGGACGAGGACCACGGCACCCGGCTCGTCCTGCCCGGCGGCGGTCAACTCGCCCTCGCCGACGGGCAGACCTCCGTCGAGTTCCGCGACGTCGTCTACTTTGACCTCGCCCTCGACTACCGCAAGGCCACCCGTATCGCCCTGTCCGCCTCCCAGGACACCTCCCCGCAGACCCTCTCCGAGGCGATCGGCCTCTTCCAGGCGCTCGGCAAGGACGTCAGCGTCCTCGGCGACGTCCCCGGCATGATCGTCGCCCGTACGGTCGCGCGGATCGTCGACCTCGCGCACGACGCGGTCGCCAAGGGCGTCGCCACCGAGGAGGACATCGACACGGCGATGCGGCTCGGCGTCAACTACCCGCTGGGGCCCTTCGAATGGAGCCGCCGCCTCGGGCGCAACTGGGCGTACGCGCTCCTCGACGACCTGCACCTGCGCGATCCCTCCGGGCGGTACGCGCCCTCCCTCGCGCTCTACCGGCACGCGTACGCCACCGACAAGCGGGAGGGCAGCACCTCATGACCACCGCCAAGCGCGACACGTACACGCCCGAATCGCTGCTGTCCGTCGCCGTCCAGGTCTTCAACGAGCGCGGGTACGACGGGACGTCCATGGAGCACCTCTCCAAGGCCGCCGGGATCTCCAAGTCGTCGATCTACCACCACGTCGCCGGGAAGGAGGAGCTCCTCCGTCGTGCCGTCTCGCGCGCGCTGGACGGGCTCTTCGCGATCCTCGACGAGGACCCCGCGCGCGCGGGACGCGCGATCGACCGGCTTGAGCATGTCGTCCGCCGCATGGTCGACGTTCTGATCACCGAGCTTCCGTATGTGACGCTTCTTCTCCGTGTTCGCGGTAACACGGACACCGAGCGGTGGGCCCTGGAACGCCGCCGCGAATTCGACCACCGGGTGGCCGAGTTGCTCGCGTCGGCCGCCCTCGAAGGCGACGTCCGCCCCGACATCGACGTACGCCTCGCCACCCGCCTCGCCTTCGGCATGATCAACTCCATCGCGGAGTGGTACCGGCCGGACGGGCGGGGGGTGGGGGAGCGGGAAGTCGCGGACGCTGTGGCCCGGTTGGTGTTCGGGGGGTTGCGCGGGGGCGGGACTACCTCTTGAGATCGATCATGCGCACCGGCTGTCCCGTCGTCCGGGCGATCGTCTCGAAGTCTCGGTCGTAGTGGAGCAGGGTGAGACCCGCTTCTTCCGCGACAGCGGCGATCAGCAGGTCCACGGGGCCCGCGCTGCGGTGCTCGCCTTTGGCTGTGAGCTGTTCCTGGACCACCCGGGCTCGCCGAAAGACGCTGTCCGGCACCGGGGACCAGGTGAACTGGTTCAGCCGGTCCCCGATGATTTCGCGGTCGGCCGAAGAGCGGGCCGAGTACTGGACCTCCAGTTCCGTGATGTCGCACAGAGCCACCAGCCCGGCACCGATGCGGCGTTCCCAGTCCTCGGTCGTCTGGCGAAGCAGTACCCGCGCGAGCGCGGAGGTGTCGATGAGGTAGTCGGCGACGCTCAACGAGCGGCTCCGCCACGGTAATTGCGCTTGTCGAGGAGGATCTCGACGTCGAGCGCTCCTTCCGCGGCCAGGTCCTGGAGTTCGTGCAGGGCGCGCAGGCGGCGGTTGCGCGCCACGATCTCACGCAGCGCGGTGTTGATCGTGTCGCGCTTGGTCGTGGTCCCCAGTTCTTTGGCGGCTGCTTCCAGTGCCTCGTCGTCGAGGTCGATGACAGTGCGGCTCACGAGCATCCCCTTCATGTATACGGCATTGTATATCAATATACACTCCTCGCTATACATTCCCGGAGGGCTGGTCGTCGAACACCCCTGTCCTCTCCGTGCTGGTAGACGCTGCCGTACGGATCGCCGTCCATGTGCGGCGGCACGACGGGTTGGCGGGACTGTTCGGGCTGGACGCGATCTTCAACGAGATCAACTGCCGCAACGAGGGCACCACCGAGGTCTCCGGCGTCAACCATCTGCTGCGTGGCCTGCTCTTGTTTCTCGCCGCTCACCTGACCGTCCTCCTCGGGCAGCGCCCCGGCCGGCTCCCCGACACCGACACCGACAACCAGGAGACCCTGGCCGTCGCCGCCCGCCCGCAGCGAGGGCCGTTCTACCTGAAGCCCCGTCATCGCAGCGCCGCCCCGGTACGTCTGACGGGTCCGCGCACCCGGGGTGGGTGAACCTGAGCAAAGCCCGCCCCGGGCACCGGCGCCGCCGCGATACTGGCAGCCATGACACCCACGCCCGGCCGGCCCCCGACGCCGTTCTCCCGGATCAAGGTCCGCACCGGCGCCCTCGTCTTCTGCGGCACCGATGTCGCCCTCATCCGCCGCGACCGGCCCGGTTCCGTCCACTACACCCCGCCCGGCGGGAACGTCGAGGACGGCGAGGACTTCCGCGCAGCCCTCGCCCGGGAACTCGACGAGGAACTCGCCCTGGACATCGGCCAGGCAGAGGGCGGCGACCTCCTCTGGGTCGTCGACCAGCGCGTCACCCGCCCCGGACCGACCCCGCCGCCCCGCAAACTCCACCTGATCTACCGCCTCCACATCACCCCCGAGACCCGCGCAGCCCTCGCCGAGCAGGAACTCGACGAACAGCCCGACGGCACCCACGAGGTCGGCGTCATCGAATGGGTCGACTACCGCAAGACCGCCGACCTCCCGATCTTCCCGCCCATCGGCCCCGCCCTCGCAGCCCTCCCCGACCCCCGCGCCTCCGTCGGCGACGCCGCGCTCGACGCGGTCACCGACGACAACTACCGCTGGGTGTGAATCGGAGGGGTCGGGGAACAACGGACCGGGAACCGGCGCAAAGGTGCCTTGCCGCAGATCGTGTGGTCGGCGCCGACGTGTACGGGAATTCCGCGTAGGCGGCCGGGCGGTCGGTGGCGTCATGCTTCTCGCCGACAACCCGCCCGGCACACCGGTGCACCGGCTCACCTACGCGTGATCAACCCCCAGCCTCCGTAAGGCAGTCGGGCCACACGTACACGTCGTCTCTGCGGGCGCACGGGATCGGTACGAGAGTCCGGCGCCCGCAGTCGCACCAGTCCCCCTCCGCCTGCGCGGGCGGTTCGTCCGCGAGCAGCGTTTCCCGGTTCACGCGCTCGTCCTGAACGACGCGGCGTCGAAGGGGGCGCCGGGGTACGTGTACGGGTGGTCGACGCCCAGCGTCGCGAGTTCGGCGGCGCGTCGGCGCTCCCACTGGAGCCGCAACTCCCAGGCGGCCTCCGCCTGTTGGTGCCGCTCGGCCTGGAGACGGAAGATCTCGGCGGCCTCTTCTTTGCTGATGCTGGTCCAGGGGCGGGACCAGGGGCTCGCGGGGATGACGGGCTCGGGGGCGGGTGCCTGTGCTGTCAGGCACGGCTTGCGGCGCTGGCCTCGGGCGGGGAGGAGGAGGGAGAGCAGGGTGCACAGGGACGCCGAAATGGCGCGCGCGATAGACTGGCGCACGGCGACAGGACCTTTCGGAAGTGATGTCGTCACGGCCTCACCAGCGGAGTGCTCCAACACTCCGGGCCCTGGTGGGGCCACTTTTTGTTGCGTATCACGCTAGCAGCAAGATTCGCTTTGCGATGCGAAAACCTATGAATCTCCCGTGAGTTGGGGTTTCGGCCACATCAAGGGCCCTCGTACGGAACGTTGTTGGCCGAAAGATCACTCGCGTGATTAGCTAGGGCCTGCTTTCGCGCGTGCGAATAAGTTGAGCGCGCGAGGCGCGCTGTGCGTCCCCCGAGCCGGCGCATCTTCATCCCCTCGGTCCCTGACTCAAGGAGACGTCATATGCGTATCGTTCGGCAGATCGCGGCAACCGCCGCCTCCGCGGCCGTCATCCTCGGCGGCGCCGTCCTCACCGCCCCCTCCGCCTCGGCGGCCTCCCTCCCCTCCGCCTGCAACACCATCGTCACGCTGACCAAGGAAGCGTCGACGTCGGTCAACCTCCGCAGCGGCCCCGGCACCAGCTACACGTCCCTCGGCATCCTCGCGACGGGCGTCAACTTCACCGAGTACTGCACGAAGGACTACGCCTGGAGCTACGGCAAGGTCACGAGCGGCGCGAACAAGGGCAAGCTGGGGTGGGTCAAGTACTCCCTCCTGAACCCGATCGAGAGCTGATCCGTTCACGCCGGCCGGGCTTCTCTCGCCTCAGGGCGGGGGAGTCCGGCCGCTCCCTCGCGGACGACGACCGAGGCTGCCTCCGGCTCGTCCTCGCCGTTCCCCTCGCCGCGCTCACCCTCGTCGCCGCGTACTTCTGCTGGACGGCCCTGACCATCACCCCGTCCGGCACCTGGGACGACGACGCGTACGCCGGGATCGTCCTGTCGTGCGTCGTGACGCTCGGGGCCGCCGGAGCTGTTGGGGCGCTGCGGCTGGTGCCGTGGGTGCGGAGGGCCGTGCCGTGGTGGTGGATTCTGCCGGTACTGCTGCCGGGCGTGGTCGCGGGCGTGCGCTGGGCCGCCGGAACCTAGGCCGACCGCTCGGCGCTTGAGGTGGTCCCTCACGCCTGCGGTTCGAGGTCCTCCTCCTCGAAGACCAGGAGCGTACGGCTGCTCAGGACCTCGGGGATGCCCTGGAGGCGGGTGAGGACCAGTTCGCGTAGGGCGCGGTTGTCCGGGGTGTGGACCAGCAGCAGGACGTCGAAGTCGCCGCCCACCAGGGCGATGTGGGAGGCGCCCGGGAGCTGGCGGAGTTGTTCGCGGACCGTGCGCCAGGAGTTCTGGACGATCTTGAGGGTGATGTAGGCGCTGGTGCCCTGTCCGGCGCGTTCGTGGTCCACGCGCGCGCCGAAGCCTCTGATCACGCCGTCTTCGACGAGACGGTTGATACGCGCGTAGGCGTTCGCGCGCGAGACGTGGACCCGTTCCGCGACGGAGCGGATCGAGGCGCGGCCGTCGGACTGGAGCATGCGCAGGATGTCGTGGTCGATGGCGTCGAGGGGGCGCGCGGGCGGAAGCGGGTTTCCGGTTTCCGGGTTTTCGGCCATTTGTTCAGGTGCCATGTCCCCCCGCCTCCCTACCATGGACGTACTGCGTCCATCACAGGCTGTGGAGAACCGTTTGTCCACAGCCTGAGGCCACCCGTAGCCAAACTGTGCCGACGACCGAACAATCGGTAGGTGAGGCGCCTCACATTCGACGCGCCTCCCGTAGCCGCTCCCACGAGGAGGTGCCGTCATGACGGTCATGGAGCAGCGAGGCGCGTACCGGCCCACGCCGCCGCCCGCCTGGCAGCCCCGGATGGACCCCGCGCCCCTGCTGCCGGACGCCGAGCCGTACCGCGTCCTCGGCACGGACAGGGCGGTGGACCCGGAGCTGCTGCTGAGGCTGCATGCCGAGCTGGTGCGGGGGCGGCGCTACAACGCGCAGGCGACGGCCCTGACGAAGCAGGGACGGCTCGCCGTGTACCCGTCCAGCACCGGCCAGGAGGCGTGCGAGGTCGCTGCCGCGCTCGCGCTGGAGGAGCGCGACTGGCTGTTCCCGAGCTACCGCGACACCCTCGCCGTCGTCGCACGCGGCGTGGACCCCGTCGAGGCGCTGACGCTCCTGCGCGGCGACTGGCACACCGGCTACGACCCGTACGCGCACCGCGTGGCCCCCCTGTGCACCCCGCTCGCCACCCAGCTCCCGCACGCGGTGGGCCTCGCGCACGCGGCCCGCCTCAAGGGCGACGACGTCGTCGCGCTCGCGCTGGTCGGCGACGGCGGCACCAGCGAGGGCGACTTCCACGAGGCCCTGAACTTCGCCGCCGTCTGGCAGGCCCCGGTCGTCTTCCTGGTCCAGAACAACGGCTTCGCGATCTCCGTGCCCCTCGCCAAGCAGACCGCGGCGCCCTCCCTGGCCCACAAGGCGGTCGGGTACGGCATGCCGGGCCGCCTGGTCGACGGGAACGACGTCCTCGCGATGCACGAGGTGCTCACCGACGCCGTACGGCACGCCCGCGCGGGTGGCGGGCCGACGCTGGTCGAGGCGGTGACGTACCGCCTCGACGCGCACACGAACGCGGACGACGCGACGCGCTACCGGGAGGACGCGGAGGTCGCCGCCTGGCGCGAGCACGACCCGATCGCCCTCGTCGAGCGCGAGCTCACCGCGCGCGGGCTGCTCGACGAGGCCCGCGCGCAGCGGGTCCGCGACGACGCCGAGATCATGGCCGCCGACCTGCGCGCGCGCATGAACCAGGACGCCGCCCTCGACCCGGACGACCTCTTCGCGCACGTGTACGCCGCCCCCACGCCCCAACTGCGGGAGCAGCAGGCCCTGCTGCACGCGGAGCTGGAGGCCGAGGCGTGAGCACCGTCGCCGTCAAACCGGCCACCTTCGCGCAGGCCCTCACGCGCGCGCTGCGCGACGCGATGGCCGCCGACCCCACCGTCCACGTCATGGGCGAGGACGTCGGCACCCTCGGCGGCGTCTTCCGCGTCACCGACGGCCTCGCGAAGGAGTTCGGCGAGGACCGCTGCACCGACACGCCCCTCGCGGAGGCCGGCATCCTCGGGACGGCCGTCGGGATGGCGATGTACGGGCTGCGGCCGGTCGTCGAGATGCAGTTCGACGCGTTCGCGTACCCGTCCTTCGAGCAGCTCGCCAGCCACGTCGCGAAGATGCGCAACCGCACGCGCGGGCGGATGCCCCTGCCGATCACCATCCGCGTGCCCTACGGCGGCGGCATCGGCGGCGTCGAGCACCACAGCGACTCCTCCGAGGCGTACTACGCGGCCACCCCGGGGCTGCACGTCGTCACCCCGGCGACCGTCGCCGACGCGTACGGGCTGCTGCGCGCCGCCATCGCCTCCGACGACCCCGTCGTCTTCCTGGAGCCGAAAAGGCTGTACTGGTCCAAGGACACCTGGAACCCTGAGGAGCCGTCGCCCGTTGAACCGATCGGACGCGCGACGGTGCGGCGCCCGGGCGGGAGCGCCACGCTGATCACGTACGGGCCCTCGCTCCCCGTCTGCCTCGAAGCGGCCGAGGCGGCGAAGGCGGAGGGCTGGGACCTGGAGGTGGTCGATCTGCGCTCGCTGGTGCCGTTCGACGACGACACGGTCTGCGCGTCCGTACGGCGCACGGGGCGGGCGGTCGTCGTCCACGAGTCCGGCTCCTTCGGAGGGCCGGGCGGCGAGATCGCGGCGCGCGTGACGGAACGCTGCTTCCACCACCTGGAGGCGCCCGTCCTGCGCGTGGGCGGCTTCGACATCCCCTACCCGCCGCCGATGCTGGAACGGCACCACCTGCCCGGTGTCGACCGGATCCTCGACGCGGTCGCGCGTCTCCAGTGGGAGGCCGAGAGCTGATGGCACAGGTGTTGGAGTTCAAGCTGCCCGACCTCGGTGAGGGCCTGACCGAGGCCCTCATCGTCACCTGGATGGTCCAGGTCGGCGACGTCGTCACCGTCGACCAGCCCGTCGTCGAGGTCGAGACGGCCAAGGCGATGGTGGAGGTCCCCTGCCCGTACGCGGGCGTCGTCACGGCCCGCTACGGCGAGGAGGGCACGGAACTCCCGGTCGGGGCACCGCTGCTGACGGTCGCGGTGGGCCCGGCGAGCACGGTGGACACGGTCGGCGCGGTGGGCTCCGCGAGCGCCCCCGCCGCCGAGGGCTCCGGCAACGTCCTGGTGGGCTACGGCACGGCGGAGCCGCCCGCGCGCAGGCGCAGGGTGCGGCCCCCGGTGCCGTCGGGAGCCACGCGCAGGACCTCCGGCGCCGCGACGCGGGTGAACGGCCTGAACGGGGACGCGGGCGACGGCCCCGTACCGGTCATCTCCCCCCTCGTCCGCCGCCTCGCCCGCCAAGGCGGCCTCGACCTGCACGAGCTGACCGGCTCCGGCCCCGAGGGGCTGATCCTGCGGGCCGACGTGGAGGACGCGTTGCGCGTCGCGGCGGTGCAGGGGCGCACGACGGTCGCGCCTGCTGATACGTACGCCGACGAGGCCCCCGTTGCCTCCAGCGGGACCCGGATCCCCCTCAAGGGGCTGCGCGGGACCGTCGCCGACAAGCTCACCCGGAGCCGGCGGGAGATCCCGGACGCGACGTGCTGGGTGGACGCCGACGCGACGGAGCTGATGCGGGCGCGGACGGCGATGAACGGGGCGGGTGCGCCCAAGGTGTCCCTCCTCGCGCTGCTCGCGCGGATCTGCACGGCCGCGCTGGCCAGGTTCCCCGAGCTGAACTCGCGCGTGGACGCGGAGGCGCGGGAGGTCGTGGTGCTCGACGCCGTGCACCTCGGGTTCGCCGCGCAGACGCCCCGGGGGCTCGTCGTACCGGTCGTCAGGGACGCGCACGCGCGCAACGCCGAGGGGCTGTCGGCGGAGTTCGCCCGGCTCACCGAGGCCGCGCGCACCGGGGGGCTGAAACCGGCCGAACTGAGCGGCGGGACCTTCACGTTGAACAACTACGGCGTGTTCGGGGTCGACGGCTCCACGCCGATCATCAACCACCCCGAGGCGGCGATGCTCGGCGTCGGGCGCATCGTCCCGAAACCGTGGGTCCACGAGGGCGAACTCGCCGCCCGGCAGGTCGTCCAGCTCTCCCTCACCTTCGACCACCGTGTCTGCGACGGGGGCACGGCGGGCGGGTTCCTGCGGTACGTGGCGGACTGCGTGGAACAGCCGGCGGTGCTGCTGCGCACGCTGTGAGGGGGCGGCCGGTCCCCGTGGCGGTGTGTTCCGCGTGATCGGCGTGGCCCGCATACTCGGGGGGTGACCTCGAACCCGTCCCCCTACGACGCGGTCGTCCTCGCGGGCGGCGGCGCGAGGCGCCTCGACGGCGCGGACAAGCCGGGCGTCCGGATCGGGGGCCGCACCCTGCTGGACCGGGTCCTCGGGGCGTGCGCGGACGCGGCGACGACGGTCGTGGTGGCCGCCCCGCGCCCCACGGCCCGCCCCGTGGTCTGGGCCCGCGAGGATCCGCCGGGCGGCGGCCCGGTCGCCGCCCTCGACGCGGGCCTGCGCCACACGACGGCCGACCGGGTCGCGGTCTTCTCAGCCGACCTGCCGTTCCTGGAGGCGGAGACGGTACGGGGGCTGGTGGCGGCGCTGGACGGTGCGGGCGGTAGTGGTGCGCGTCGACTCGACGGCGTCCTCCTCGTCGACTCCGGCGGGCGCGACCAACCGCTCGTCGCCGTCTACCGCGCGTCCGCCCTGCGGCGTGAGCTGGACGCCCTGGGGGGTCTTGTCGGGCTTCCCCTGCGCAAGCTCACCGCAGGACTCGAACTTGCCCATGTCCCGGACCCCGTCGCCGCCTTCGACTGCGACACCTGGGACGACATCGCCACCGCCAGGGCCCGGATCAGGGAGCATGATCACGTGTTGGACGAATGGATCTCCGCAGTCAAGGACGAGCTGGGCATCGACCTCGACGTCGATACGAAGGCCCTGCTGGACCTCGCCCGGGACGCCGCGCACGGCGTGGCCCGGCCGGCCGCTCCACTGACGACGTTCCTCGTCGGCTACGCGGCGGGCCGTACGGACGGCAGCGCGGAGGCCGTCGCCGAGGCCACCCGCAAGGCCACGGCGCTGGCGCTGCGCTGGGCGGAGGAGGCCGAGGGGGCCGACGGCAAGCCCACCGACGGCAAGCCCACCGACTCCGGCCCGGCCGCCGGATGACCCGCCCCGGCACGGGCCTCGGCCAGGAAGAGGACCTCGACGTCGAGGAGGTGCTCGCGCTCGTGCGGAACGCCACGGACGCCGGTGGCACTGGAAACCCCGAAGGCACGGGAGGCGCCGTCGGTGACACCGGCAATGCCGGAGGTGCGGGAAGCCCCTGTGACGCCGGAGGCACCCGGCACACCGGCAGCCCCGAGAACCCCGCCTCTCCTGCCTCCCCCACCACCCCTACAGCTTCCACCGCCACCCACAGCCACCACCCCCACTCCACCCCCGCCACCCCCTGGCCCCAAGCCCGAGCCCTCGCCGCCCGCGCGGGCCGCCTCGCAGCCGCTCGCCGCACCCCCCTCTCCACCCCCCTCGACCGAGCCCTCGGCCTCCCCTTGGCCGCCCCTCTCGCCGCCCTCACCGACCTCCCCTCCTTCGACACCTCGGCGATGGACGGCTGGGCGGTAGCGGGCCCGGGCCCCTGGGTCGTCCGGGGCGAGGGAGTGCTCGCGGGGCAGGCGGCCCCCGAACGCCTCCCCGACGGAGAAGCCGTACGGATCGCGACGGGCGCGCGGATCCCCTCGGACACGACGGCGGTGCTGCGCAGCGAGCACGGGCGGACGGACGACAAGGGCCGCCTGCACCCGACGCGGGACGTCCAGCACGGCCAGGACATCCGCCCGAGGGGCCAGGAGTGCAGGGCGGGGGACCTGCTGCTGCCCGAGGGCGCGGTCGTGACCCCGGCGGTACTGGGGCTCGCCGCGGCGGCCGGGTACGACACGCTCGCCGTCACCGCCCGACCTCGCGCCGAAGTCCTGGTCCTGGGCGACGAGTTGCTGACGGAGGGCCGCCCGCACGACGGCCTGATCCGGGACGCGCTGGGCCCGATGCTCCCGCCCTGGCTGCGGGCGCTCGGCACGGAGGTCGTGGCGGTCCGACGGCTGGGGGACGACGCGGAGGCCCTGTACGAGGCGGTCACGTCGTCCGGCGCCGACCTGATCGTGACGACCGGCGGGACGGCCGGGGGCCCCGTGGACCACGTCCACCCCGTCCTCGCCAGGATCGGCGCCGAGCTGCTGGTCGACGGCGTGCAGGTCCGGCCGGGCCACCCCATGCTGCTGGCCCGCATCAAGGAGGGCCAGCACCTCGTGGGGCTCCCCGGCAACCCCCTGGCCGCCGTCTCGGGGCTCCTCACCCTCGCGGAACCCCTCCTGCGGGCCCTGTCCGAGCGCAGGGCCGCCGAGCCGTACGCGCTGCCGTTGAAGGAGACGGTGCACGGGCACCCGTACGACACGCGGTTGATCCCCGTCGTCGTCCGGGGCGACCGGGCCGTACCGCTGCACTACAACGGACCGGCGATGCTGCGGGGGATCGCGGTGGCGGACGCGCTGGCGGTCGTACCGCCCGGTGGGGTGCGGGCGGGGGGCGAGGTGGAGGTGCTGGACCTGCCGTGGGAGTGATGTTTCACGTGAAACAGGCATTCGAGTGTTTCACGTGAAACGCTCCGAGCTCGCCCATTGGGTGTTTCACGTGAAACACCCAAACCTCGCCAACTGGGTGTTTCACGTGAAACGTGCTGCCCTCACGCCGGTTCGACGACCGTTGCCCTGCTGACCGTGACCACCCGGTCCCCCCGTTCCAGCGTCGTGAGGCCGGGGTCCGCGTAGTCCAGGAGCTTCTTGCCCCGGACGACCGCGACGATCAGGTCGGCGCAGGAGCGCGGGGGTTTGCCGATCTCCTCGGGGGCGACGGGGCGTTCGACGATGTCCAGGCCGCTGCCCAGGGTCATCAGGTCTTCGAGGGTCCCCGCGACGACCGGGCTGACCATGGCGACGCCGAGGAGGCGGCCCGCGGAACTGGAGCTGGTGATCACCGTGTCGGCGCCGCTCTGCTTCAGCAGGGGCACGTTCTCGTCCTCGCGGGCGGCGACGACGATCGTGGCGCGGCGGTTGAGCTGGCGTGCCGTGAGGGTGACCAGGGCCGTCGTGTCGTCGCGCTGGGGGCAGACGATGACCTGGGCGGCCGTATGGACCTCCGCCTTCAGGAGGGTCTCCGAGCGCGTCGCGTCGCCCAGGACCCCGACGAGGCCGTCCTCGGCGGCCGTCAGGACCCCCTTCTTCTGGACGTCCACGATGACGATCCTGTCCCGCGCGATGCCCTGGCCGACCAGGGTCTCCGCCGCGTGGCGGCCCTTCGTGCCGTAGCCGACGACCACGACGTGGTCGGCCAGGCGGGAGCGCCAGCGGTGGACGCGGACCTGCTGGCGGGTGCGCTCGGTGAGGACCTCCAGGGTGGTGCCGACCAGGATGATCAGGAAGACCACCCGCAGCGGGGTGATGACGACGATGTTGATGAAGCGGGCCGTGTCGCTGACCGGGGTGACGTCGCCGTAGCCCGTCGTCGAGAGGGTGACCGTCGCGTAGTACGCGGAGTCCAGGAGGTCCACCGCGCCGTCGGAGTTGTCGTTGTAGCCGTCGCGGTCGATGTAGACCAGGAACGTCGTCAGGGCCAGCACGAACAGGGCCAGCAGCAGGCGCCTCAGCACCTGCTGGAGCGGGGGGACGCCGCTGCGCGTCGGCATCGTGACCGCGCGGCTCGCCTCCGCGTCGTCGCGGTTGTCCGCGCGGGACCGGTACCACAGGGAGCGGAACAGGGAGAGTCTGCTCTGCTTCGTCGGCTGGCGTGGGTGGTCCTTCATCGCGTGCCCCCCTGGGGTGGTGATCCGGTCGGTGGGCACCATGGTTGTCTACGTTTCGCCGAGCACCTCGGAGGCCCTCCTTGCGTGACCACACTGTCGTCGTCGGATTCGGTACGAAGGGGCGTTCCGCGATTCGGACCGCCTGCGCGTCCGGGCTGCGCAAGGAGCAGGTCGTGGTGGTCGACCCGAGCGCCAAGGTGATCGACGCGGCCACCGCGGAGGGGTACGAGGGGGTCGTGGGGGACGCCACTCGCAGCGATGTGCTGCGGCGGGCGGAGGTCCACAAGGCGGGGAAGATCATCATCGCCACGCAGCGCGACGACACCGCCGTCCTCGTCGCCCTCACCGCGCGCCAGCTCAACCAGGGGGCGATGATCGTCGCCGCCGTCCGCGAGGAGGAGAACGCGCCGCTGCTACGGCAGTCCGGGGCCGACGAGGTCATCACCAGCGCGGGTGCCGCCGGCCGGTTGCTCGGGTTGTCCGTGCTGTCGCCCGCCGCCGGGGTGATCATGGAGGGGCTGTTGAGGCAGGGGAGCGGACTGGACATCGTCGAGCGGCCGGTGACCCGTGCGGAGACCGGGAAGACGCCCCGGGAGACCGAGGATCTCGTGGTGAGCGTCGTGCGGGGGCACCGGGTGCTGGGGTACGACGATCCGGCGGTCGGCGTGCTGGAGCTGACCGACCGGATCGTGACGATCGTGCGGGCCGGGGAGAAGCCGGGGGGAAAGAGCGCGGCGGGGTGCGAGGAGTAGCGTCGGGGCATGCGTGCGATCACTATTGCGGAACCTGGTGGGCCCGAGGCGTTGGTCTGGGCGGATGTCGCGGATGCGGAGGCCGGGGAGGGGGAGGTGCTCGTCGAGGTCGTCGCCGGGGCCGTCAACCGGGCCGACATCCTTCAGCGGCAGGGGTTCTACAACCCGCCGCCCGGGGCCTCCCCCTACCCCGGGCTCGAATGCTCCGGGCGGATCGTCGAGGTGGGGCCCGGAGTCGCCGGGTGGAACGTCGGGGACGAGGTGTGCGCGCTGCTCGCGGGCGGGGGGTACGCCGAGAAAGTCGCCGTTCCCGCCGGGCAGTTGCTGCCGGTGCCGCGCGGCGTCGGCCTCGTGCGGGCCGCCGCGCTTCCCGAGGTCGCCTGCACCGTCTGGTCCAACGTTTTCATGATCTCCCATCTACGGCCCGGCGAGACCCTCCTCGTCCACGGGGGGTCCAGCGGCATCGGGACCATGGCCATCCAGCTCGGCAAGGCCGTCGGCGCGAAGGTCGCGGTCACCGCGGGTACGGCCGAGAAGCTGCGCCGGTGCGCCGAGCTGGGCGCCGATGTGCTGATCAACTACCGCGAGCAGGATTTCGTCGAGGAGATCCGCGCCGCCACGGCCGGTGCCGGCGCCGACGTCATCCTCGACAACATGGGCGCGAAATACCTCGACCGCAACGTCCAGGCCCTCGCCGTCAACGGCCGCCTCGCGATCATCGGGATGCAGGGCGGGGTCAAGGGCGAGCTGAACATCGGTACGTTGCTCGCGAAGCGGGCGGCCGTCAGCGCGACGTCCCTGCGGGCCCGGCCGCTGGAGGAGAAGGCGGCGATCGTGGCGGCGGTCCGCGAGCACGTCTGGCCCCTCGTCTCCGACGGCCACATCCAGCCGGTCGTGGACCGCGAGATCCCGATGCGGGAGGCTGCGCGGGCGCATCAGGTGGTGGAGGAGAGCGGGCATGTGGGGAAGGTGCTGTTGGTGGTTTCCCAGTAGGTAGGGGGTGGTGGGTTCAGCTCCGTCGGAGGCGTAGGCCCACCAGTGCCAGGGCCATTCCCAGGCCGATCAGGACCAGGCCGGTGCCCAGGGGGAGGATCCGCAGCGTCGAGGTGGGGGTGTCTGCCCGGCGGACGGTCTGGCGGAGGGGCTGGCGGGCGGGTTCCAGGGGGACGGATGTGGTGGGCGGCGGGGAGACCGACGGGGTGACCGGCCGGGGTTCCGGCCGGGCGTTCTCCTGCGGGGCCGGATCCGGCGCGCGGGGTCGGCCCGGAGGTTCGCGGCCCTCTCCCGGGCGGCTTCCGGCGCGGTCGGGGGTGGGGTGGGCCGTGGAGGTACCGGGTGGGGGCAGGGCGCTCGCCGCGCCGGCGCCGTACAGACAGAGCGCCGCGCACACCGCGAGGCACGCGGCGCGCAGCCCTCTCGGCGCACGTGTTCGTGTTCTGCCGCAGGTGGTCTTCGCCGGGGTGCTCCTCCGCGATGCGGCCCGGCGGCCTGCCGGGTTCCTGGCCGCCGTTGCTCCGGGCGGGGCGTCCGCTGCTCCGGGCGAGGTGCCCGCAGGTGTGGCTCGCCCCCTCGCCGAGCTCCCCCCTGGCGGTTGCCCCGGCTTCACCTGCCCCGCTGCCGACCGTCCCGGCCTCGCGTTCCCTGCTGTCGGCCGTCCTGGCCCTGCCCACCCTGCTGCCGACCGCCCCGGCCCCCACCCCGCTGCTGGCCCTCCCGGCTCCCACCCTGCTGCTGGCCGTTCCGGCCCTGCCCACCCTGCTGCCGACCGTCCCGGCTCCCACCCCGCTGCTGACCGTCCCGGCCCTGCCCACCCTGCTGCCGACCGCCCCGGCCCCCACCCCGCTGCCGGCCCTCCCGGCTCCCACCCCGCTGCTGACCGTCCCGGCCCCGCCCACCCTCCTGCTGGCCCTCCCAGCCCCCACCCCGCTGCCGGCCGTCCCGGCCCCGCCCACCCTCCTGTCGGCCGCCCCGACCTCGCCCACCCCCCTGCCGGCCCTTCCGGCCTCCCCCGCCCCTCTCTCCTGATCGCGCGTGAGGGCGGGCTCTCCCTCCGAGGGGGCGGTGTCACGGTCGGGGGCTCCTCGCTGTGGGGAGTTGCACGGGTGCTGTGCGTGGTGGGGTCAGGGTGGCACGGTGTGGGGTGGGTGGCATTTCGGGACGGGGTGGGTGGGGGTCAGGGCGCTTCTGATGGATCTCCGCGGCGTCGCGACGCTCGGCACTCCCCCAAGTTCTCTGAGCAGGGGGGACCCCCACTCGCGGCACCGCGCGAAAGCCCACGTACCTCTTCCCCTACTCGCGACTTCGCTTGAGCGGGGGGACCCCCATCGAGGACTTCCACGCGGCACCCCGAGAGCACGCACCGAACTCCGCTCCTTCTCCCACGGATATCCATCAGAAGCGCCCTAGTCGGAGGGGGTGGGCGGGTGGTGGAGTGGGTGGGTGCGAGAGAATGGCGGTATGGAGATGCCGAGGAACGAAAGGTCGCCGGAGAACGCCCAGAAGATCCTGGTCGTGGGCCAGGACGGCATGGCGCTCGGCGGGGTCGACGTGGACGACGAGGGCCGGGAAGTTCCCGTGACCGAGATGGTCGAGCAGCCCGCGAAGGTCATGCGGATCGGAAGCATGATCAAGCAGTTGCTGGAGGAGGTGCGGGCGGCTCCCCTCGACGAGGCGAGCCGGGTGCGCCTCAAGGAGATCCACGCGAGTTCCGTGAAGGAGCTGGAGGACGGGCTCGCCCCCGAACTCGTCGAGGAGCTGGAGCGGCTGTCCCTGCCGTTCAACGAGGACTCCACGCCGAGCGACGCGGAGCTGAGGATCGCTCAGGCCCAGCTCGTGGGCTGGCTCGAAGGGCTCTTCCACGGGATCCAGACGACCCTGTTCGCCCAGCAGATGGCGGCGCGGGCGCAGCTGGAGCAGATGCGCCGGGCACTGCCGCCGGGCGTGGGCCACGAGGGCGGCGAGGAGGGCCACCCGGGGACGCGCACGGGCGGTCCCTACCTGTAGATCACGCCGACGCCGGCAACAGAGAACGCCCCGGACGGAAGCAACCGTCCGGGGCGTCGTCGTACCGCCGCGTCGTTCAGGACGCCGGATTGCCCGTCGACACGTTGAGCTGGATCTCCGGCATGTTGTCGGGATCGACGTCCGTGTCCGCCGCCGGGAACTGGTTCATGACCGTCCCCTCGCCGAAGGTGTTCTCGTCGACGTCGACGAGCTTGGGACGCCAGCCGGCCGCCTGGAGGCACGCCTTGACGGAGTCGATGTTCTTGAACTTGAAGTTGGGGACCCGGATCTTGTCGGGGTCGTTGTAGGACTCCTCGGGCTCGGAGCACTCGGTGGATTCGATGGTCTTCGTCGTGTCGGGCCCCCGGTGCCCGGCGACGGCCGTCGAGGACTCGGACGCGGTCACATCGCTGCCGCTCTCCTCCTTGCGGCCGCTGCCGGCGTTGAAGGAGATGGCGATGATGAGCGCGCTGACGGCGACGACGGCGACGACGACGGACCCGATGACGACGGGCCGGGTACTGCGCCGCCCGCCGGGGACGGGGGCGGGCGGGGGCGTGGCGGGCCCGCCGTTCATGGGGTACGTCTGGGCGCCGTACGCGGGCGCGGGCGTGGGGAAGCCCTGCTGCGGATAGCCGTACGAGGGGGCCGGCGGGGGCGTCGTACCGTACGGGCCGGGCTGGGCGCCGTACGGGCCGGGAGCCGGTGTACTGGGCGTCGTAGGGCCGCCCACCGGCGGGAACACCGCGGAACCGACGCCCTGTCCGCTGCTCGCGGGCTGCCCCGGCACGATGCTGGGCGGCGCGACCTGGAAGGACGCGGCGACGCGCAGGCACTCGTCGCGCATGGCGACGGCGTTCGGGAAGCGTTCGTTGGGGTTCTTCTTCAGCGCGCGGGCGATGAGCGCGTCGACGGCCGGCGGCAGCGAACGGTTGATGGAGGAGGCGCGCGGCGGCTCCTCCTGGACGTGCGCGTAGGCGATGGCCAGCGGCGAGTCCGCGTCGAAGGGCAGGCGCCCGGTGACGAGCTGGAACAGCATGATGCCGACGGAGTAGAGGTCGGAGCGCGCGTCCACGGCGCGGCCGAGGGCCTGCTCGGGGGAGAGGTACTGCGGCGTCCCGACGACCATCCCGGTCTGCGTCATCGACGTCACCCCGGACTGCATGGCCCGCGCGATGCCGAAGTCCATGACCTTGACGACCCCGCGCTTGGTCATCATCACGTTGCCGGGCTTGATGTCGCGGTGGACGAGCCCCATCTCATGGCTGATGTCGAGCGCCGCGAGGACGTCCGCGGTGATCTGGAGCGCCTTGTCGGCGGGCATCGCGCCGTGCTGCCGTACGTCCGCGTCGAGGACGGAGCCGAGGGGCTGGCCCTCGACGAACTCCATGACGATGTACGGCGTCGTCTCGCCGCCGCTGAGGTCCTCGCCGGTGTCGAAGACGGAGACGATGTTGGTGTGGGTGAGCTTGGCCACGGCCTGCGCCTCGCGCCGGAACCGCTCCCGGAACGCCTCCTCGCGGCCGAGCTGGGAGTGCAGCGTCTTGACCGCGACCTGCCGGTCGAGGACGGTGTCGTAGGCGAGGTGCACGGAGGCCATGCCGCCCTCGCCCAGCAGCCCGCGTACCTGGTAGCGTCCGCCGGCGAGCGACTGCCCCGTGAACCGGCCCTCTGCGCCGTCGTGACTCATGTGTGCGCTTCCCCCGTCAGGCCGTCGCCACCGCGTTCGTAGTGACCGAGACCATTGATCCCATGCGTCAATCCCGGCCAAGTCTGCCTCAGGCCCCTCACACGTCAAGCTCGGTGCCCGTTCCGTGACCGTACGCGAAAGAAACACCGCGCGAGCGTCACAGCGTCCGCATCCGCGGTACACGGAATGTGCACGAGCACACGTCCGGGAGGGCCGCTCGCAGGGGCCTTCCCGGATCGGGGGCCCGGCGGGAGGCTGTAGCGTGGCCGACGGAGACCGTGACAACACCGCGCGCACCGCGGGCAGAAACGACGGCGAGGACTGATGGCACAGCAGCAGCGCTCTCAGGGCCCGTCCGACCCCGAGGCGACTGACGGCGGTATGTCGGACGCGCCGGAACAGTGGGGCAACGGCGGCCTGGTCGGTGACGGACGTTACCGGCTCACGCGCAGACTCGGCCGCGGCGGCATGGCGGAGGTGTTCGCCGCCGAGGACGTACGCCTCGGCCGGATGGTCGCCGTCAAGCTGCTGCGCTCCGACCTCGCCGAGGACCCGACGTCCAAGGCCCGCTTCACGCGCGAGGCCCAGTCGGTGGCCGGCCTGAACCACCACTCCATCGTCGCCGTGTACGACTCCGGCGAGGACGTGATGGCGAACGGCCAGGCCGTGCCGTACATCGTCATGGAGATCGTCGAGGGCCGTACGATCCGCGATCTGCTGATGAACGCGGAGGCACCGGGCCCCGAGCAGGCGCTGATCATCGTCTCCGGGGTCCTCGAAGCGCTCGCGTACTCGCACCAGCACGGCATCGTGCACCGCGACATCAAGCCCGCGAACGTGATCATCACGCACAACGGCGCCGTCAAGGTCATGGACTTCGGCATCGCCCGCGCGCTGCACGGCGCGTCCACGACGATGACGCAGACCGGCATGGTCATGGGGACGCCTCAGTACCTCTCCCCCGAACAGGCGCTCGGCAAGGCCGTCGACCACCGCTCCGACCTGTACGCCACCGGCTGCATGCTGTACGAACTCCTCGCGCTGCGGCCCCCGTTCGTCGGCGAGACCCCCCTCTCGGTGGTCTACCAGCACGTCCAGGACATCCCCGTACCCCCCTCGCAGGCGTCCGGCGGCGCCTCCCCGCCGGAGCTCGACGGGCTCGCGATGCGCGCGCTCGCCAAGGAGCCGGACGACCGGTTCCAGACGGCGGAGGAGATGCGCGGGCTCGTCCAGTACGGGCTCCAGATGCTGTACGACCAGGGCGCGCACACCGGCACCTGGAACACCGGCCCGGTCACCGCGCCGATCGCCGCGCACCCGTCCCCCGGCGGCTACTCCAGCACGACGATGATGCCGCAGGGCGGCCACGGCGGCGCGACCTCGCAGATCCCCCAGCCGATCCTGCCCCAGGGGTACGGCTCCGGCGACGACGGCGGTTTCGAGGGCCACGGCAACCAGGGCAGCGGGCGCGGGAAGCTGTGGATCCTCGCGGTCCTGGCGATCATCGCCATCGCGGCGGGCGTCGCCATCGCGCTCAACAACACCGGCGGCAAGGGCGGCGGCACGGATCCCACCCCGACGCCGACCGTCTCCTCCTCCACCAGCTCGGACTCCTCGTCGCCCTCGCCGAGCGAGACCGAGTCCGACGACTCCAGCGAGGGGTCCACGGACAACAGCACGACGTCCGGGGGCAGCGGGGACTACACGGACCCGTCCACCCCGACGCCCACGCCGACCCCGACACCGACGCCCACTCCGACGCCGACGCCGACGGACAACGACTCGTCCGAGTCGGCGGACCCGACGACCGGGGGCGACACCTCGACGGGTTCCACGAACCAGGGGAGCACGGGGACGTCGTCCGGTACGACCAACGGGAGCACCTCCGACGGGGGGACCTCCAACGGCAGCACGTCGGAGGGCAGCACGACGGGGCTGGGCGGGCTGACCGGAGGCTGAGCGGGGTGTGAAAGGGGGGGCGCGTGCCGATCGGTACGCGCCTCAGTCTTCCTCCGTGTGCACCGTCGCGTACTCCGGCGTGACCCACAGATAGACGGGGTCCGTCGGCGCGTCTCCCGGAATCAGCGCGCGCTCCTCCACCGTCGGCTCCGCCGTCTCGCACAGCCCCACGACCTGCACCGACCAGTGATCGGCCGCCCCGGTTCCGTACGCCACGATCTGGCCCGCGCACGCGTGCTGGTGGCCGCACAGCCGCAGCAGCAGCCGGTCGGCGACGACGGCGTGGCGGGCGGTCGCGAGGAACGGCAGCGCGCGGACGCTGGCCGCGACCTGGCCGTGGTCGGCGCGGGCGAGGAGGTCGAGGGCGTGCCGGGTGTCGGCGGTGAGCGGCATGCAGTCCACTGTGGGCGCGTTCCCACGGGCGGCGACAGGGCCTGACGCCCTTGCGAATAGGGACGTAAGTCCCGAGTAAGAGCCGGCCTAGCCCTGCTGGCCCACCTGCATACGGGCCACGTACGCCGCCGCCTGTGACCGGCGCTGCATGCCCAGCTTCGCCAGCAGACTCGACACGTAGTTCTTGATCGTCTTCTCGGCGAGGTGCAGCTCCTCGCCGATCTGCCGGTTGGTGAGGCCCTCGCCGATGAGGTGGAGGATCCTGCGCTCCTGCTCGGTGAGCCGCTCCAGGCGTTCGTCGCCCTTGGGGGCGCCCTCGCGCAGGCGCTCCAGCACGCGCGCGGTGGCGACGGGGTCGAGGAGGGACCTGCCCTCGGCGACGTCCCGCACGGCCGAGATGAGTTCGTCGCCGCGGATCGCCTTCAGGACGTACCCGGACGCGCCCGCCATGATCGCGTCGAACAGGGCCTCGTCGTCCGCGAAAGAGGTCAGTATCAGACACTTCAGGGACGGGTCCTGGGAGCGGATCTCCCGGCACACCTCGACGCCGCTGCCGTCGGGAAGCCGCACGTCGAGGACGGCGACGTCGGGACGCAGGGCCGGGATACGGGCGAGCGCCTCCGCCGCCGTACCCGCCTCGCCGATCACCTCGACGCCCTCCTCGACGGCGAGCAGTTCGCGCACACCGCGCCGTACGACCTCGTGGTCGTCGAGGAGAAAAACCCGGATTTCCGCCTTTTCGCGCACGAGATCAGTTTCACACACAACCCTTCCCGCGACCCGGGGGCGCGGGATAACGTGCCGTAGCTCCGGCCTCCTGCGAGGCTGTGACCAGGGCCCTTCACGGCTTTGCCGACTTTACTTGGAAATCCGAGTAAAAACGCAGGTCAGAAGGGGTTTCACAGAAATGTGGAGCACTGGGTAACGTGAACGCCCAAGGGCGCTCGCCGGAGCTCATGTCACGCCTGTTCCGGCCGAGTGGCACCCACCCCGTGCACGGGTGTCCGGAAACAGGTAGGCCGCACTGGACCCCGGCAACCCCGGGAGCCGGACCGACGGAGGAGCTACACGTGACCGTGGAGAGCACTGCCCCGCGCACACCGCGACGCGGCGGTGGAGGCAAGGCCGGGACGAGCCGCAGGGCCGCCGCCCCGAAGAAGAGCACCGAACCCGAACTCGTGCAGCTGCTGACCCCCGAGGGCAAGCGGGTCAAGAACGCCGAGTACGACAAGTACGTCGCCGACATCACCCCCGAGCAACTCCGCGGCCTCTACCGCGACATGGTCCTCACCCGGCGTTTCGACGCCGAGGCGACCTCCCTCCAGCGCCAGGGCGAACTGGGCCTGTGGGCCTCCCTGCTCGGCCAGGAAGCCGCCCAGATCGGCTCCGGCCGCGCCCTGCGCGACGACGACTACGTCTTCCCGACCTACCGCGAGCACGGCGTCGCCTGGTGCCGCGGCGTCCCGCCGGAGAACCTGCTCGGCATGTTCCGGGGCGTCAACAACGGTGGCTGGGACCCCAACAGCAACAACTTCCAGCTCTACACGATCGTCATCGGCTCCCAGACGCTGCACGCGACCGGGTACGCGATGGGGATCGCCAAGGACGGTGCCGACAGCGCGGTCATCGCCTATTTCGGGGACGGCGCGTCCAGCCAGGGCGACGTCGCCGAATCGTTCACCTTCTCCGCCGTCTACAACGCGCCCGTCGTGTTCTTCTGCCAGAACAACCAGTGGGCGATCTCGGAGCCGACCGAGAAGCAGACCCGGGTTCCGCTGTACCAGCGCGCGCAGGGGTACGGGTTCCCCGGCGTCCGGGTCGACGGCAACGACGTGCTCGCCTGTCTCGCGGTGACCAAGTGGGCGCTGGAGCGGGCGCGCAACGGGGAGGGGCCGACGCTGGTCGAGGCGTACACGTACCGGATGGGGGCGCACACGACGTCCGACGATCCGACGCGGTACCGGCTGGACGACGAGCGGGTGGCGTGGGAGGCGAAGGACCCGATTCTGCGGCTGCGGGCGTACTTGGAGTCCCTCAAGGGGTCCGGAGTCTCTGGCTCAAACCACCCTGAAGAGGGATTTTTCGCGGAACTCGAAGCGGAGTCCGAGGCGTTGGGAAGGCGAGTGCGTGAAGCGGTCCGGGGGATGCCGGACCCCGACCGGTTCGCGATCTTCGAGAACGCCTACGCGGACGGGCACTCGCTCGTCGACGAGGAGCGGGCTCAGTTCGCCGCCTACCAGGCGTCGTTCACAGAGGCAGAGGGGGTCTGAGACATGGCAGTGGAGAAACTGGCGCTGGCCAAGGCGATCAACGAGTCGCTGCGCCGCGCTCTGGAGGAGGACCCCAAGGTCCTGGTCATGGGCGAGGACGTCGGCAAGCTCGGCGGCGTCTTCCGCGTCACCGACGGCCTCCAGAAGGACTTCGGCGAGAGCCGCGTCATCGACACACCGCTCGCCGAGTCGGGCATCGTCGGTACGGCCATCGGGCTGGCCCTGCGCGGCTACCGCCCGGTCGTGGAGATCCAGTTCGACGGGTTCGTCTTCCCGGCGTACGACCAGATCGTCACCCAGCTCGCGAAGATGCACGCCCGCTCGCTGGGCAAGGTCAAGCTCCCCGTCGTCGTCCGCATCCCCTACGGCGGCGGCATCGGCGCGGTCGAGCACCACTCCGAGTCCCCCGAGTCGCTGTTCGCGCACGTCGCGGGGTTGAAGGTCGTCTCGCCGTCCAACTCGGCGGACGCGTACTGGATGATGCAGCAGGCCATCCACAGCGACGACCCGGTGATCTTCTTCGAGCCCAAGCGGCGGTACTGGGACCGCGCCGAGGTCGACACCGAGGCGATCCCCGGCCCGCTGCACAAGGCGGTGCGCGTGCGCGAGGGCTCCGACCTCACGCTCGTCGCGTACGGGCCGATGGTGAAGGTCTGCCTCGAAGCAGCCGATGCCGCCGCCGAGGAGGGCAAGTCCCTGGAGGTCCTCGACCTGCGCTCCGTCTCGCCGCTCGACTTCGACGCGATCCAGACGTCCGTCGAGAAGACCCGGCGGCTCGTCGTCGTCCACGAGGCGCCCGTCTTCTTCGGCTCCGGCGCGGAGATCGCCGCGCGGATCACCGAGCGGTGCTTCTACCACCTGGAGGCGCCGGTGCTGCGGGTCGGCGGCTACCACGCGCCCTATCCGCCGGCCCGCCTCGAAGAGGAGTACCTCCCGGGGCTCGACCGGGTGCTCGACTCCGTCGACCGTGCCCTGGCGTACTGAGGAGAGGGACGTGACGACGATGACCGAAGCCGCGGTACGCGAGTTCAAGATGCCGGACGTGGGCGAGGGGCTCACGGAGGCGGAGATCCTCAAGTGGTACGTCCAGCCGGGGGATGTCGTCTCCGACGGGCAGGTGGTGTGCGAGGTCGAGACGGCGAAGGCGGCTGTGGAGCTGCCGATTCCGTACGACGGGGTGGTGCGGGAGCTGCGGTTCGCGGAGGGGACGACCGTGGATGTGGGGGTGGCGATCATCTCGGTGGAGGTGGGGGGTGCCGGTGGCGAGGCGGCCGCCCCTGAGGTGCCGGCTCAGGCGCCCGCCGCTGAGGCTGTGAAGCCTGAGGGGCGTCAGCCGGTGCTCGTCGGGTACGGGGTGGCGGCCTCCTCCACGAAGCGGCGGCCTCGCAAGGGGGTCGCGGAGGTGCCCACCGCTGCCGCGCCCGCTGTGCAGGCGGAGCTGAACGGGCATGCGGCGACGGTGACGGCGGTGCTGTCCGACGAGGAGCGTACGGAGACGGCCGGGCGGCCGTTGGCGAAGCCTCCCGTGCGGAAGCTCGCGAAGGACCTCGGCGTGGACCTGGCGACGGTGACGCCGACCGGCCCCGACGGGGTCGTCACGCGGGAGGACGTGCACAAGGCGGCGGCGCCGGTCGTGGCGCCCGCCGTGGTGCCGGCCGCCGCTGTACCGGCGTACGACACCGCTCGCGAGACCCGGATCCCCGTCAAGGGCGTCCGCAAGGCGACGGCCGCGGCGATGGTCGGCTCGGCCTTCACCGCGCCGCACGTCACGGAGTTCGTGACCGTCGACGTCACGCGGACCCTGAAGCTCGTCGAGGAGCTGAAGCGGGACAAGGACCTCGCGGGTCTGCGGGTCAACCCCCTGCTGCTGATCGCCAAGGCGCTCCTGGTCGCCATCAAGCGCAACCCCGAGATCAACGCGTCCTGGGACGAGGCCGCCCAGGAGATCGTCCTCAAGCACTACGTCAACCTCGGCATCGCCGCCGCCACGCCGCGCGGCCTGATCGTCCCGAACATCAAGGACGCGCAGGCCAAGACGCTTCCGGAACTGGCCCTGGAGTTGGGCGAGTTGGTCACGACAGCCCGCGACGGCAAGACCTCCCCGGCGGCCATGCAGGGCGGCACGGTCACCATCACCAACGTCGGCGTCTTCGGCATCGACACGGGCACGCCGATCCTCAACCCCGGGGAGTCCGCGATCCTGGCGATCGGAGCCATCAAGCTCCAGCCCTGGGTCCACAAGGGCAAGGTCAAGCCCCGCCAGGTGACGACCCTCGCGCTGTCCTTCGATCACCGGCTGGTGGACGGGGAGCTGGGGTCGAAGGTGTTGGCCGACGTCGCGGCGATCCTGGAACAGCCGAAGAAGCTGATCACTTGGGCGTGATCCCCTGAGAAGGGGACGGACCGGCTGAAGAAGGGACGGCTCGGCTGAGGGAGGGACGGCTCGGTGCCGTCCCTTCTCGGTACTCCGTGCCGGGTGTCAGGTGATCGGCGCGGGCTGCGGAGCCAGGGGCAGGGGGCGTCCCCACACCCGGTGCGCCGCGTTCAACACCGCGTCCGTCAGGCGGGTGCTCGCGTGCCGGAGGCGCGGGCGGGGGTGGGCGGCGGCCTGGCCCTGGGTGCGGATGCGGGGGTCGTGGGGGATGTGGACGAGGCCGGCGGTGCGGTCGGTCGCGGTGGCGAGGGCCGTGCGGAGGGAGGAGGGGAGGCGGCCGTCGGTTGTGCCCGCGAGCGCGATGACCGTCCGGGCGAGGGGCAGGGCCTCGGCGTCCAGGGTTTTCGTCGCCTGGATCAGGGCATGGATGCCGTCCGCTGTCGCGGGGGCGCACAACACCGGGATCGCGTACGGGAGTTCGTACCAGTCGCGGGTCAGGGCACGGGTGCCCGTGTGGCGGGCCGTGAGGAGGTCGTGGGACAGCGGGTGCGGGGTGTCCGCCACGACCGCCTGCCAGCCGCCGATCGCCGCCAACTGGTACCACGCCGTGGGGAGTTGGGGGAGGTCGAGGAGGGGCGGGGCGTGCCAGGCGCGGGTGTCGGAGAGGATGTGCGGGCCGGTGTCCTCGACCGCGCACGCGTGGCGTACCGCCGTACGGGTCAGGGGCTGGTCCGGGGGCAACGCGGCCAGCCCCGTGGTGCGTCGGGGCGCGAGGTGCGGTGGCCAGGACGACGCGAGCCTCGGGGCGAGGTCGAGGAGGACCGTGTCCGCGACGCCGGCCAGCCCCTTCGCGAGCAGGTGCGCCACCGTCGTACGGCCGCTGCCGCCCGTCGCCGCGAGGACCGGGACGAGCAGGCGGGAGCCGAGCGGGAGGTGCGGTACCGCGACCGGTGCCGTGCCCATCGTCTTCTCCTCGCCGTACGTCTCCGACGTGCGACTTTACGCCGACCGGTGGGCGGATGCGGCGGGGATCGTGTGAAAGTGCGGGCGCTAGGGTTCGCGCAGCAGTGCGAACCAGTGCTGAACTGGTCGGCCACCTGACCGCACGAGGGAGCCATGTCCGAGCCGCAGTACCGCCCCTGGGGGACGGTGACCCCCGAGTTCTGGTCCGTCTCCACGCCGCCGGGCCTCTCCGCCGAGACCCTCCGCGCGCGGCTCGTCAAAGTCGCCGAGGTCGCGCAGTCGGGGCAGCCGGCCGACGCGGCCGTCCTCGCGGAGAAGCTGGACCAGGACGTGACGCGCGAGTACGGGGGGTTCCACCTCTACACCGCCCAAGTCCGGGAGGTACGGGGGTACTTGGCGACCCTCACCGGGGACCACTCGACCGGGCTCGCCTGGTATCTGCATGGCGCCCAGCTCCGCGCGACGATCCAGGGCGCCGGCCATCCCGACGTCGCGGCGGCGTCCCGGCGGGCGTTCAGCCTGTGGCGCGCGATCCCGTCCGACAACCTCGAACGGCCGCACCTGGGGGCGGAGTTGCTCCGCGTGACGACGGAACTCCACGGGGAGGAGGCGGCGGTGGTGCGGCGTACCCGGGAGTGTCTGTACGACCTGGTGCTGCCGGCCTGAGCTAGGGCCCTTCTGATGGATCTCCGCAGCGTCGCGACGCCCGGCACGCTCCCCCAAGCTCTCCGAGCAGGGGGGACCCCCACTCGCCGCACCGCGCGAAAGCCCCCGTAGCGCCTCCCCCACTCGCGACTTCGCTTGAGCGGGGGGACCCCCATCGAGGACTTCCACGCGGCACGCCGAGAGCACGCACCGAACGCCGCTCCTTCTCCTGCGGAGATCCATCAGAAGGGCCCTAGAGGTCCAGCTCCGCCCACACCGTCTTGCCGACGGTCAGGTACTCAACTGCCCAGCGGTTCGCGAGGCGTTGGACGATCAGCGGGCCCCGGCCGGTCGTCGTGTCGGGCGCCGGGGTGCGGTGCACGGGGAGGGACTCGCCCTTGGGGTCGGTGACGGCGATGCGGAGGGACCTGGCCGTGAGGGACGTCTCGACTCGGTAGAGGCGGCCGGGGAGGCGGCCGTGGAGGATCGCGTTCGTGCACAACTCGCTGGTGATCAGGGCGGCGTTGAGGGCGAGGGCGGGGTGGCCCCAGGTGGTGAGGAGGGTGGTGATGTGGCGGCGGGCGAGGGGGACTGTGCGGGGGGTGGGGGTGTAGGTGACGGTGTCGAAGTGGGTGGGCGTGGGGACGGGGCAGGAGTCGTTCACGGCGGACCTCCTTGTGCGAAGTCGCCTCCGGCCGGCTGGGACGCATGGGAGATTTGGCCCAACCTGTTGCGCCAGGTGGCTGATTGAGCACTGAAGGTAGCGTTGTTCCAGACGGCCTCGCAAGAACTCTCGGGGAAATATCTCCCGGTTCCCTCTTGTGGGGTACGCTGCGCGCGGCCGCTGACCGGGAGGAGACGAGCGTGATGACAGGGCGGGCTTCCACTGTGCTGGCACGGAAGTTGGGCGGTGAGCTGCTGCGCCTGCGGGAGGCCGCCGGCCTCACCCAGCCCCAGGCCGCGGGGGCGTTGTCGGCGACCGCCGCGAAGGTGGCGAAGATGGAGCGGGGGTGGGTGCCGATCCGGGAGCCCGATGTCCGCGCGCTGTGCAAGCTGTACGGGGTGGAGGACGAGGCCGTCGTCGAACGGCTGCTGGCGATCGCGAAGGCGGATCGGGAGCGGCGTAAGGCGAAGGGGTGGTGGAATCAGTACCCGCAGCTTCAGGAGATGATTGAGTACGTCGCGCTGGAGGACGTCGCCACCAGCATGCGGACGTGGGAACTCGCCATCGTCCCGGGCCTGTTGCAGACCCCCGACTACGCGCGGGCGCTGGCGGTCGGGAACGGGGTCTGGGAGGACCCGAACGCGATCGAGCCGTTCGTCGAATCCCGGCTGGCCCGGCAGGCGCGGCTGGGCGGCGAGAACCCGCTGGAGCTGTGGGCGGTCGTGCACGAAGGAGCGCTGCGACAACTCGTTGGCGGAAGCGCCGTGATGCGGGCACAGTTGGAACACCTGCTGGACATCGCCCGGCGGCCGAACGTGAAGGTGCAGGTGCTGCCGTACCACGCGGGTGCTCACCCGGGCATGACCAGCGCCTTCACCATCGTGTCATTCGCTGAGCAAGGCGCCTTGGACGTGGTCCACATGGACACCACCTCCTCGACGTTGTGGCTGGAGAGCGATACTGATGCCGACCAGCACAGCAGGCTCTTCGACCGGATCGCACGGGTGAGTCTGGCGCGACAGAACTCGATCAGGCTGATCGAGGGGATCATGAAGGAGTTGTAGTCGAGGTGGCCGCGTTCGAGTTCGTCAAGTCCAGCTACAGCGGCGGCAACGCCGGTCAGCAGTGCGTCGAGGTCGCCCGCAACATCCCCGGCACCGTCGCCGTACGCGACTCGAAGAACCCCGGCGGCCCTCTCCTCCACCTCACCCCCTCCACCTGGGCCGCCCTCCTCAAGGCGCTCTGAGCCCTCGTAAGGAACAGTCATCACCCTCGGTCAGTTCCCCATGTTCAAGGGATGGCAGGACTTCGACCCGGCCCGCCACCCCTTCGACCCCGATACCGGGCTCCCCGGCGTGCGCGACGTCGTTTCCACCTCGGCCGGTTCGGAGCATTCCGTCGCTCTCGGTCTCGGTGAGCGTTTCGGGAAGTGGGCCTATCGAGCCCTGGGCGCGGTCGACGAGAACAGTTACTCCGGTGCCGTCATCCGTGAGCTTCCCGCGTACTCGGACGAACCCGAACAACTCGCGCGCAGATACACCAGCGTCCTGCTGCAATGGCGGAACTGGCTGGAGGATCTCGCGGCGGCCTTCACCTCGTTGGCCCCCGCACCGGACGCCGGCGTGGAGCAGATCCGTAAGGCCCGCGCTCGGGCCGTCGTCCCCCTCGTGACGCTCGTCGTCGAGCGGACGGGCGCGGGTGAGCTGTGGCTGCCTGCCTGTGAGGACGCGATCGCGTGGTACCTGGAGACGACCGGCATGTCGGCGTTCGAGGCGGAGGAACTGGCGTGCGCCCTGGTGGACTCGGAGTTCAGAAGCTGGGTCTCCCCCGATGCCGAGGCCGTGAGCCGGGTCCAACTGGCCATCGGGGAGCATGGTGCGTGACGACCTCGCCGCCTGGCTGGAGGTCCGTTCGCGGATCCGCTGGGAAGAGACGGCCGACCCGCTGACGGGACCGATCCGAGGGCGCCGGGACGGAATCGCGCACCTCACGGTCGTACACGAGAAACGCTTCCGGAACGCGTGGAGTTCCGTACAGGAGGACGCCGCGGCTGGTCGGCCTCTCGGCTTCTCGCGTCTCGCCGCCTGGCAGAGCGTGGTCCTCGGGCGGGAGCAGTTCACGTTCCGTCGGCTTCCCGCGTTCGCCAAGGGCGGGGACGAGCGGTACGGGGTGGACGCCGGGACCCCGGCCCTGTTCGACGTGTGTCTGGCGGAGGCGACCGGCCCCGCCCCCGTCGCGGCCAGAGCCGCCCGCTTGTACCTGGACGTGTCCTTCTTCCACCCCTTCGAGGACGGCAACGGACGTTCCGCCCTCCTCGCACTCGGGTATGTCCTCGCGCGCGAGGACATCGTCCTGGACGAGGTGACCCCCCTGCGGATCCCCCGCTACGCGGACGACGAGCCAGGCGCCCACTCCCTGGTCCGCCTCGTCCAGACCCTGGCACTCGCGGCGCAACTTCGTCAGCGCGTCCCCGGCTCGCAGCCCTTGGTCGAAACGCAGGCCGGGTGAGTCCGGCGAGCGCCGAGCAGGAAGCAACGCCCGGGAACCCATGGCCGAGTTCGCCTTCTCTACCGGTGTGGACCCGATGCTACGCTTCGCGCGCCGATCGTCCGGTGCGTGTCGCGGGACGCGGAAACGGGTGGATACAGCCGGTGCAGGCCGGTTTCATGAAGGGGGAGTTCAGCCATGGCTGAACCTGACCTGGGCGCGGATTCGGACACGTTGAAGAAGGGCGCCAGGGACGTCGTGGAGGCGCTGCGGCCGACCGAGGGTTTCAGCCTCGAAGGCGTGGCGGGCCGGAGCGGGGTGTTCGGGGAGTCGGCGGCGGCCGCGGCCTTCGCCGCGTTCTGCGGTACGTGGCAGGTGGGCGCGCAGATCCTCAGCGGTCGTACGGCGAACATCGCGGCGGGCATCACCTCGTCGTCGAGCACGTTCAAGAACACGGACGGAGACGTCCACAACACCGTGAACTCCGTCAAGACCGACTAAGGCGAGCGGTGACAGCTTCACTCGGATCGACAAAGGATCCCAAGGCGCTCATTCCCGGTGACGTCCAGGCGTTGACGGAACTCGCCGAGACCATGACGAAATGGTCGGGGAAGTTCGACGACGTCGGCTCCAACCTGAAGGACGTACGGGTCCCCGGCTGGAACGGCGAGGCCAGCGACGCGTTCTGGAAGAGCCTCTCCGGCGAGAAGGGCAACTGGTACATCGCCTCCGACCACATGGCGGGCGCGGCGAAGTCCATCAACGCCTATGTCGGCGTCCTGCGTTGGGCGCAGGGTCAGGCCGCCGACGCGATCGAGAAGTGGGACGCCGGCGACCACGCGGCGGCGGAGCAGGTGCTCGGCACTGCGCGCGCCCAGACGCAGCAGGCGGCCGGCACCCTGTCGACCGAACTCGGCCAACTGGCCGGCGGCGCTCCCGACAGCCCGAACTGGCTGCATGAAGCGGCGGCCCTCGCCAAGGATCTCGGCATCGGCCAGAGCACCACCTCGCCCGCCGAGGAGCTGTGGCAGTACGGCAACAACCCCGCCGACCAGCACAAGCGGAACTGGGGCCACCAGGACCCGAACGCCGTCCCCGACGACCCCGCGGCCAAAAAGGTCAGCTGGTCGGTGAAGATCGCCGAGGTCACCGGTGGCGCCGAGGTCTGGTCCAAGGACGCCAAGGGCGAGGTCACGGTGGGCGGGGTCAAGCTGTCCGGGGAGGCCGGCGTCAAGCTGCTGGGCCTGGACGGTTCCGCCGTAGCCGGCATCACGGACGGCAACCTGGAGCTGAAGGCGACGGGCAGCGCGTACCTCGCCAAGGCCGAGGCCAAGGGCGGCGTCGAGTACGGCATCCTCGGCGCCCAGGCGTCGGGCGCCGCGTTCGTCGGCGCGAACGCCGAGGCCAGGCTCAGGGCCGGCAAGGACGGGCTGCACGGCGGCGCGGAGGCGTTCGCGGGTGCCAAGGCCGAGGGGTCGGTGTCCGCGTCCGTGGGCGGTGTCGGTGCCGGTGTGACCGGCGAAGCCTGGGCGGGGGCGGGTGCCGCGGCCGGCATCGACGTCGGCAAGGGGGAGGACGGCAAGTACCACATCGGCGGTGAGCTGGGCGTCGGTCTGGGCGTCGGCGCCAAGGTGGGGTACCAGATCACCGTCGACCCGGCCGAGGTGCTCGACACGGTCGGCGACGCGGCGGACGCGGTCGGCGACGCCGCGGACTACACGTGGGACCACACGGTCGGCAGCTGGTTCTAGGCTGGCTTCGAGTCCAGCCGGCCCTTGTTCGCGTTCATGAAGGAATCGGATTCACCATGGCTACCACGTTGCCGGTCAAGATCTCGTTCTCGCTGCCGGACGGCTGGCAGCCGGCGCCGCCGGACGAGGTGGGGGCACCCTCGGTCGCCTTCGTGGCGCTCCACCCCGCGTCCGTCGACGGCGGCTTCACGGCGAACATCACCATCGCCGGCCGGATGCGCAACGACGGCGCGACCATCCGCCAGATCGCGGACGAGTCGGTACGGCGGCTCGGGCAGGCGGGAGAGGTCCGGGTCCTCAAGAAGCAGGACGTGGGTACGCCGGACCTGCCGGGCCTGACGGACGCTCCCGGAGTGGTGCAGAACCTGCGCCTGTCCACCACCCTCCGCGGCGCCCCGCTGGAGCTGGCGCAGAGCCAGGTCTATCTGGGCCTGGAGGACACGAAGAACCCCGCCGAGCGGGCCGTGATCGAGCTGGTGCTCACCGCGAAGCCGGGACAACTCCCCGAAGTTCTGGAGGACTTCAAGGAGTTCGTCCGCTCGGTACGGGCCGATGAGAACTAGGCGGACCAGACCCGCGCGGGGATCCGGTCGAGCACGTCGCACAGATAGGTCAGGTGCTCGTCCATCCCCTGCGGGCTGAGCCGGCCCTTGTACCAGGTGATCAGCTCGTCGCCGTGCAGCCGGACCGGTGCGGCCTGCGGGTTCGCGGCCAGGAAGGGGACGACCCCGTCGGTCAGCGCGGCGCGGGCGAACGGCTCGTCGTCCGTGAGCACGGTGAACGCGTCGTCGAACTCCGCCGCCCCGAGCCGCACCGTACGCCCGCGCCGCGCGACCGCGTCCAGCGCCTCGGGCCGCCGCACGACCAGGTCGGGTCCGGTGCCCGGCGTGGTGACCGCGAACACGGTCCAGTAGACGGGCTTGTTGGCTCCCGGACCGATGTCGTTGACCCCGATGGTCCCGGTCGTGTACTCGAAGCAGCAGAAGCTCCGCCCCCGCTGCTCACCGGTGATGTAGTGCCGCGCGAGCAGCCTGCTCCCGCTGACCGGCAGCGGAGCCATCCCGCAGAGCCGGTCGATCACTCCGTACGTGGCCTCCTGGTACCCCCACCCCCTGCCCTGGGCCACCCGGACCGCCTGGGCCCTTCCCTCGGCGCCCTCCACCTGGCTCCTGCGACTGCGCACGAACGCGGTGGTCACGACAGCGAAGATCCCGCCCACGAGCAGGATCACGAGCACGGGCATCAGTACGTCCATGGGACGCGATTGTGTCGGATGTCCGGTGCGGGGCGCAGCGGGGGTGCGGGAAGGGTTGGGCGGGGATTGCCATATCGCGCTATGGTGAATGTATGGCTAGCAAGAAGGTGACGATCACCCTCGATGAATCCCTGGTCGAAGCCCTGGCCGGCGCCGCGGAGGAGGAGGGCATCCCTCTCTCCCGGCTTGTCGCCAGTGCCGCGGAGCGAGAGCTGAGGCTGAGGGCCGGTCGCGCGGTGATCCAGGAGTGGCAGGCGGAGAACGGCGCCTTCACCCCGGAGGAACTCGCCGCCGCGCGTGCCGAGATGGCCGCGGCGGATGCCGAGCACCTCGGCGGCGCGGGAGCCTCGGCCGCGTGAACATCCCCTACCTGTACGACGCCGGTGCTCTGATCGCCATCGACAACGGCGACCGGCGCATGTGGGCCCGCCACAGCCTGGCCCTCGAAGACGGCCGGGACATTCACGTCCCCTCCATCGTCGTCAGCCAGGCGTGGCGTGACTCCCGGCGTCTGGTGCGCCTCGGCAAGTTCCTCGCGGGATGCCAGGTCGTCCCCGTGGGCCTCGAAACCGCCAAGGCCGCGGGCATCCTCTGCGGCAAGGCCGGCACGGCGGACGTCGTCGACGCCACGGTCGTCGTCATGGCAGCCGGTCTCGGCGCCGTCGTCTGGACCTCCGACCCGGACGACATCCGCGCGCTCGCCGACGCCCAGGACACCAAGCCCGCCCTCGTCGTCCGTACGGTCTGAAACGCCGAGGGAGCCCACCGCAACCCACCCGGTGAGCCCCCTCGTACATGACCTACTTCAGGTTCGCGAACCCGTAGTTGAGCAGCTTCGTCGCGTCCTGGGCGCGGACCGTCGCGTTGGTGGACGCGAGGACCGTACCGACCATGGTCTTGCCCCCGCGGGTCGCCGCGAAGACGAGGCAGTACTTGGCCTCGGGACCGGAGCCGGTCTTGACGCCGATCGTGCCGCTGTAGCTGGACAGGAGGGTGTTGGTGTTGGTCCAGGCGGCCATCTTCCGGCTGGTGCCGGTCTTGGTGATGGTCGTGGCCGTGTAGGACTTCGTCTTCACGATCGCCCGGAAGTTCGCGTCCTTGAGCGCGTTCTTCGCGAGGGTCGTGAGGTCCTGGGCGGTCGACGCGTTCTTGCCGTTGCCGATGCCGTCGAACGAGTCGAAGGTCGTGTTCTTCATGCCGAACGACTTCGCCTTGGCGTTCATCTTCGAGATGAAGTTCTTGACGCGCGCGTCACGGGTGGATCCCGTGCCGTACTTGTCGGCGAGCGCGTACGCGGCGTCGCAGCCGGACGGCAGCATCAGCCCGTACAGCAGCTGACGGACCGTGACCTTGTCGCCGACGATCAGCCGCGCCGAGGACGCGTTGTTCTTGACGATGTAGTCGCTGTACGCCATCTGGATCGTGACCTTGTCGTTCAGGTTCAGCTTCGGCTGAGACAGAACGACCGCGGCGGTCATGATCTTCGTGGTGGAACCGGTGGAGAGCTTCGTGGTGGCGGCCTTGCCGTACGCCTTCCCGCTCGCGTTGTTCATCACGTAGCCGGCCTTGGCCGCGATCGACGGCGCGACGGCGGCCTGCGCGGGAGCCGCGGCGAGGGCGCCCGTCGCGAGCATCGCGACGGCCGTCGCGGTGACGGCGGCGGCTCTGCGGACAGGCTTGCCCTTGAGTGCGGTTATCAACTGAAATACCCCGATTGCGTTGAAATGCCCCTGAGTGCGGCCTGGTTGAGAGGAGGGGAAAGTAAGGGGCCGCACGTCTGTGACACGTACCTAGCACAGAAAGTTGTGCGTCTGGTTCCGGGAATTTTGAATCTCTTGAGGAAACTGGGGCCGACGGGGCGGGTCGCCGTCCGCATGGTGAAACGTTCCCCCCTTGCGTACGTGTTGTATCTATCCTGTCGGCATGCCGTCAGCCCCGCCCGTCCCCGTCACCAAACAACCCGCCGCCGACCGCGTCTACGCCCACGTCAAGCAGGGCGTCCTGGACCGCCGCTTCGAAGGCGGCACCCTCCTCACCGAAGGCGAACTCGCCGACGCCGTAGGGGTTTCGCGGACCCCGGTCAGGGAAGCGCTGCTGCGCCTGGAGGTCGAGGGCCTGATCAGGCTGTATCCCAAGAAGGGCGCGCTGGTCCTGCCGGTGTCGGCACAGGAGATCGCCGACGTCGTCGAGACACGGCTGCTGATCGAGGAGCACGCCGTCCGCAAGGCCGTCCCCGCGCGCGCGGGCCTGGTCGAGCGGCTCGCGGAGCTGCTGGAGCGGCAGAAGGAGGAGGCGGGGCGCGGCGACCTGGCCGCGGCGGCCGTCACCGACCGCTGCTTCCACGCCGAGATCGTCCGCAGCGGCGGCAACGAGATTCTTACCCGGCTCTACGACCAACTCCGCGACCGGCAGCTGCGGATGGGCGTCGCGATCATGCATTCGCACCCCGACCGGATCGCCAAGTCGCTCGTCGAGCACGAGCAGATCCTCGACGCGCTGCGGTCCGGCGACGCCGAGGCGGCCGTATCGATCGTCCGCCGGCACGTCGACTGGTTCGCGCATCTCGCCCGGGGCGATGTCCGGTGAAGAACTCCACTCTCCCGGGTGACCCGCCCGGCGGGCGCCGCGCTGTCGTCATGTGGTCCATCGGAGTGTCGGTCTACTTCGTCGCCGTCATCTTCCGTACGTCGCTGGGGGTCGCGGGACTCGACGCCGCCGACCGCTTCCACGTCGGCGCCTCCGCGCTGTCGACGTTCTCGATCCTCCAGCTCCTCGTGTACGCCGGGATGCAGATACCCGTCGGCCTGCTCGTCGACCGGCTCGGCACCAAGCGGGTCCTGACCATCGGCGTCGTGCTGTTCACGGCTGGACAGCTCGGGTTCGCGCTCTCCCCGTCGTACGGCACCGCCCTCGCGTCGCGCGCGCTGCTCGGCTGCGGGGACGCCATGACGTTCATCTCCGTCCTGCGGCTCGGCAGCCGCTGGTTCCCCGCGCGGCGCGGGCCCATGGTCGCGCAGCTCGCGGGGCTCGCCGGGGTCGCCGGGAACCTGGTCTCCACGCTGGTCATCGCCCGGCTCCTGCACGGCGTCGGCTGGACCGCCGCGTTCGCGGGCAGCGCCGGGCTCGGGATCGTCGTACTCGTCCTGCTGGTGCTGTTCCTGAGGGACCATCCGGACGGGTACGAGCCCGATCCGATGCCGCATCAGGGCGCCGCGTACGTCCGCCGCCAGATCGCCACCGCCTGGCGCGAGCCGGGGACGCGTATGGGGCTGTGGGTGCACTTCACGACCCAGTTCCCGGCGATGGTGTTCCTGCTGCTGTGGGGGATGCCGTTCCTGGTCCAGGGACAGGGGCTGACGCGCGGTGAGGCGGGCGGTCTGCTGACGGTCGTCGTGCTGTCCAACATGGTCTTCGGGGTGGTGTACGGCCAGCTCATCGCCCGGCACCACGAGGCGCGGCTTCCGCTCGCGCTGGGCACGGTCCTCGCCACGGCCGTGGCGTGGGCGCTCGCGATCGGCTACCCCGGCGACCACGCGCCGACCTGGGTGCTCGTGACGCTCTGCGTCGTCCTCGGCGCCTGCGGACCCGCCTCGATGATCGGCTTCGACTTCGCGCGCCCGGCGAACCCGCCCGAGCGTCAGGGCACCGCCTCCGGGATCACCAACATCGGCGGCTTCACGGCGTCGATGTTCACTTTGTTCGCGATCGGCGTCCTGCTGGACGCGACCGACGACAGCTACGGGATCGCGTTCTCGGTCGTTTTCGTACTTCAGGCGATCGGGATCAGTCAGATCCTGCGGCTGCGGAAGAAGGCGGCGCGCAGGGAGCGGGAGCGGCTGGTGGCGTCCCGGGTGGAGACGGTGCACGTGCCCGCGTAGAGGGACGGGTACGAGGGGCCGCCGCGAGCGGCGGTGTACGAGGCCGGCGCGGGCGTTCATATGACCGCCCGCCTTGGCCTCCGTACCCGCTACGGCGTGACTGTGAAGTTCCTGAGGATCGCCGCCGTCAGCTCCGGGTCGCCCTCCGCCTTGACCCGGTCGGCGACGGCGTCCAGGGCGACGCGGCCGCAGGCCAGGCGGACGTACGTCTCCCAGTCGAGGACGAAGGAGGCGGCGGGGCCCAGCGCGGGGACCGTCTCCAGGGTGCCGCGGCCCTGCATGTCGACGCGGATCGTGCGCAGGAACTCGACCGGGCCGGTCACGTCGAAGACGATCGCCGAGCTGCGGGGGGCGTTCGACTTCTCCGCGACGATCGCGGGCAGCGCGTCCAGCAGGACGTCCCGGGCGATGTGCGCGCCGGGGGAGTCGAGGTTGCCGGGGCGGCCGAGGGCGGTGCGGAGGTCCTGTTCGTGGGCCCAGACGTTGAACGCGTGGGAGCGCATCGACTCTTCGAGGGTCAGCTCCGTGCCCAGGGGGCCGCGGACCTTCGCCGAGGGGGCGCGGTTCTCGTTCCGCAGCTGCCGGTTGCGGCGGATGATCGTGTACTCCAGCTCCGCCGTCATCTCCGGGGAGGTGTGGTGGCGGCGGACGTCGACCTGGACCTCCATGTACCGCTGGAGGTCGGTCGTCAGGTGGAAGAGGTCGCGGGGCAGGGAGTGGATCGGGCGCGGGTCGCCGTACATCTCGCAGTCCAGGCCGATGACGTGTGAGACGACGTCCCTCACCGACCAGCCGGGGCACGGCGTACGGAGGTTCCAGTCCGCCTCCACCAGGGGCTGCACCAGCTCGGTTATCGCTTCTATGGAGTGCGTCCAGGCGTCGGCGTAGGGCTGGAGGGTGGGATGCAGACTCACGGAACGGGACCCCTCGGCGGTCGGTACACGGGCGGCGGTCGGTGGCGGCGTTGCCAACGGGAGGTTGTCGGCTGCTGTCGGTGGCGTCTTAGCACGCTAAGTTACGCTGCTGTGGACGGCCCCGGCAGTGCTTTCGTGTGACGATCGTAGGCCGATGTGGACTACTCGAATGCCAGGACGGTGTACTGTGCGCGCTTCGTTGATCCAAGTTGCCGTGGACGAGGGCGAATCGGTCGAAGACCGGCGGGGACGGGTCGCCTCTCTCGTACGTGCGTGCAGTGACTCCGATCTCGTCGTCCTGCCCGAGCTGTGGACCACCGGGGCGTTCGCGTACGAGCTGTTCGGCGCCGAGTCCGAGGAGCTGCGGGGCGTGACGTACGACGTGATGGCGAAGGCCGCCGCCGACGCGGGGGTCTGGCTGCACGCCGGGTCGATTCCCGAGCGGGGTTCTGATGGAGCCCTCTACAACACCTCCCTCTTTTTCTCACCGAGCGGTGACCTTGCCGCGACCTACCGGAAGATCCATCGGTTCGGCTTCGACAAGGGCGAGGCCGTGTTGATGGGGGCCGGGCGGGACCTGGTCACTGTCTCCCTGCCCGACACCGTCGTCGGTGTCGCCACCTGTTACGACCTCCGTTTCCCCGAGCTGTTCCGCGGTCTCGTCGATCTGGGCGCCGAGACCCTCGTGCTGTCGGCGGGCTGGCCGGAGCGCCGCCGGTCCCACTGGACGCTGCTGGCTCAGGCGCGGGCTGTCGAGAACCAGGCGTTCGTCCTTGCGTGTGGAACGGCCGGGACGCATGCCGGAGTTCCCCAGGCGGGTCACTCGATCGTGGTGGATCCATGGGGAGCTGTGCTGGGGGAGGCCGGGCACGGCGAGGAGGTCCTCACCGTGGAGTTCGAGCCGGGGCAGGTGGGGGAGACGCGGGAGGTGTTTCCGGCGCTGAAGGACCGGGTGCTGGGGGTGGCTACGCCGGAGCGGTGAGGGTGCGGCGGGGTGCTGCCGGGGTGCCGCTGGTTTCGCGTGCGGGGCGGTCGTTTTCGGGGGTCAGTCGTCCTCGCGCTCCTTCTCCGCCAGGTGGATCACGCACACCGTCACCGCGATCAGCAGCGCCGGGTCCGCGTCCTCGCGGACGACGTCCACGCCGTACGTCTCGCGCACGCGCAGCCAGCGGCGAGAGATGACGGCGAGCAGCTCGCCGTCGTACTCCACGGCGAACTCGCGGTCCATGATCTTGCCGCTGACGTCGAGGTCGGTGCCGTCGACGAGGGACACGCGGTAGTGGTTGCGCAGCAGGGAGAGGCGCTTGCGGCGGATCGTCGCCAGGGTCTCGCCCTCGCGCTCGATCACCATCGTGTCGCGCAGGGCGAACATCTTCTGGTGGATGTCGATCAGGACGCGCCCGCGCGTGTCCTTCAGCTCGAAGGTGTCGCGCAGGCGCATCGCCTTGCCGTCGACCAGGAACACCTTCTGGCCTCGGTCGTCCTCGATCCAGTAGTCCTCGCCGAAGCCGAGGAGCCGGTCGCGTACCAGGAATCTCATGCCGGTACGGCTTCCCCGCCACCGGGCCCGAAACGCCGCCTGTACGCCGACGGGCTGAGTCCGGTCGCGTGCCGTACGCGTGCGCGGAGGTTCGCCGCCGTACCGAGGCCCGCGCGCGCGGCGACGACGTCCAGCCGCTCCTCGCCGCGCTCGATCAGCCGGCACGCGAGCGCGACCCGTTCGCCGGTCAGCCAGGCGAGCGGCGTCGTGCCGAGCTGGGCGCGGAAACGGCGGTGGAGGGTCGCGGGGGAGACGCAGGCGCGGGCGGCGAGGCCGGCGACCGTCAGGGGGGTGTCCAGGCGCTCCTGGGCCCATTCCAGGAGCGGGGCGAGGGACTCGTCGGGGACGCGGGGGAGGGGGCGTTCGACGAACTGGCGCTGTCCGCCGTCGCGGTTCGCGGCGAAGACGAGACGCCGGGACACCGCGTTGGCGATCTCGACGCCGTGGTCCCTGCGGACGACGTGCAGGCCGAGGTCGAGTGCGGAGGCGCTGCCGGAGGCGGTGAGGATGTCGCCGTCGTCGACGAACAGGACGTCCGGTTCGAGCAGTACGCGCGGGTGACGTGCGCGGAACGACTCCTGCCACATCCAGTGGCACGCGGCGCGGCGGCCGTCCAGGAGGCCCGCCTCGGCGATCGTGAACGCGCCCGAGCAGAAGCCCATCAGCCGGGCCCCTCGCGCGTGCGCGTGCCGGATCACGTCGAGCACCGTACGCGTGCGCGGGACGAGGACGTCGGGGCGGTTCGGGACGATCAGGGTGTCGGCGTCCTCGGCGGCCTCCAGGCCGGCGACTCCGGTGAGCGTGAAGAAGCCGTCGCGCATACGCGTGCGCGGGTCGGCGGCGCAGAGGGCGAAGTCGTACAGCTCGCGGCCGAGTTCGGGGCGGCGCAGGCCGAAGATCTCGATCGCGCAGCTCATCTCGAAGGGGTTGGAGTTGTCGTCGACGATCAGGACGACGCGGTGTGGCCGGCCGACCGGCTGCTTCGGCTGCTTCGGCTGCGAGGATCCTTGCGGCATGTGCGATTCCTAGCACTCGTGCGGGGCGGCCGGCCACGGCGAGCATGATCGGCATGAGCACTCAGCCGATCTCCCTCGCCGCCGCCCTCGCCTCCTTCGACGAGCGGTGGAGCCCGCGCATCGTCACGTCGGTCAACGACTACGACGTCCGCGTGACCCACGTCGAGGGCGAGCACCTCTGGCACGCGCACGACCGCACCGACGAGTTCTTCCTGGTGATCGAGGGGGAGTTGCACATCGCTCTGCGGGAGCCCTCCGGCGAGCGGACGGTCGTCCTGGAGAAGGGTTCCGTCTTCACCGTCCCGCGCGGGGTGGAGCACAAGCCGTACGCGCCCGTCCCGACCGACATCCTGCTCCTCGAACCGACGGGCACCTCGACCGTCGGCGACCGGCACGACGAGGTCCCGGACCACGTGGACGCGACCACGGGACACGCGCTGTCGTGACTGTCAGTGCCCGGTGGCACCCTTGAGGGCATGAGCGACACCACTCCGCGCCGCGTGCGCGTCCGGGCCCCCGAGCTGGTCGGCAAGGGCGGCTGGCTGAACACGGGCGACCGTCAGTACACCCTCGCCGACCTGCGCGGACGCATCGTCGTCCTGGACTTCTGGACGTTCTGCTGCATCAACTGCCTGCACGTCCTGGACGAGCTGCGCGAGCTGGAGGAGAAGCACGCGGACACGGTCGTGGTGATCGGCGTGCACTCCCCGAAGTTCGTCCACGAGGCGGAGCACCAGGCGGTCGTGGACGCGGTGGAGCGCTACGGCGTGGAGCACCCGGTCCTGGACGACCCGGAGCTGGCGACGTGGAAGCAGTACGCGGTGCGCGCGTGGCCGACGCTGGTGGTGATCGACCCGGAGGGGTACGTCGTCGCGCAGCACGCGGGCGAGGGGCATGTGCACGCGATCGAGCGCCTGGTGACCGAGCTGGAGGCCGAGCACGGCGCGAAGGGCACGCTGCGGCGCGGGGACGGCCCGTACGTCGCGCCCGAGTCCGAGCCGACGGCCCTACGCTTCCCCGGCAAGGCGCTCGTCCTGCCGTCCGGCACGTTCCTGGTCAGCGACACGACCCGGCACCAGCTCGTGGAGCTGGCGGAGGACGGCGAGAGCGTCGTACGCCGGATCGGCACCGGCGCGCGCGGGTTCGCGGACGGGACCGCCGAGGCGGCGTTCAACGAGCCGCAGGGGCTCGCGCTGCTGGACGACGGGGCGGTGGTCGTCGCCGACACCGTCAACCACGCGCTGCGGCGCGTCGACCTCGCGAGCGGCGAGGTCACGACCCTGGCCGGGACCGGGCGGCAGTGGTGGCAGGGGGCGCCGGCCTCGGGGCCCGCGCGCGAGATCGACCTCTCCTCGCCGTGGGACGTCGCGCTGTTCGAAGGCCGGGTGTGGATCGCCATGGCGGGCGTGCACCAGCTGTGGGCGTACGACCCTGCCGAGGGGACCGTCGCCGTCGCGGCAGGGACGACCAACGAGGGGCTCGTGGACGGGCCGGGCGCTCAGGCGTGGTTCGCGCAGCCGTCGGGGCTCGCGGCGACGGCTGACCGGCTGTGGCTGGCCGATTCCGAGACCTCGGCCCTGAGGTGGGTCGATACGGACGGAAACGTGTCCACGGCGGTCGGGACCGGTCTCTTCGACTTCGGGCACCGGGACGGGGCCGCCGGACAGGCGCTGCTCCAGCACCCGCTGGGGGTGACCGCGCTGCCCGACGGGTCGGTGGCGGTCAGCGACACGTACAACCACGCGCTGCGCCGCTACGACCCGGCGACCGGTGAGGTGACGACCCTCGCGACGGACCTGCGCGAGCCGTCCGACGCCGTGCTCGTCGGGGACGACCTGGTCGTCGTCGAGTCGGCCCGGCACCGGCTGACCCGGCTGCGGCTGCCGGAGGAGGCGGTGCGCGTCGAGGCGGTCGCCCACCGCACGCGGCGCGCGGCCACGGAGGTGGCGCCCGGGAAGCTCCAGCTCGACGTCGTGTTCCAGGCGCCGTCGGGGCAGAAGCTGGACACGCGGTACGGGCCCTCGACGCGGCTGCTGGTGTCGTCGACCCCGCCGGAGCTGCTGCTCGCGGGGGAGGGGGCGGAGACGGAGCTGTCGCGGGTGCTGGAGTTGAATCCGGCGGTGGTGGAGGGGGTGTTGCACGTCTCGGCGATGGCCGCGTCGTGTGATGACGATCCGTCGATCGAGTACCCGGCGTGTCATGTGCACCAGCAGGACTGGGGGGTGCCGGTCCGCCTCGTCGAGGGCGGGGCGGACCGGCTGCCGCTGGTGCTCGCGGGGATGGATCAGGAGTAGCTCTGCGGAGGTAGCTCTCAGGTACCCCCTACCTCCCCTACTCCACGGTGAGGTGCGGGAACGGCACCACGAACATCCCGCCGGACTCGACGTACTGCGTCAGCCCGGCGGTGATGTCGTCCCGGAAGTTCCACGCGAACAGCACGCAGTAGTCGGTGCTCTCCCGGGTGAGGGCGTCCGGCGGCAGGACCGGGATGCCCGAGCCGGGGATGTGGAAGCCCTGCTTGCGGGGGTTGTCGTCGACGATCCGCTCGATCGCGTCGTCGATCCCCGCCTGCGTCATCAGCGTCACCGCCCGCGCCGACGCCCCGTACCCCGACAGCCGCTTCCCGCGCGCCCGCAGGCCCTCGACGACGTCGTACAGCGCGGTGTTGACGCGCTGGGTGCGTGCCGCGAACGACCGGGTGAGGGTGCCGTCGAGCAGGCCCGCCTCCCGTTCGCGGGCGAGGAGTTCACCGACGGCGGGGGCGACGTCGATGGCGCGGACGGCGGACGCGGGCCGCAGCCAGCAGCGGATCGAGCCGCCCTGGGTGGCGATCTCCTCGACGTCGACGACCGCCAAGTCGTGCAGTTCCGCGGCCTGTTGGAGCGCGTGGAGCGAGAAGTACGACATGTGCTCGTGGTAGATGAACTCGTACGTCCCCGTCACCGCCATCGGCAGCAGGTGCGCGGCCTCCACGACCGCGTGCGAGGCGGGCGCGAGCAGGCGCCGGATGCCGCGCAGGACGCTGCTCAGGTCGCCGACGTGCGCCAGGACGTTGTTCGCCAACACCAGTTCGGCGGGGCCCTGTTCGGCGAGGATCTTCTCCGCGACCGACTCGTCGAAGTGCGTCGCGTGGGTCGGGACTCCGGACTCCTCCGCGGTCCGGGCCAGGTCGACGGCCGGGTCGACGCCGAGCACCCGGACGCCGGGGGCGGCGAACTGTCGTAACAGGGTGCCGTCGTTGGAGCCGATCTCCACAACCGACGTGGGGCGGTGGCGCGTTGTGAGCATGCCGGCGAGGGCCGCGTAGTGGCGGACCAGGCCGGGGGCCGCGCCGGTCGCGTACTTGTAGTCGCGGAAGAGCAGGTCGCGGTCGACGAGGTCCGCCAACTGGACGTGAGTGCAGGCGGTGCAGCGGACCAGGCGCAGCGGGAAGCGGTGCGCGCGGCGGGCGTCGGCGGCGGTGTCCGCGAGGGCGTTCGCGGGGGGTGTGGGGCGCAGGTCGAGGACGTCCTCCAGGGCGCCCGACGTACACAGCAGGCAGCGGTTCATCCCTGCCTCCGGCGCTGCTGGGGCTCGCCCGTGACGAGGGGGCCGATGTCCTTCAAGTACGGGGCGACTTCCGGGCGTTCCTCCAGCGGGTCGACGCGGACGACCGCGTCCTCGTACTTGTGGCCGGCGCGGTCGACGTCGGAGAGGGTGACGAAGACGGTGTGTTCGGGGAAGACGGTGGTGTGCGGGACGCCCTTGGGGCTGACGACGGACTGCCCGGGGCCCACCTCGGCGACACAGATGCCGAGTTGGGGATCGTCCTCGATGTAGATCATGCGGCCGGAGACCACGTACATGAGGTGGCTCTCGTCGTGGTGGTAGTGGTTGCCGCGCACGGCGCCGCGCTCGGACTCGATGACCATCGTGCCGGCGGTCGCGAAGGGCGGCAGCGCGGTGATCGAGCCGCGCGGGTCGGTGTGGACGGCGTCCGGGGGCAGGAGTGGCGGCTCGTTCGGGGAAGCCATGGGGGGTCCTTTCTGACGGCTCGTCAGAGTGTGGCGGTGGTGGGGGAGTTCCAGTGGAAGTCGGCGTCCAGGTCGCCCGCCGAGCGCTTGGCGAGCAGCCACTCGCGGCGGTCGGTGCCGGCCCAGCCGTCGCCGGTCTCGCTGAGCGGGGCGCGCAGCCGCAGCCGGTAGGCGTCGAGGACCTCGCGCAGGCCGTCCGCCGCGGTGCAGGTCGACTTGAACTCCCCGTACGCCGCCTGGAACTTGTCGAAGCAGACGGCGTAACTGCGGCTGTCCGGCGCGGGTTCCTTGGTGACCGTCACATCGGGCAGGAGTTCGCGGGTCATCTCGACGACGTCGACGATGCGGTGGTTCTGGTCGGCGAAGCCCACGTTGAAGACCTCGCCGCCCGACTCCCTTGATTCCAGGACGAGTCGGATCGCCTGCGCGGCGTCCGCGACGTGCAGGAGGGGCCGCCACAGCAGGCCCTCCCCGTTCATCCGGATACGGCCCCAGCGCACGGCCGTCAGCGCGATGCGGTTGACCATGAGGTCGCTCCGAAAGGACGGCGAGTCGCCGAACAGGGTCGCGAAGCGCAGCGCGACCGGGGCGAACGACTCGTCGGCCAGCCGCAGCACCTCATGCTCGGCCGTCACCTTGCTGGTGGCGTACGCGGTCTCCGGCGCGACCGCGTCCCGCTCGGTCAACTCGCCCTCGCGGGCCGCCCCGTACACGCTGCACGAGGAGGCCAGGACGTACGACCTGATGCCGAGCGACTTCGCCAGCTCGGCGAGTCTGACCGGGGCGTGGGCGTTGATCTGATGGGTGGCGGAGGCGGACAGGTCGCCGCACGCGTCGTTGCACATCGCGGCGAGGTTGACCACCGCGTCGCAGCCGCGCAGGTCGTCGCGGGTGACGCGGCGGACGTCCTTGCGGGGCTGGCGTGGAGCCGGATCGAAGTAGCCCGTGTCGAGACCGACGACCTCGTGCCCGTCGTGCAGCAGCGATCGCTCCAGGACGGAACCGAGATATCCGCGGTTGCCCGCCAGAAGAATTCTCACAGTTCACACCTCGTGTGGATGCGGGGATGGTTCGCTGAACGGTGGTGCGGGTCGGCCGGCCGCCCGGTCGAGCGCGGCCAGCAGGGCGGTGACGGACCGGTCCCGTTGCCAGGCAAGGGAGTTGTCGCCGGGTTCCGTCACCTCGTCGAGAAACGTGCGGAGTTGGCGCAGGAGGGGTTCCTCGTGGGCCTCGAAGAGCAGGCGGCGCCGGGGGTCGAACAGGCGCCGGTCCCGCCAGACGGCGACCAGGTCGGGGCCGTCGTACAGGCGGATGTCCTTGCGGCGCAGGCCGGTTGCGGCGACGAGGGCGTGGGCTCGGCCGGTGCGCAGGGGGAGGGGGGTCTCGATGCGGGTGGGGGTGCTGAGGGGGGTCGGGGGTGGTGTGTCGGGTTCGGGGGTGGCGTCGGGGTGGGGGCCGGTTCGAGGTTCGGGTCTGGGGCCGGTTTCGGGTTCCGGGAGTCCGCCCAGCAGGTCCGCGATGCTGAAGACGTGCGGGTAGTACTCCCAGACCAGGTCCGCCCGGGTCGTGCCGGGGGCGGGTCTCGTCCAGGTGAGGTGCCAGTTCGGGTCCTTCAACGCACTGGCCATCAGGGCGAGTTGGTGCAGGGCCTGGTCGTGGCAGTGGGTGTAGCCGGTGTGCAGGGTGAGTCCCCGGCGGCGGGCCTCGGCCTGGGTGCGGGCCAGGTCCGCCGGGTCGGTGACCGCGGGTTTCTCCACCAGGACGGGCAGCCCCCGGCGCAGGCACTCCAGGGTGATCCCGGCGTGCGAGGCGCGCGGGGTGACGACGGCCACCGCGTCCAACTCCCCCTCCAGCGCCTCCTGGAGGGACGTCGTGTGCCGGACCTCGGGATGGTCGACGGCCAGCCGGCGGGCGTCGTCGCCGCGGTGCCGGGTGTGGCACACGACGACGTCCGCCCCCAGCAGCGCGGCGGCCCGCAGATACCGCCGGCCCCACGCACCGGCCCCGATGAGAGCCAGCCTCCGTCTCGGCCGCATGCCTACGGGACACGCCAGGAGACGTCGGCTATCTCCAGCACCGCCGTGCCCTCGGTGTAGAGCATGAACGGCACGTCCACATGGCGCAGATCCATCCCCGTGGCCGCCAACTCGGCGAGCGGCACCGCGAGTTCGGACCACTGCTCCGGCTCCAGCTCCCGCAGCCTCGGCGCGAGGTCGACGCCCGGCTGGGCCGGGTAGTCGTCGTGGCACGCCAAGTACAGGGGACCGGAGGGCTGTTGGAGGACCCGGACGGCGAAGCGCACCTCGCCGTCGAGGTAGCCGCGCAGGTCGGCCGGGGTGCCGGTCGGCGACTCCGCGTACACGAAGGCCGGGTAGCCGGTGTAGCGCAGCCGCAGTCCGACGCCGTCGGTCGGCCCCGGCACCGGATCACTGTGCACGATCAGGCACTTCATCGGCCCGGTCAGCGGCACGGCCTCCCGCGACCAGGTGTTGTGCCCGCCGACCTTCAGGTCGTACGGCGTCCCCTCCGCGTCCAAGACGCGCAGTGGGCCGTCGACTTGGGGTGCCGGTGGGGGCGGTTCCGGGGTGTCCAGGGGGAGTTGCTCCGTCGAGGGGGTCTGGCCGTCGTACATGCTCAGGCCGTGGCCGACCGGGAAGAGCGGGGTGTGGCGGCCCGTGGGCGCGGTCTCCTCCGGCGGGACGCGGTAGTCGGGCAGGTGCGGGGGGATCCGGTTCACGGCGGCCGAGTCGCGGGTGCGCGGCCAGGACACCGGCAGCCGGCCCTGGAAGTCGGGGCCGCCCTCGAAGAGGACGTCGGTGACGCCCTCGGCGTAGGGGCCGGGCAGCCAGGCGGTGACGAAGGCGTCGGAGAGGTTGATCTCCTCCGTGCAGTACAGGGGACGGCCGGTGAGGAAGACGGTCACCGTCGGGACGCCGGCCGCCCTCAACCGCCGCAGCAGCGCCAGGTCTTCGGCGTACGACAGCTTCAGGTCGGCGTAGCCCAGGGAGCGCCAGGGCTTCAGCGTGCCGCGCATCTCGGCGTACGCGTCCTCGCCCATCACGACCAACGCCACGTCGTACCCGGCGGGATCGTCGAGGTCCTGCGTCAACCGGCCCTCTGGCGCGAGGGAGTTGCGTACCGCGTCCGTCAGGGTCGTGCCGTCGGGGAAGTCGGCGCGGGTCACATCGTCGCCCTGCCAGCTGAACGTCCAGCCGCCGCACTGCTTGCTCAGGGAGTCCGCCGCGGAGCCGGTCACCAGGACGCGCGCCGTGCGCTTCAGAGGGAGGACTCCGGGTGAACTCTTCAGCAGGACGAGGGACTTGGCGGCGGCCTCGCGGGAGAGCGCGCGGTGCTCGGGGTGGCCGAGGAGGCCGGCCCCGGCCCGGTCGCGGGGGCGCGGCCGGTCCCACAGGCCCAGGCGCAGCTTCATCCGCAGGACGCGCGACACGGCGTCGTCGATGCGGGACATCGGGATCACCCCGTCCCGGACGTACCGCACGGTCGAGCGGTGCACGCCCTGCCATGCCTCGCGGCCCGCGACCATCAGGACGTCCATGCCCGCGTTGATCGCGTAACCGGCGTCACCCGCCGAGCAGTTGGCGACCTCCGCGTGCGCGTCCCAGTCGCTGAGCAGCACCCCGTCGAAGCCGAGCGCGTCCTTCAGGATGTCCGTCAGCAGGAACCGGCTGCCGTGCACCTTGTCGTTGTACGGCTCCGAGATCCCCGGCGAATGGTCGTAGTTGGCCGGGTTCGACCAGCTGCTGAACGAGACCATCACGCACTGCGCGCCCGCCTCGATGCCGGCGATGAACCCCTGCGCGTGGATGTCGCGCAGCACCTCCTCCGAGCAGCGCGCGGTGCCCCGGTCGCCGCCGTTCTCGGTGCCGCCGTCGGCGATCCAGTGCTTGAGGCTGGAGATGACCCTGCCGCCCGCGCGCAGGGCGGTGACATCGCCCTGGAGGCCCTCCACCATGGCCCTGCCGTACGCGTGCACCAGGGCCGGGTCCTCGCCGTAGCCCTCGTAGTAGCGGCCCCAGCGGCGGTCGCGCGGGGTCGTCACGGTCGGCGCGAACGTCCAGTCCATGCCGGTCGCGGCGACCTCGCGGGCCGTCGCCTCGCCGATGCGGCGCATCAACTCCGGTTCGCCCGCGGCCCCGAGGCCGATGTTGTGCGGGAAGACCGTCGCGCCGAACACGTTGTTGTGGCCGTGCACGGCGTCGGTCGCCCACAGGAACGGGATCCTGAACGGCCGTCCCTGCCAGCCCTCTTCGGCCGCCTCCCAGAAGCGGTCCACGGTGTCCACCCAGTCCTGGACCGAGGCGTGCCGCTTGCCGCCCGGCCAGATCCCGGCGCCGTTGAGCGCCGAGCCGATGTGGAAGTCCCGGACATCCTCCGGGGTCAGCTCGGCCAACTCCGGCTGGATCATCTGGCCGACCTTCTCCTCCAGCGTCAACTGGGCGAGAATCCCGGCGACTTGCCGCTCGATCTCCGGGTCCCTCGGGAACGCGGAGGTGAGGCGGGGCCAGGCGGACAGGGGCCGCAGGGAGGGCAGGCGCGTGCTGTCGGCGTGTGTCGTCATCGGTGGTCCTTCTGTGCGGCGGTGACCCAGAATTCCTCGGTGCGGGCCGCGAACACCCGCTCCTGGAACGGCGGCGGCACGACGGCCCGGGTCTGGCCGGGCGCGAACAGCTCGACCTGCGTGCGGTGTTCACGGAACGCGGCGTGCTTCCGCTCGACGTACGGCGTGATGTCGAAGGACACCAACTGCTCCGCGGTGTCGGTCTGGCCCGCCGCCGGGTTGCGGTTGACGAAGCCGAACTCGTCCTCGGTGCGCTCGTCCCACACCACGTACCGGAACACCTCGGGTTCCAGGCCGAGTTCGGCGAGACAGGAGACGACCGTCTCACCGGTGAGGCGGTGGTCGGCGTTGAGCTCCCGCACCTCGTGCGGGAGATAGACCTGCGCGACGTCCCGGTTCGTCCGCAGGACCTCCAGGACGTCCCGCCTGAACTCCGGCAGATGCTCGGCCAGTTGGGTGTCCGGGTAGTCCAGGAAGCGGGCCGCCTCCGCGCCGATGCCCATCGCCTTCGCCGCGCCCCGCGCCTCCTCCCGGCGGATCACCCGCAGTTCGGCCGGGGTCGGCTCGGTGTGGATGTCGAGGACCGCCGCGTGCGACATCGCGCCGTCCGTCGCGAACACCACGCCCACGCGGGCGCCTTCGGCGGCCAGGCGCGCGATGGTGCCGCCGCAGGCGATCACCTCGTCGTCCGGGTGCGGGGAGAAGACCAGTACGCGGGCACCCTCGCGGCGGGCCTCCCGGTCGGCGGCCGTCCACATGCCCAGCAAGGGCATCATCGCTCCCCTCCGGCCGCCGCCGCGCGCTCGGCGTCCATCTGGTCGATGGGCCGCACGATCGACCCCAGGTGCTCGGTCGGCTCACCCTCCGCGAGACCCCGCGAGCGCAGGACGTCCTCGATCTCGTGGAAGTGGGTGTTCACCACCAGATGGGCCACCGGAGTGTCGTACTTGGCCGCGAAATAGCGGTAGTTGACCGCCGCCGAACGCATGTTGGACTCGTAGTCCTTCGGGTGCGGGACGTGCAGCGCGGCCGCGTCCCGGCGCAGTACGAAGCGGCAGCCCGCCGTCCGCAGCCGGTAGCTGACGTCGACATCCTCCGCGCCCCACTGCCGGTACGCCTCGTCGTAGCCGCCGACCTCCCTCAACAGGGCCGTGTCCACCGAGGAGTTGCAGGTCCACCACATCAGCCAGGGCGCCGTCAGCGCGTCCAGGTCCTCGCCGTAGCGCTCGTAGTAGTCCTCACGGATGTCCAACCAGCGCTTCTCCGCGGCGAATTCGGCGAACGACACGTCCGGGTCGGCGAAGTTCAGGGACTTGACGATCTCGTCGCCGTCCTCGTTGCCCTCGTTGAAGCAGAAGACGTAGCCGACCACGGCCGTGGGCTCGTCCGAGGCGGCGTGCGCGTCCAAGTGGGCTTTCAGGGCGCCGGACTGGAGGATCACGCCGGAGTCCACGAACACGGTCACCTTGCCGCGCGCCTTCGCCAGACCCAGGTTGCGGGCCTTCGCGGCGCGGTAGCCCTCGTCCTCCTGGAAGGCGTAGTGGATGTCCAGGCGGTCCCGGTACGAGGCGACCACCTCGGCCGTGTCGTCCGAGGAGCCGTCGTCCGCCACGACCACCTCGAACGCGTCGTCCAGGCGTTGGCGGACCAGCGAGTCGAGGGTGTGGGTGAGCAGGCCGGCGCGGTTGTAGGTCGGGACGACGACCGTGCAGGCGGGCGACGTGGTGGTCACTCGGGGCTCCCTTCGGCGGGGCGGGCGGGGGGTGTTGAGTCGGTGGAGGCTTGCGGAGCAGGGGAGTTGGCGGGGTGTGTGTCGGCGGGGGCTTGCTGGGTGGCGGGGCGCGCGTCGGTGAGGGCCTGTCCGGTGGCGGGCTGTGCGCCGGTGAGGGCCTGCTTCGTGAGCGCCGGGTCGGTGTCCTGGACCCGCAGCGGCAGCACCAACACCCCCGCGATGGCGGTGAGTCCGGCGCACACCCAGAAGACCTGCGTGTAACCCGTCCACGTCGCGACCGTGCCGACCGCGAGGCCGCCCAGGAACATCCCCGCCTTGAAAGCGCTGGAGTACAGCGCCGACGCGGTGCCGAAACGGCCCGGCAGACTGTCCTGGAGCATCACGACCGGGATGTTCAACGCCACTGCCGCCCAAGCCGCGTTGAGCGGCTGGAGCGCCAGCAGCGCCGCCCGGCTGGTGTCGGCGACCGGCAGCAGCGCGAAGAACGCCGTCGCGCAGACCGTCGCCGTGATCAGGAAACGGCGCTTGCCGAAGCGGTCCGCCCAGACGCCGACCATCACCATCAGCGGGATCTCCAGGGCCGCGCTCACACCGAGGAGCAGGCCCGCGAACTGGCCGCTCATACCGAGGTCGTCGGTGATGTAGAGGGGCAGGTTGATCTGGTACATCGCGTTCGCGCCGAGCAGCAGGACCACCGAGCCCAGCACCAGCAGCGTGCGCGGGCCGACCCCGGCGAACATGCCGCGCAGGCCCGGGAGTTGGTCCTCGCCCGGCGTCGCCGCTTGTGCCGTGCGCGGGTACGGCAGGCCCCAGCGGCACAGCACCGCCGCGACCAGCGAGAGGCAGGCCGTCGCCGCGTACAGCACCGCGAACGACCACTGGGCGACGATCCAGAACGCCAGCGGCGGGCCGATCACCCACGCCAGCGAGGTCACCGAGCGCAGGAAGCCGTTGAAGAACGGCGCGTCCACGCCCCGGTCGTCCGCCAACTCCCTTGTGTAGGCGAAGAGTTGCCCGAAGCAGGCGCCGCCCAGGCCGAACAGGACCATCCCGGTGACCAGCAGCAGCGTGTAGTCCCGCAGGAACGTGTAGCACAGCGCGCCGGACGCGTTCAGCAGCGCGGTGAGCACGAGGATCGCGCGCCGGTCCTTGAGCCGGTCGGAAACCGCCCCGACGACGACGTCCGTGCCGATCTCCGCGATAGACCGCGCGGCGAAGAACAGCCCGACCATCAGCGGCGTCGCGGCGACCGCCTCGGTCAGGAACAGGCTCGTGGTGGGCACGAGAAACGCCCCCGCGATCCCGACCGCACCGGTCGCCGCGATCAGATTCCGCACGGCGGGATCCGCGACGAGCCGCCACCTACCGCCCTTCGCGGGCGCACCCTCGGTGGTACCGGCGCTCACGCGGGACTCCCGGCGGAGGCTTCGTCGAGGGGGGCGGTGATGGTGGGGGTATCAGGGGAGCCGGGGGCACCAGGGGCGTCGGCCGCCCCCCTCGCACCGGCAGGTGTGCCGCCGCCCGCACCCCCTGCCCCCAACTCCCGCTGCCGGTAAGGCAACCACGCCTCCAGCGCCCTCCCCTCCGGTACCCGGGCCGCCGCCTCGAAGTCCCCCGCCTCGATCTCCCCCTCCGACAGCAGCCGCTCCCGCGTCGCCACCGGCAACGACGCGAGGATCCGGTGGCGTACGGCGTCGAGGTCGAAGCGGTCGTCGTGGGCGGCCGGTATCGGACTCGGCGTGCCGGGGCGGAGGTTGGCCGGGTCGACCTGGCTGGAGACCAGGGTCCAGTAGTCGCGGAAGCGCACCGCCGGGTCGGGCAGCGCGCCGCTGAGGAGGCCGAGGCGGATGGTCTCCAGCCAGCAGTCCAGGTACCGCCGGTCCGCGAGCGTGCCCATGTGCTCGGCGCACCAGGCGGCCCGCTCCTCAGGGCCGGGTATCGCCGTCTTGCCGCCGAGGACGCTCAGCACCCAGCCGCCGATCGCCTCGAAGTACGGGCAGGCCGTGCCGAACGCCTCCGTGTCCACAGGGGTGTTGACGACGGCGAGCGTCGGGTCGTGCCGCCAGAAGTGGTGCTCGTACAGGTCCTCGCGCCGCAGCGCCGGGAGGAAGCTGTAGTCGGGGGCCTCGTAACCGAGACACAGCACGACGGCGTCGTACCGCTGGAGGGTGTCGTCCGCGAGGACCACGCCGCCGTCCTCGGTGAAGCGCCCGAACGCCGCGACCGGCGTAACTCCTCCGTCGTACACCGCCGGGACGATCTTCTCGTTGACGTGGACGGCGCCGTGATACCCGTCCCCCGGAAGTAGCCCCGTCGCCGCGTACCGGCCCATGTACTCCGGCATCCACTCCGTCAGCCAGGAGAGGTACCGGTCGTACGGCACCTCCTCCACGGCGACCCGCCCCGCGTACGAGAACAGGGCGTCGTTGTAGACTCCGCCGATGTCCCGGGGCAGGAACAGCTGCCGGCGCCGTACGGACCAGTCCACCCGGGCCGCGTACGGCGCGAGGTCGGCCGCGATGTCCGCGCCGCTGACCCCGCCCCCGACCACCAGGACCCGCTGACCGGCGAAGGTCTCGGGCCCCCGGTACTCGGGCGAGGTGAGGACGCGGACACCGCTCCCCGGCGCGGGGAGGCCGCCGTCCGGGAGCCGGGGCCGCCACAGCTCGCCGTTGGCGACGAGGACGGCGTCGAACAGCTCGGCGTGCTCGGGGTTGGGCGGGGGAGGCGGCTCGGGAAGCTGCCGGGCACCCACCGGGTCGGCGAGGGCGCCGGAGGCCACGGCGGCATCCGGCTCGGTGATGGCGCCGGACGCCGCCGAGACCCCGGAGTCGGCGAGGCCGCCGGAGGAGTCGCCGGACCCCCCGATGCCCTCACCCCCACCCCCCGCCCCACGGGACCAGACAGGCCCGCTCGAAGCGCGCGTGCCGACCCGCCAGCGGCCCCCCTCCTTCACCACCGACACGACCTCCCGCCCGAACCGCACCACGTCGAGCAGCCCGAACGCGGCGGCGTACCCGTGCAGATACGTCTGCACCTCGCCCTGCGTCGGGAAGTCCGCGGCGAACCGGGGCGGGTGGTCGGAGAACGGCATGCTCATGCGGGAGCTCTGCATCCGGACCCCGGCGTACGCTCCGCCGGACGCCGGGTTCCAGATGCCGCCGAGATCCTGGTGCTTCTCGTAGCAGACCACGTCGTGCCCGTCCGCGAGAGCCTGCTTGACGCAGGTCAGGCCCGCGGGACCGGCTCCGATCACGGCTAGACGCATGTAGGGGACTCCTGGCCTCGATGGTTCGGTGGGGGGCGGTGTGCTGAGCGCGAGGACGAAGGGCCGGCCGCATACCCGGGAGCTACCCCGGAGGTACGACCGGCGCCGGGCGGGGAGCCGGCGCCGGCCGCCGCCCGGCCGCCCTCAGATGAAGGGATCGAAGTCGTCGATCAGCCCGTCCGGTCCGAGCGCCCCGGGCCCCTCGGGGTCGGGCCGCCTCCCGATCAGGGCGATCTCCTGGTTCGACCGGTGCCGTGCGCAGACGAACTGGCAGTCCTCGCTGGGGTCGATCACCGACGTATCGGCGGCGGCCCACAGCTCGGCGAACCCGGACTGCTGGATGTCCCCGATCCGCCCCTTGGGGTTACCCCGGTGGTAGGGGCAGACGAATACCCCGGTAGGGGTCACCGTCGTCCGCAGCTCGGTGATCGCGCAGTGGTGGTAGTCCTTGGGCTGGACCGGGTCCGTACCACGCCGTACGGCCTGCCAGTTGGAGGAGTGCAGGACGTGGAAGGAGTCGCTCTCCAGCTCCCGCAGCCGCGCGATCTGCTCCTCGACCGCCGCGATGTCCTCGGTCCGCTGGTTGACCGTGTAGTGGTCCTCGTCCAGCATCGCCTTGACCTCGAAGTAGTCGCAGCCGATCTCCCGGGCGAGCAGGCCCGCCTGGTGGACCTCGTCGTAGTTGGACTCGGTGACCTTCCCGTCCTCGTCGAAGCGCTGCATCAGGAGGAACGAGTAGCCGAGCCGCCCCCGCTTCCGCTCGGCCAACATCCGCATGTTCTCGATGACTTGGGGGAACACGCTGCGCTTGCCCCGGCTCGGCCGGAACATCTGGTAGGTGTCGGCGCTGCCGGCGTCGACCGAGACCCGCACCCAGGACAGACACTCCGCGAGCCGGTCGAGATGCCGGTTGATCTGGGTGCCGTTGGTGACGAGCCCGAGCTTGATGCCCGCCTCGTGCAGTACTTCGACGATCTGTCCGATGGCCCGGTGCAGCAGCGGTTCCCCGCCACCGATGAGGATCACCGCCCGGACATCGGATTCGGCCAGTTCGTGGGCGAGCTTCAGGATGCGGTCCTGGCCGATCTGGCCGTGGTGCAGCACTTGAGAGCTGATGCACTCAGGACAGGCGAGATCGCACACGGTCGTCGGGTCGAGATCGACCACGAGGGGTGACGAGAGCCGTCTCCCGAGGGCGACCTGTCGGGCCGCCGGATGGATGGAACGCTGGTAGAGCTTGTCGGCCAGGTCGAGATTGCGCTCCACATATGGGGTTCCCAGGGCGTTTTGGGGCAGAACGGAGTTGCGATCAGGCATGCGTGCGGTCACTTTCCGGTCTTGGGCATGAAGGACGGATCGGACGGCGCGGGGATCGTTTGTGGGCGTTCGTGATTGACCGTGATGAGAATCGGGCGACTGCGAGGCGTCTTGGGAGCGCTCCCAAGACCTTCCCGGGACCGGTCGTGCCCTGTCAACCGGTTCCCGGGGCTCCACGGCAAGGGGTGTGTGATTGGCCGGAAAACAACGGCGCTTGACAGGTATCGGGGATTGAGCAAGCCTGCTTGGGAGCGCTCCCACAAGAGGGGGCGTACGTCGTGTGCGGTACGACGCGAGGGTGATGGACGCCTTAAGCGGAAGGCGTCGTACGCCGTATGTCGTACCGCCGCAGGGAGGCGGAACGGATGACCGCTACGAGCACGGAGCCCGTGGGGAGCGAGGCTGTGCGAGGGCTGCCGGCCGACTTCGTCTGGGGGGCGGCCACGGCCGCGTACCAGATCGAGGGGGCCGTCGCGGAGGACGGGCGCTCCCCGTCCGTCTGGGACACCTTCAGTCACACGCCGGGCAAGGTGGCCGGGGGCGACACCGGGGACGTGGCCTGCGACCACTACCACCGGATGCCCGAGGACGTCGGGCTGCTGGGTGAACTCGGCCTGGACGCCTACCGGTTCTCGGTGGCCTGGCCGCGCGTCCAGCCCGGCGGCACGGGCCCGGTCAACGCGCGTGGAATCGGCTTCTACGACCGGCTGGTGGACGAACTGCTCGCCAAGGGCATCACCCCCTGGGCGACCCTCTACCACTGGGACCTGCCGCAGGCGCTGGAGGACGCGGGCGGCTGGCCGGAGCGCGACACCGCCCACCGGTTCGCGGAGTACGCGGGGATCGTGGCCGGTGCGCTGGGCGACCGGGTGAAGCACTGGATCACCCTCAACGAGCCTTTCTGCTCAGCCATGTTGGGCTACTACTTCGGCAACCACGCCCCGGGCAGGCGGAGTTTCCCCGACTTCACCAAGGCGGCCCACCACCTGCTCCTCGGCCACGGACTGGCCGTCCAGCAACTGCGGGAAGCCGTGCCGGACGCGCAAGTCGGCATCACCCTCAACCCGTTGGTGGCCCACCCGGCCTCCGACGCGCCCGAGGACGTCGAGGCGGCGCGGCGCGCGGACGCGATCGGCGCGCGGATCTACCTCGACCCGGTGCTGCTGGGCCGCTACCCGGCCGACCTGCTCACCGACCTGGCGAAACAGGACGCCCAACTTCCGGTTCAGGAAGGCGACTTGAGGACGATCGCGCAGCCGCTGGACTTCCTGGGTGTGAACTACTACTTCCGGGACGTGGTCCGTGCGACCGATGAGCCGCACGGCTACGAGGGTGTTCCGCAGACCCACCGGCCCTCGACCGCGATGCCCTGGGAGATCTATCCGGAAGGCATGACGGCCCTCCTCACCCGGCTCAGCCGGGAGTACCCCGCACTGCCGCTCTACATCACCGAGAACGGCGCCGCCTTTGACGACAGCGACTCCCCTGTCGACGGGACGGGTCGGATTCAGGACACCGACCGCACCGCCTACCTCGCCGACCACCTCGCCGCGATCGGGCTCGCGCGGGCGGCCGGGGCGGACGTACGGGGGTATTTCTGCTGGTCGCTGATGGACAACTTCGAGTGGGCCTACGGGTACGAGAAGCGGTTCGGTCTGGTGCACGTGGACTACGAGACACAGCGGCGCACCCCGAAGGCGAGCGCGCTGTGGTTCCGTGACGCGGCGCGCGCCTGCCGGGAGCAGTGAGCGGGGGAGTACGTGAGGGGTAGCTCCCGGGTATGTCGTACCCCGGAGCTACCCCTCAGGCGGTACCTCTCAGGCTGTACCCCTCAGGTACTGCCCCCCAGGTACTACCTCTCAGGTACTCAGCCCTCCAGGAACGCGGCCAGCGCGTTCGCGAGGAGGAACGGGTCGTCGGCGCCGCACAGTTCCCGCGCGCTGTGCATGGAGAGGATCGCCGCCCCGATGTCGACGGTCTGGATCCCGTGCCGCGCGGCGGTGATCGGGCCGATCGTCGTCCCGCACGGCATCGAGTTGTTGGACACGAACGACTGGAACGGCACCCCGGCCCTCTCGCAGGCCGCGGCGAACACCGCGCGGCCCGAACCGTCCGTGGCGTAGCGGTTGTTGACGTTCACCTTGAGGATCGGGCCGCCGTTGATCCGGGGCTGGTGCGTCGGGTCGTGCCGCTCCGCGTAGTTGGGGTGCACGGCGTGCCCGGTGTCGGAGGACAGGCAGACGGTCCCGGCGAAGGCGCGGGCGCGGTCCTCGTACGACCCGCCGCGCGCGAACACCGAGCGCTCCAGGACGCCGCCGAGCAGCGGGCCGTCCGCGCCGGTGTCGGACTGCGAGCCGCTCTCCTCGTGGTCGAACGCCACGGCCACCGGGATGTACGGGAGTTCGTCGCCGAGGTGGGTCGCGACGGCGCCCAGCGCGGCGGTCGCCGCGTGCACCGACAGGAGGTTGTCCATCCGGGGCCCGGCGAGGAGTTCCTCGTCGCGGCCGAGGTAGGCCGGCGGCTCGATGGAGTGCGTCATCAGGTCCCAGCCGGTGACCTCGCCCGGCGCGAGGCCCGTCTCCTCCTCCAGGAACGCGATCAAGTCGCCTTCGCGCGCGTCCCCGAGGCCCCACACCGGCTGCAAGTGCCGCTGCTTGTCCAGCTTCAGGCCGTCGGCGATGACCGACCGGTCGAGGTGGATGGCGAGTTGGGGGACGCGCAGCAGGGGGCGGCTGACGTCGACGAGGCGGGTCGAGCCGTCGCGCAGGGTGAGGCGGCCGGCGATGCCGAGGTCGCGGTCGAGCCAGGAGTTGAGCAGCGGGCCGCCGTAGATCTCGACGGCGATCTGGCGCCAGCCGTGCGCGCCGGTGTCCGGGAGGGGCTTGACGCGGAGGTTCGGGGAGTCGGTGTGGGCGCCGACGATCCGGAACGGCGTGTGCGGCCGGGCGCCCTCGGGGACGTACCAGGCGACGATCGCGCCGCCGCGCAGCACGTACTTGCCGCCGGTCGTCGCGTCCCACGCGTCCGTCTCGGCGAGCTGTCGGAACCCGGCCTTCTCCAACCGGTCCGCTGCGGTCGCCACGGCGTGGTACGGCGTCGGGCTGGCCGTGAGGAATGACTTGAGATCGTCGGTGTGGCCGCGATCGAAGCGGGTGGGTCGGGTCATGGGGTCACTCTAGCCAGGGGCGGGGCAGATGGTCGGTGCCGGTATTACCGGGGCGTACCTCGGAGGTACTGCGGGCTGACGCCGGAGGGGCGACCGGGGCCGGTGCGCGGCCACGCCCTCATCGCGGGGCGCGGGTGCGGGCGCGGGTGCCTCCTCCCCCCTGGGGTCTGTCCGGCCTGGGGTCTGTCCGGCGGATCAGGCCGCATGAGAGCGGGGGATCAGGCCGCATGAGAGCGGCGGACCCGCTCACCGGCGCGGCGCACCGCGGCGGAGCACCCCGCCCTGCTCGTGTCACCCCCGCCCTGCCCCCGTCGGCCCCGCCCCGGCGGTCGCGTCCGGCCCGGAGTTCCTGGCCGGCGGCGTCCTTCTTGCCGAGGCCGGTCCACGGCCGGGACGGGGGGCCGGCCGTGGACCGGGGGCCGACCGGGATCGGGGGCCGACCGGGACCGGGCGACAGCGTCGCGCGTAAGCCGACCAGCTCCTTCTCAGCCGTCTCGGCCGGCCCCGGGCGGACCGCGTCAGCACGTCGACGTCCGTCTCCCGGTCGGCGGTCAGGCGCCCGGATGCAGTCCGAGCGAGCCCGGCGTCGGGTCTCCCTTGACCTCTCCGAAGTAGAGAGCGAACGTCTGCTTCCAGCGCTCGACCGCGGCGCGGTCGGCCATGAAGCGGGGGAACCCGTCGAGGTTCCCGTTCGGGTACTGCCAGACCGGCTTCAGGCCCGTGGGCGGAGTGACGTCCGTGCGGACCGACCAGCCGTTGGTGGCGGCCTGCTGTTCTCCGGTGGACAACCGCCAGTTGAGGTACAGCTTGGCGGCAGTGGGGTTCTTGGCCTGCTTCAGGATCGCGGCCCGCTGCCCCCAGGACATGAACGGCGTCGCCCCGTCGGGGAGCACCCACTTGACGGGCCCGGTGGCCAGGGGCGCGCCGGAGCCACCGATGCCGATGGCCTTCTGCCCATTGGTGACGGCGTCCCTGGGGCTGAAGCTGCCGCGGGCGAACTGCGGCTCCTGGGCGGCCAGTCGGGCCAGCCAGTCCCATCCGTACTTCTGCACGTAGAGCGTGTAGAGGTAGAGGGCCGCGTCGTCGTCGTGCGGATAGGAGGAGGCGATCCGCCCCTTCCACCGGGCGTCGACGAGGTCGAGCGGGCTCGCGGGCACGTCCGAACCGACCGCCGCCGGACCGTACATGTAGCTGAAGGCGGCCACCTGTACGGCGACCCAGGCGCCGTGCGGGTCCTTGAAGGGGGCGTACACCTTCGAGAACCCGGCCGGCTTGTAAGCGAGCAGACGCCCTTGCTCCTTCCAGCGCACGAAGTCCTGGACGGTCTGTAGCTGTACGACATCGGGTACGACCGTGTCGGTGGCGAACTGGTTGTCCACCCGGACGTCGTGGTACTTGCTGTAGTCGATGACGACCGTCAGGTCGATGCCGGGAAAGCGGTTCTTGAAACCGGCGCGCACGCCGTCCGCCTGCGTCGTGATGTCGCCGCCCGCGTAGATCACGAGCTTTCCGCTCTCCGCGAGGGCGGCCTGGTAGAGCTCGTCGAGCGACCGGGTCTCCTCGGCCCCGGCCCCGGCGCCGGCGGTGTGCGGGGACGCGGCGGCAGAGGCGGAGGCCGGAGAGGCGCCGAACACTCCGGCGCCCAGAGCGGCACCGGCACCTGTCGCCAGGATGCGTCGCCTGCTGGGGAATATGGACATGCCGATGAAACCTTCCTGGTATGGGGCGGGGGAGAGGGCTCGCACCGAGGGCGGTACTCATTCACATGCGGGCGGACCCGGTTGCGCGTCGTCCGGACGGACGTCAGAACGTCGTCGTCCGGACGGACGTCAGAACATGGTGTTGTCGTTGGCGCTCTTCTCCGGTACTTCCTGGATCACGTCCCAGTGCTCGACGATCTTTCCGTCGGCGACGCGCCAGAAGTCCGCGACGGCCATGCCGCGGTCGCCGGGCTTCAGGTGGAGATTGCTGTGGGTGACGACGAGGTCCCCTTCGGCGATGGCCCGCTTGATGTCCAGCCGCAGATCGGGGAACTGCCCGCGCAGCCAGTGGACGTACCCGACGAAGGCTTGCGGGCCGTCCTGCGCCTCCGGGTTGTGCTGGGTGTAGCTGTCGCCGAGATGGGCGGCAGATGCCTCTTCCGGCTGGTGGTCGTTGAACGCCTGCTCGTAGAACGAGATGACGAGTGCCTTGTTGTCTGCGGCGGACATGGGTTCCCTTGTCTTGAGGCGGGTCTGTCAGTCGGTCATCGCGGTGCGCACGAGGACGACGACGTTCTCGCCGTCGACGACGTACGTGTCGTCGTGGGCCGTCCAGCTCTCCCACTCCGCGCCGAGCCGTTCCATGACGGCGGCGGTGACGCCCTCGGGGGTGCGGTAGGTGCCGGCCAGGGGGAAGCCCGCCATCTCGGTCCACTCGACGTCGGGGGCGAGGGTGGCGCGGAGGGCTTCGAGGTCGCCGGCGGCGGAGGCGAGGTACTGGCGGCGTACGACGTCCGCGGGTGCTTCGTACGTCATGGTGGTCAGCCCCACTTCATCTCGCCCTTGGCGACCTTCGCGCCGATCTGCGCGGCGATCAGCATGCCGTGGTCGGGGTAGCGGGCGACGAGGGCGGCGGTGAGGGCGGCGCCGTCGGGGGCCTTGGCGAGTTCCTCCTCGAAGGCGGCCAGGTAGTCGCGGGTCGCGGTGATCGCGGAGGCGTCGGCGGGGGTGCCGGGGAGGCGATGGCCGGGGACGACCAGTTCGGGGTCGAGGGCGGACATGCCGTCGAGCACCTTGATCCAGGCGGCGCGGTCGCCGGGGGTCGGGGTGTCGGCGACCCAGACGTGCTCGCGCTGGAAGAGGAGGACGCCGCCGAGGATCGCCCGGTGCTCGGCCTGCCAGAGGTAGTGGCGGTCGGGGAGGTCCGCGGAACCGCCCTTCAGCTCGAAGCGGTGGCCCTCCAGGGCGAGGTCGCCGGTCAGCGGCTCGATGTCCACGAGTCGCGTCGGCAGGTTCGCGCCCAGAGCCGCCCACGCCTTGAGCTTGCCCTCGTAGGAGTCCTGGATGTGCTCGATGACCAGCGGTGTCGCGACGAACCCGGCGTCGGGGAAGGCGTCCGCGAGGACTTCCGCGCCGAAGTAGAAGTCGGGGTCGGCGTGGCTGACGAAGACGGTCGTCAGGGTCTTGCCGGAGTCGAGAACGGCGGCGGCGAGGCGGTGGCCGTCCGCGCGGGTGAAGGCGGCGTCGACGAGCAGCGCCTCGCTCTCGCCGGTGACGAGCGTCGCCGTCTTGTTCTTGCTGCCGGCCGGGAAGTCCAGGTCGAGGACGGTGAAGGTGAGGGTGCTCATGTGCGTTTCCTCGGTGTGGGGTGATGGCCGGGGGTGACGGCAAGGGCGGCACGGCAAGGGCGACACGGCGAAGTATCTGCCAACGCAGACAATATAGCTGCTGGATCAGATATTGCAACGGCAGTTTCTTTCGCTTGTGTCCTTCTGTCACCCTTGGGGAGTGAACGAGCAACTGCTGAACGACGACGACGTGACACTCTTCGGTCTCTTCGTGGAGGCGTACAGCCGGATAAAGCCCCTGGTGAACCGCGATCTCGAGATACCGCATACCTGGTTCGAAGTGCTGCTGAGACTGGGCCGCACCCCCGGTCACCAGCTCCGCATGACGGACCTGGCGGAGGCCGTGTCCTTCAGCTCGGGGGGCTTCACCCGGCTCGCCGACCGCATGGAGAAGGAAGGGCTCATCCGCCGCGCCCCCGATCCCGCCGACCGGCGAGCCGCACTCGCCGTACTGACCGACAAGGGCGGTCAGGCGCTCGACCACGCACTGACCGCCCACATCTCCCACCTGCGCAACCATGTCGCCGGACCACTCTCGGCCGAGGACCGCCGCCACTTCGAGCGCATCCTGCGCACGCTCCGCGACGCGAACATGTGATGCCCCGCCCTGCCCCGGATCACCGTCACGGGCTGCGGGCTCCACATGACGGCTCCGGGGGTATCGCCAGGAGTGCGGCGGTCCGCTGCCGCGGACCGTGGGGGTGAAGCGGTCGGACCGTTGCTGGGTGCGGGCAGGCCGTTTCGCGCCGGGCGTCCGGGTGCTTCGGGCATCCCGGTCGCGGGCGTCCAGCCGGCGACCGATCCTGACGAGCACGCCACGGCGGCCATGGCGGCCATGGCGGCCACGGCACCCGCCCCGAGACCGGCTCGGGCGGTGTTCGCCCCGTGTGTGTGTCGACGGACCGGTACGGGCCTGGCGTGCGGGGCCCGGCCTCTGGCAGCTGAACGTACGAATGGGCCCCGCCCACCCTGGACGGGACCCACTCACACGCAGCTCGACCGGCCTCAGCGTGAAGCCTGTCGGCGGAACCGGCGATCTCTCAGAACGCCGCCTCGTCCAGCTCCATCAGGTCCAGCTCCACCCCGGCGGCGACCTTGCGGGCCAGGGTGACACCCGGCAGGACGTTCGCGGCGAAGAACTTCGCGGCGGCGATCTTGCCGGTGTAGAAGGGCACGTCCTTGGCGGAGGCCGTCTCCAGCTTCTCGGCCGCGACCGCCGCGCCCTTGAGCAGCAGGTACCCGACGATCACGTCACCGGAGGCGAGCAGCAGCCGGGTGGTGTTGAGGCCGACCTTGTAGATGTTCTTGACGTCCTGCTCGGTGGCCGCGAGGTCGGTGAGCATCAGGCCGACGATGGCCTCCAGCTCGACCGCCGCCTTCGCCAAGTGCTCCCGCGCGCCCGCGAGTTCCTCGCCGCCCGTGCCGAGCGCGAGGAACTTCTTGATGTCCTCGGCGAGGCCGTTCAGCGCGGCGCCCTGGTTGCGGACGATCTTGCGGAAGAAGAAGTCCTGGCCCTGGATCGCGGTCGTACCCTCGTAGAGGGTGTCGATCTTCGCGTCGCGGATGTACTGCTCGATCGGGTACTCCTGGAGGAACCCGGAGCCGCCGAAGGTCTGGAGCGACTGCGCGAGCTGCTCGTAGCCCTTCTCCGAGCCGTACCCCTTGACGATCGGCAGGAGCAGGTCGTTGAGCGCGTGCTCGGTCTTCGCGTCCTCGCCGTTCGCCTCCTTGAGCGCGATCGCGTCCTGGACGGAGGCGGTGTAGAGGACCAGGGCCCTCATACCCTCGGCGTACGCCTTCTGCGTGATGAGCGAGCGTCGTACGTCGGGGTGGTGCGTGATGGTGACCTTCGGCGCGGCCTTGTCGCCGAACGCGGCGAGGTCGGTGCCCTGGACGCGCTCCTTGGCGTACTCCAGGGCGTTGAGGTAGCCGGTGGAGAGGGTGGAGATCGCCTTCGTGCCGACCATCATGCGGGCGAACTCGATGATGCGGAACATCTGGCGGATGCCGTCGTGCTTGTCGCCGATCAGCCAGCCCTTGGCGGGGTGGCGGTCGCCGAAGGTCATCTCGCAGGTGTTGGACGCCTTGAGGCCCATCTTGTGCTCGACGTTCGTGGCGTACACGCCGTTGCGCTCGCCCAGCTCGCCGGTCTCGGCGTCGAAGTGATACTTGGGGACCAGGAACAGGGACAGTCCCTTGGTACCGGGTCCGGCACCCTCGGGGCGCGCGAGGACGTAGTGGAGGATGTTCTCCTCCATGTCGTGCTCACCCGAGGTGATGAACCGCTTCACACCCTCGATGTGCCAGGAGCCGTCCTCCTGCTGTACCGCCTTGGTACGACCCGCGCCGACGTCCGAGCCGGCGTCCGGCTCGGTGAGGACCATCGTCGAACCCCAGGTCTTCTCGACCGCGATCCGCGCCCACTTCTTCTGCTCCTCGGTGCCCTCCTCGAAGAGGATGCGCGCGAACGCGGGACCGGAGGTGTACATCCACACGGCCGGGTTCGCCCCGAGGATCAGCTCCGCGAACCCCCAGATCAGGGACGGCGGCGCGGTCGTCCCGCCGATCTCCTCCGGCAGGCCGAGCCGCCAGTACTCGGAGTCCATGAACGCCTTGTACGACTTCTTGAACGACGGCGTGACCGGCGCGGTGTTGGTCTCCGGGTCGAAGACCGGCGGGTTGCGGTCGGCGTCCGCGAAGGACTCTGCCAGCTCGTTCTCCGACAGCCGCGTCATCTCCGACAGGATGCTCTTCGCGGTGTCCACGTCCAGCTCCTCGAACGGGCCGGTGCCGTACAGCTTGTCGCGGCCGAGGACTTCGAAGAGGTTGAACTCGATGTCGCGGAGGTTCGACTTGTAGTGCCCCATGGTGATGACTCCGTCGAGAGAACGGCGAGGCACTGTGTTCCTCGCGCAGTGATTTCACGTACCAGCTAGTAGCTACGATGATGCTACCCGCCGGTAATAAGCCGCAACCCCGATCCGGTCAACTGTGACTGGTCACACCGCGACGGTCAGCGTGGCCGTGTACCCCTTCGCCGGGCTCCCCTGCACCGCCGCCATCTGCTGCTCGTACCCGTCCCGGAAGACCATGTCGCTCTCCAGGGTGAGCCGGGCCAGGTTCGGGATACTCCTGTCGTACCCCTCCGTCGCGTACACCGTGTCGCAGACGTCCTTCGGGAAGGCGAGCTGCGAGGTGTTCGTGATCGCGGTGGCCGCGGTCGCGTCCGCGAGGGAGCCGTACACCTCGAAGTGGATGTGCGGCCAGCGCCCCGGGTAGCACCCCGGAAAGATGCTGGTGAAGGTGACCTGCCCCTTCTCGTCCGTCTCCTGCACCCCTCTCAGGTAGTTCTCGTCCGTCACTCCCTCGGTGTACAGGGAGTAGTCCCCGGCACGGTCGGCCTGCCACAGATAGACGGCGGCCCCCTTCTTCGGGGTACTACACCCCGAGTCGGAGTCGACGACGGTCAAGGTGACCCTGAGAGGTACGCCATCAGCGGTACCCCCCGCCGAGTTCCCGAAGCTCTTCGTGATGTCGCTGCGCACGACCCCGCTCTCCTTGAGCACGTTCACCCCGTTCGACCCGTCCCCCGGATAGGGCCCGGCGGTCTCCTCGGGGATCACGGCACACTCGGCGGAGTCGGCGGTACCACTGCTCGACGCCGGCGTCCCCGACGAAGCCGCCGCCGGGGTGTCCTCCCCCTCCGCACTGCACCCCACCAGAGGGACCAGCCCCACCCCCGCCATCAGCCGGATCATCCGCCGCCGGGCGAGCACGGGCAGGTCGTACGACAGCCCCCGATCGTGCTCGTGCGCGCCCTCGTCGGCGTGATGGTGGTCGTCGTCGCGTCGCTGCATGGCCGTCCCTCTGCTGGTGTGCTGTCTGCTCAGTCAGACGCTATGAGCGAGAGCACCGCCGGACCAGGCCAGAGGGCTGTCGAGGGGCTATCAAGTCACTGTCGTTTTTCTGGCAGGGGTGGTGGGGCGTGCCGAAAACAACGAGAAGCCCCACCGGTCACCCGGTGGGGCTTCTTCCTGCGGCGTATCCGTTGCTCGGAGATCCCGCAGCGTCACGCGGCGAACATCCCGTCCTTGACGCCCGCCGTGAAGGACGCGAAGGCGAGAGCGGAGACATCCAGCGCGGAAGCGTCCAGGTTCTTGGAGTCACGAACCAGGACCGCACCGCGCGAAGCGATGACGTCCGCGACCTCCAGGCAGTTGCCTCCGTTGCTGCTGTAGGAAGACTTGAACCAGTGAGGGGAGGCGGGTTCGGTGCTCACGGGGTGCCCTTTCGCAACTGTCCGATCATGGCTACCGACTCCGTCTGGGACAGAGCCTCAGCCTGTAGTTGATGGTAGGCCGTGAGTTTCGCCTGAACCAAGCCCGATTCCCGCTCCATCCGTCCTTGCAACGAAGACTCGGCGTAGGCGAGACCGGAGCGGTCGGGCAAGGTCAGCAGGTTGATCGGCAAGTCGAACGACCTCCGCTCCCCGAGGCTGTAAGGAGCCACTTGCAGGACTGTCGAAGGCAGTTCGGCGAACGCCAGGAGCCGGTCGAACTGCGTCGCCATGACCGCGCTCCCGCCGACCGGCCGCAGCAGGGAGCTTTCGTCCATGACCACGTAGAACATCGGCGCGGGAGTACGGTCCACGAGAGCTTGTCGCCGTGCGAGCAGAGACAGCCTCTCTTCTGCCTGGAACTCGGTGATGGCCCCCCGGCGTACGTCGCCGTCCGCCATGGCAGCGGCGTACTCCGGGGTTTGGAGCAGACCCGGGACGATGCCCAGAGTGAACAGCCGGATCTCAACAGCACGCGCCTCGTACCCCAAGTACTCCGGGAACCCGTCCAACAGCGAACTTTCCCGCGCGGCCCGCACCATGCGCTGGAGCCGGTCACCGGTACCGAGCGCCTTGTCAGAGGGCGGTACGTGACTTGATGTCTGTATTGCCCTGTCGGTTGGGGTAGGCAGGCGGCTCGGGGGGCCGCCGGGCGGCTATGGCCGCGGCTGGGCGAACAATCCCTGCTCGGTCTCGACCAGGATGCCGCGCTCGGTCAGCCGCTTGAGTTTCAGGCGGGTGTTGTTGATGTTGTTGGGCGCGATCTCCATGCCCATCGCCTCGCAGATTTGCCGTGCTCGCAGCGGGGTGTCGGCCGCGGCGAACTGACGGATATCGGCGAAGGACTCCCTTACGGAAGGCGGACCTGGTGGATGGGCCGCCGCCGGAAAACCGTCACAGGCGTCAGCTGTGGCCGAAGGCCGCCGCGGTGGCCACGCACGAGAGCGATGTGCTCGCCGAGGTCACCGAACGCAGGCTGCTGACCAGGAACCTGGGGACCGTCAACGCCCCGACGGACCCGACGGTCCTCGAGCCGGTGATCGCCGGTGTGACCACGGGCTCAAGGGGGCGGGCGCAGTGTCGCCGGTCGGCGCCTGTCCATGGGTGAGTGGGGCTGCCGCATGGACAGGCGTGACCGTGGGCCTCAAGCCGCTTCGAGGAAGGGGTAGTCGGTGTAGCCCTCGGCGCCCGGCCCGTAGAACAGTTCCGGCCGCGGCTCGTTCTCCGTGTGGCCACCCTGCCAGCGCTCGACCAGGTCGGGGTTGGCGATGAGGGCCCGGCCCACGACCACGGCGTCGGCGTGGCCGGCCTCGATCTGCTGGAGCGCCCGCTCGCGGGTGGTCTGCCCCCCGCCGAGGGGGCCGTTGTTGACGATCAGCTTGCCGTCGAAGCGCCGCCGCAGCTCCTGTACCAGGTCGCCGCCCGGCTCGGTGTGCAGTACGGAGAGGTAGGCCAGGCCCAGCGGGCGCAGTTGGTCGAGCAGGGTGCCGTAGGTGGCCAGGACGTCGTCCCGGTCGGTCTCGAAGACGTCCCCGAAGTCGATCTCCGGCGAGATCCGCAGCCCGACCCGCTCGGCACCGACGGCCTGGGCGATGGCCGTTGCGACCTCGACGACGAAGCGGGCGCGGTTGTGCGGCGAGCCGCCGTATTCATCGGTGCGCTGGTTGGCCGCCGGGGAGAGGAACTGGTGGAGCAGGTAGCCGTTGGCGCCGTGGATTTCCACGCCGTCCGCTCCCGCCTCGATGGCCCGGCGGGCCGCGGTGACGAAGTCCTCCAGGGCTGCACGGATCTCTGCGGTGGTCATCGCTTCCGGTACGGGGAGGGGCTGCTCGCCCTTCTCGGTGAACGTCTCGCCGGTCCTGGCGATCGCGCTGGGGGCGAGGATGCGGCGGCCGCCGTTGATGTCGGGGTGGGTTTGGCGGCCGGCGTGCATGATCTGCAGGACGATGCGGCCGCCCTCGGCGTGCACCGCCTCGAACACCCGCTGCCAGCCGGCCGCCTGCTCGTCGGTGGCGATGCCCGGCCCACCGACAAACCCCTGCGACGCGTGGTCGGGGTAGGTGCCCTCGGTGATGATCATTCCGACGCTCGCCCGCTGCCGGTAGTACTCGACCATCAGATCCCCGGGTATGCCGGAGGAACCGGCCCGGACCCGGGTCAGCGGTGCCATGACGATGCGGTTGGCGAGCTCGATCTTCCCGAGAGAGACGGGGGAGAAAAGTGACGGAACGGATGAAACTTCTGAAGCGTTGACAGTCATGGGTTTCTTTCTGCAATAGGGAGGGAAACGGGATGAAGGTCTGCGACGCAGGGGGTCTGCGCTGTCCCGGCAAAGGCGCGAATGCGGTCCTCGGGCAGGCGCGGGCCCGCTGACAGTGACGCGGTTCCAGGACCGCGATCGGGGTGTGGGTGGTGTGGGCGACGAACGCGGTGAGAGCCGCATGCCGTCAGCGTCGGTGTCGGTGTTGACGCCGGTTCAAGCGCAACTGCCCGCCGGAGTACGGGCGTTCGCTCCTTGCGCACGATCAGCAGCCAGCCAGGCGACGAAGTCAGGGGTGCCGCCGCCCGCCGGGACGCGCCAGTCCAGTGGGCGGGTGACGCCGGTGTTGAAGGTCGCACGAAGGCGGCCGACCACCTCCGCGGCCGTTTCGCTCCGGTACGTCCTCGGCTCGGTCGCCTGTGTTGTGGTCATGGGGTGTGCTCCGTTCTTGATGCACGCCGCGCCGTCAAAGGCGTTGGGGGCATGCCGTGGTACCGGTGATGGGCAACCCGGTGGATGACGGATGAAAGGTCGATCCGTGCCTTCACTGTAACCCATGTACGCGTTGATGCGAACATAGGGCAGGGGTTATTCTTTCCCCATGGCCAGTCGCACCTCGTCCCCCCTCGTTCACCCCGACACGGACGACCTCGACCTCTTCAAGATCATGAGCGCGCTGACCGACGAGACCCGGCTCACCATCGTCGTCACCCTCTCCGTCTCCCCTGGCCTGGCCTGCAGCGGCTTCACCCAGGACGTCACCGCGTCCGTACTCACCCGCCACTTCCGCGTCCTGCGCGAGGCCGGCCTCATCCGGCAGCACGACGTCGGCACCCGCCGCTTCAACACGCTGCGCAAGGAAGATCTGGACCAGCGGTTCCCCGGACTGCTCGACCTCGTCCTCAAGGAGAGCGTCGGCCTCGTGGAGCCCTACGTGAACGCCGAGAGCGCCTGACGCTCCGGCATCGCTCCGCGGCCGCGACGAACCGGACCCACCGCAGCCAGGCGTCCAGCTTGCGGCCGACTTCGATCACGTCGAACAACACCTCATGCGCCGAGCGGCAGTAACCGGTGCCCCAGCAAGGCGATACGGCACCGGCCCCGACGTACCCGCTTACACGGAGGCGGCTTCCGCGCGGTGAGCGCCGACCTGCGCCACGCCGGCACGCTCCTCGGAGTGTTCAGCGACACACGCCTGGTCACACGGGGCATCCTCACCGAACCCGAGCCCGGCCTGTTCGCTCAGCCCTGCCCCTGACCGTCCACTCGCCCCGCCGACCAGGGCTCCTAACCCAGGCCCAACCCCGAAACGGACATCAGCTCACATCCGGCACTCTCAGAGGGCATGAGACCTGATGCCCGATTCTTCGTTTCGTGCGGGACAAGCGGGCAGGTCGTGGCGACATCGGTCGGCTACGGCCGAGGCTGGGTGAACAAGCCTGGCTCGGTCTCGGCCAGGATCCCGCGGCCGGCCAGCCGCTTGAGCTTGAGGCGGACGTTGTTGATGTTGTTGGGCGCGACCGCCAGGTCCATCGCCTCGCACACCTGCCGCGCACGCAGCGGATGGTCGGCGGCGGTGAACACCGCCATGATCTGCTGGTAGGCCGGATGGTCCGGCAGTTTCGGTGTCGGCGGCGCGGGCGGTTGCGGGTCGGGCAGCCCCAGCAGTGTCTTGCGGGTGATCCGGACTTCTTCGGCGGCCCGGCCGAGTTCGTCGAGCTGTGTGGTCAGCTGCGTGATCTGTTCCCGCGTCGTCTCGGCCTGCGCGGTGATCTCGCGTTCCCGCTCCTCCAACCGTGCCAGCACGGCGCCGAGGGTCAGCTCCCCGCCGGTCATGCGGTGCGCCAGGCGGGCACGGTCGCCGCGGTCAGCCGGCGCAGTATCACCGCGGTCATCGCCCAGTACACCCGCGACTCCGAACTGCGGGGCAGGTGCTCGTAGTCGCGCACCAGCCTGCGGTGCAGCATCAAGATCCCATAGGTGCGCTCCACGATCCACCGTCTGGGGATCGGCACGAACCCGGTCTGAGCCGGGTTGCGCTCAACGATCTCCACCTCGATGCCCACCGTCTGCCCGTGCGCGACGACGGCGTTCTTGAAGCCCTGGTCGACCAGCGCCTTGTGAACGGTGTCGGTGTCGGCGGCGACCTTGTCCAGCAGCGCGATACCAGCGGCGTTGTCGTGCACGGACGCGGCGAGCACCACGACCGCGATCACCAGGCCCAACACGTCAACGGCCAGGCCGCGCTTGCGGCCCGGTACTTTTTTGCCGCATCACGCCCCGTCGACTGTGCGGGCACCCCGGCCGCCGCGTGCACGCTCTGGGTGTCGAGCACCACCAGGCTCGGGTCCGCCTTCCGCCGCGCCTTCTCCCGCACCTGCCACCGCAGCAGGTCATGAATGGTCTGGTCGGTGCCGTCGTCACGCCACTTGGTGAAGTAGTACATCACCGCACCGCGCGGCGGCAGGTCGTGCGGAAGCAGGTCCCACTGGCATCCGGTGCGGCCCTGGTAAAGGAGCGCGTTGACGATCTCCCGCATCTCGTACCGGCCCTGATGGCCGCTGACCGAACGGTGTGCGGCCTTCCACGCGGCGATCACCGGCTCGACCAGCGCCCACTGCTCGTCGGACAGGTCAGTCTTGTAAGGCTTGCGCTCGCTCACGGTGTTCAGCCCAGCACGCCCGAGCCCGCCCACCGGCCCGGCTGCCGCAGTCCCACACGTTCAGGTGACGACAAATCAGCCATCAACTCGCATACCGCCCTCTCAGAGCTGTACGCGAAGCGGGGAGTTGCGGACCGTCGGCCAGTTTCCACCGCGGAGATATGCGTCCCGGAACAGCCCATACGCGTCGCCAACTCGTCCTGCGTCCACCCCTTCTCGTCCCGCAGTCTGCGTAGTTCGGCTCCGAACGCCGCGCTCTGTGATTCTTCGGGGTCCAGCTCTTTCCGGTTCAACGGCTTCCGCCCAACTCCCTGAACGCCTATCGCAAGTTGAAGACTTTCTGACTGTAGGCCACGCTGAGCCGCCCCGGTAGCGAAACCGCTACAGAGAGGAGCGGCCGTGTCCGACGAGACCATGTCCGAGACGCAGAACCCCCCACCCGTTCCGGCTGTCGGCACGATCATGATCGACGAGCACGACCGCATCGGAGAGTTTCGCGGCGAGGTTCACGGTCAGTGGTGGTTGCGGCCCCTCAAGGGCGGAACCGAGTGGACGGTGCAGCCCGGTGGTGCTGAGCCGGCGCCCCCGAGCTGGGGGCTCCGGGCGAAAGTCGCCCTCGCGAACGAACGGACCACGCGGCGAGGTGAACTGACGTGACGTCTCAACTTCCGTCCCCTGGCGGGTATTTGTGCGTGGTGCGTGCCGAGGGCCGGGTACAGGGCACTGGACGCGAGGCGGCGTACGTCTTCGATGCCTTCCAGACGATCTCGCCGGTTCTCGCGCTGCGGTGGCTCCACCATCAGGCCCTGCACCAGGCTCGTCGTGTGGGCTCCGAGGAGTACGCGATGGGCTGGGCTCCGCCCAGGGCGTTTCACGCGTGTGTGTCCGACTGCGACCCCGCTGGCGAACTCCGGGCGTGGGCCGCGTACTTCGTACCGCACCGCGAAGCGCAACGGCATCTACGGGAAGGGAACCCGCTCACGGCCGTTGTGAACGACACGGACGCGCAGTGCCGGTTTCTGTTGTCCGCGCTGCCGATACACGCGCCGGCGAGCGGTCTCCGTCCCGAGCCCCCGCCCTGGTCGCCCGAGTCGTGCCGACGGCGATACGACTCCTCCCCTTCCGGCCAGGGCGGGCCGAAACACCGAAGGGGACGCGGTGCCCCGTCGTACGCCTGAGCAAGTCCGCGCTATGGAAGCGGAGTTCATCGAGCAGCGCGAATCGGTGATCGAGCGCTACCGGCGTGGGGAGTCCGCCGCCTCGCTGTCCCGCAAGTTCCGGGTGAGCCCGGCGTGGGTCGCCGGGCAGATGGAGGCAGGGGGCGGGACCAACCCCGGTCGGCTTTCTGCATGGCGGCTGACGGCCGGCCGGGGCCACACACCAAGTACACAAGGAGCACGAGCCCATGGGCAAGATGATCACGCTGGAAGTGGTCCCCCGGTGCCTCCCCCCGGACGTCCCGGACGAGGGCGACGGTTCGGCCCCCACCGATCACGAGTGACGGCGGGAGTCGACGGCATGGCTCACCCGGACGTCAGCATGTCCTCTCCGCCCCGCCGCAGGATCGGCGCCGTCGTCGTGGTCCTGGACCAGGAGGACCGCGTGCTGCTGGTCCAGCCCACCTACAAGTCGGGGAAGTGGCAGCTCCCTGGTGGGGGTGCTCAGGCGGGGGAGGCGCCGACGGCGGGACGGCGACCCCGGAGGAAGCGGACGCCGTGGCCGTCCCCGTCAGCGCTGCCCGCGAGTTGTCGGCGCTCAAGTGGGTGCCTTTGGAGGACTTCGACGTACACGTCGAGACCTACCAGGAACGCCGTATCCGGGAAGCCGTGACCGCGCTCAGGAACGGCCACCGCATCCCGCTCCTCACGCGCGGCGAGACAGCCGGACGGGTCCCACCGCCACAGACCAAGGCAAGGGAAGGGGAACCATGACGAAACTCGTCGAACCGCCCGCCGTACCCGCGCTGCCCGGTATCCGGTTCCTGGAACTGGAGATCACCGGGAAGTGTCAACTGACGTGCACGCACTGCCTGTCGGAGTCCGCCCCGCAGGCCACGCACGGCACGATGACCCCCGAGGACTGGCGCACCGTCATTACCGATGCTGCCGCGCTCGGCATCGGTTCGATCCAGCTCATCGGAGGGGAGCCGACCGTCCACCCGAACTGGCGTGAGTTCACCGAACTCGGGCTCTCCCTCGGGCTGCACGTCGAGATCTACAGCAACCTGTTCCATGTCGCCCCGGACTGGTGGGAGTTGTACGAGCGGGACGGCGTGACCCTGGCGACGAGCTACTACAGCGACGACCCCGCCGAACACGACAAGGTCACCGGACGCCAGGGCAGTTACGCGCGCACCCGAAGCAACATCCGGGAAGCTGTCACCCGGGGCATCGCGCTCAGGGCGGGAATCGTGGACATCCTGCCGGGCCAGCGCGTCACCGAAGCCCGCGCCGAGCTGGAGTCCATCGGCGTGACGACCGTCAAGACGGACCGGGTCCGCGCTGTGGGCCGTGCCGCGCTGCCCGGCACCGCACCGGCGCTGGACGAACTGTGCGGCGGATGCACCTGGGGCCGCGCCGCCGTTCTCCCGAACGGGGACCTCAGCGGGTGCGTACTCGCACGCGGCTTCCCGGCGGGCAATGTACGGGAAACCCGGCTCGCCGACCTGCTGGGCGGGAAGGCTTGGGTCGAGTTGGCGTCACGCATCCCCTCACCCCGCGCCGCATGCACGCCGAACGACTCGAACGACTGCGACCCGGCGAGCACCCCGTCATGCGACCCACAGTGACCCGCACACCCGCTGAAAGGAACCCGATGGACGACTGGCAAGAGCACGCGTCCCGTCTCGCGTCTCACGTCACCGACCCGGATTCCCGCTGGCTCGGTCCCGTGGCTCGTACCCCTCGCCATGAACTCGTGCCCCGCTGGTGGGAGCAGGACAGGGCCGGGGAGTGGCAGCTCCGGGACGGAGCGTCCGATCCCGGGGCATGGATGCGCGCCGCGTATGCGGACCGCTCGCTGATCACCCGGGTCGGCTCGCTCCACGCGGACGACGCGGGCTCCGGCGACCGGCCGCGCGGGTGGCCCACGTCGTCCGCCACGCTGCCGACCCTGGTGGTACGGATGTTGCGGCACGGACGGCTCGGCGACGGGCTGTCCCTGCTCGACCTCGGTACGGGCGCCGGCGGGGTCGCCGCCTACGCCTGTCACCGGCTCGGGGACCACTGCGTGACCAGCCTGGACATCGACCCCTACCTGGTCGGTACGGCAGGGACACGGCTCGCCGCCATGGGCCACCATCCGAAGATGGTCACGGCGGACGCCACGCAGTGGGTACCGGGCACGTACGACCGGATCGTGGCCACGGTCGCGCTCTCCCCCGGTCCCGGACTCCGGGCTGTGGTGGGGGCGTTGGAGCCCGGCGGGCGCCTGGTGACGACCCTCGCACGGACCTGTCTGCTCGTCACCGGCTGGAAAGAACGGTCCGGGGACGTCGTGGGACGCGTGGAGCGGGACATGGCGGGGTTCATGCTGACCCGCTCCGGCAGCGACTACCCGCCCGCACACGCCGACCTGTTCGCCCTCGCCCACGAGGCGGACGGCGAGCACCGCAGCAGCGGCCGTTACCCCGTGCTGGACATCGAGAACGCGTGGGAACTCCGTTCCATGCTCGAAGTCACGACACCTGGTGTGGAAATCGACTACCGGTCCGACGGAGACAGCCGTACGGCCTGCCTGATCCACCCGGACGGTTCCTGGGCACGCGCCTTCGCTGAACGAATCGACGATCCACCGGAAGTCCACCAGGGCGGCCCGCAGCGCCTGTGGGACGCCCTGGAACGCATCCGCTACCGCCTCAACGCCGAGGGTTCGTTGCCGCTGCTCGGCGCGAACGTCCGGATCACTCCCGACGGGGTGTGTCATCTGTCGCGCGGACGGTGGCACACGTCCATCGGCGGGTAGCAGCCCCGGCACGGCGGACGCGGTGACCGTCCGACAGCTCACCGTGCCGGACCCCGCCCCGCCGGTATGCCCCATGGTGTACCGGCGGGGCTCCCTTTCCCTCCGACACGGACGAACGAGGATCACGGCCGACCATGCCGCTGCAATGCACCGCTTTCACCGAGGTCCCCCAAGTCGACGGCGCCGCCGCTCTCCTGGCGATACCCGAGATCGAAGACGACTGGTGGGAGGTCCTGCCCGAAGTCGCTCTGTGCGAGTTGGGCGAGCACGACGAGACCACGGAACACGCCGTGGTGCTCTGGTACAACCTCGACCTGGCCCGTCCACGCCTGTGGATGGTGCGCTGGACAGACGTCGGCCGGTTCGCCATCCACCGGTTCGAGACGGCGGCGCAGTGCCTTGCCAGGACTCCCGGCGTCGAGGAGTGCCTGTTCTTCGCCGGTCACCCCTTGGGCCATTCCTGGGAGGTGAAAGACCCCGTGATGGCCACGCTCGAAGAGTTACCCACCTCGCTGCGGAGACGGATCCTCGGACCCAAGGACGAGGACTAGTCGGCCTGGCTCTCGCCCTCGCCGGACGGCTCAGCGGGCCGGGCCACGAACGACCCCTTGCCCCAACGGGTTTCGATGAGTCCCCGGTCCCTCAGGATGCGTACGGCCCGCTTCGGACGAGCCCGGCTCACCCGGTGCTTTCCCCTTGATCTCTTCGGCGAGCGCGTCGAGCACGTCCATGTAGGGGGCGCGCGGCACGTACGGCTTCGCGGGGCGGGGAGGCATGTGCCGAGCGTAGACAACAGGCCAAAGCATGGGCGACTCAGACAGGCAAATAAATGCTGACCGACGTATGAGCGATGCTATCGCCCGCGCTCTCGCCTGGGTGCTTGCCGCCCTCGCCCCTCGCCGACCCGGCCGCCACAGCGCCGACTTCCTCGCGGCACAACCGCAGCTCACCGAGCCCGCCCCCGTCTCCCTCGTCTCCCCCTGGTCCCGCCCCTGGACCGGCCCCACCAAGGAGGAAGCCGCCGCACTCTTCCGCCAGCAGGAGACGGCCACCCTAGAACTCCACCTCCAACGCGAACGCCGCCGCGCCGCAGCCCTGGCCACGATGGGCATCGACCACCCCTACACCTACGACGGCGCCCACCCGCCGGCGGCGAGCGCATGAACCGCGACGCCCTGACCGGTGACCCTCCGGCCGCCCACTGCTGCCGCTGCGACCGCTGGACCCTCGCCCCCGTCGTCTGCCGCGAGATCGAGCGGATGAGCGGCCCCGGCGTCCGCTCTACGCCTGCCCCGACTGCATCCTCGTGGTCGGTGTGAGGCCCGCCTCCCGCGAGCGGTGAACCCGGAGTGAGGTCCCGCCCTAGAGATGCACAGGTGGGACCTCGCTGCCACCCCCTGGCAACCGCCTCACCGACCGCCCCAAAACCCGCCCGCGCCCCACCCCCCATCTGACTCTCGATAGGCTGGGAACCATGTACGGATACGGCCAGCCCATGGGTGACGGTGCCGCCCAGCAGCAGTACGCGCCGCCGCAGCAGCCCGGCGGTGTCGGTGGGTACGGTCAGCAGCCGCCCCTCTATCCGGAGCCGTCGCCTCCGTCACTGTCCGACGCGGTGCGGGCGTTCACGACGGGGCAGATGGCCGCCGAGGACTTCCAGCAGATCTTCGCGACGTCGAAGGTGTACTGCCCGCGCGGGGACACCCCGGGGTTCCTCGCGCTGCACAACACCCAGCAGCCGGTCATCCCCATGTTCAGCTCGCTGAAGGAGCTGCGCCGGTACGCCGGCAAGGAGTCCAAGTACTTCGTCATCACCGGCGCCGAGGTCATCGACCTGCTCCCCACGGGGTACGGCTTCGTCCTCGACATGGAGGGCGAGCACCGGATGGTGTTCGACGCGAAGGCGGTCGAGCAGATGGTGGAGTTCGCGATGCGCCGGATGTACGGCTGAGGGTGGCCCCGTAGAGGTACGGGTCTCTGATACCCGTACCTCTCAGGTACTCCTCGGCTGCTTCTCAGGTCGCCGATGTCCGACGTCCGCCCCGGCGCCCGGTACCACCGGTAGCACCGCCACTCGGGGCACCGCCCGACCCGGGCCCGCCCCCGGTCCGCCTGCCCGTACCCCGGGCGGCCCTGCCGGAACCGGCACCCGTACCCGTGGTACCTGAGGCAGTCGTGCCCCCGGACCGTCGCCCGGTCCCCCGCCCACCGGACGCCGGAGCACCCGAGGACGACGGGCTCGCCGACCCCGTACCGCTCCTGCCCCGGCGCTCGCCGCCCCGGTTCTCGCCCTTGCCCGGAGCCCCGGCCGAGGCCCCGCCCCCACCACCGCCCCCGCGTCGACGCCGGGACGATCCACCGGACCCGGACCCCGTACCCGTACCCCGCTGCGGAGCCACCGGCTGCGGCACCTCGATGGTCACCGCGACCCCCGACGGCTCCCGCGCCCCCGTGATCGTCGACAGCTCGGCGTCCGTCGAGGCGATCCGGGACGTCCGCGGCCGGATCCCCGCGTCCGACATCAGCCGCGTGACCTCCCGCTTCTGCTCCGGCAGGACCAGCGTGACGACGGTCCCGGAGCCGCCCGCGCGGGCGGTGCGGCCACCCCGGTGGAGGTAGTCCTTGTGGTCGGTCGGCGGATCGACGTTGACGACGAGGTCGAGGTCGTCGACGTGTATGCCGCGGGCCGCCACGTTCGTCGCGACCAGCGCTGTGACCTGGCCGTTCTTGAACTGGTCGAGGGTGCGGTTGCGCTGCGGCTGCGAGCGCCCGCCGTGCAGCGCGGCGGCCCGCACGCCCACCGCGAGGAGCCGCTTGGCGAGCCGGTCGGCGGAGCGCTTCGTGTCGAGGAAGAGGATGACGCGCCCGTCACGCGCGGCGATCCGCGTGGTGACGGCCTTCTTGTCGGTCTCGTCCGCGAGGTGCAGGACGTGGTGCTCCATCGTCGTCACCGCGCCCGCCGACGGGTCCACGGAGTGCGTCACCGGGTCGGTCAGGAAGCGCTGGACCAGCCGGTCGATGTTCTGGTCGAGGGTCGCCGAGAACAGCATCCGCTGCCCGTCCGGCCGCACCTTCTGGATCAGCCGGGTGATCTGCGGCAGGAACCCCATGTCGGTCATCTGGTCGGCCTCGTCGAGGACCGTGATGCGTACGTCGTCCAGGACGCAGTCCCCGCGCTCGACGAGGTCGTTGAGGCGCCCGGGGCTCGCGACGACCACCTCGACGCCGCGCCGCAGCGTGTCGGCCTGGCGGGTGATGGACAGACCCCCTACCACGGTGGTCATACGGAGGTTGACGGCCGTCGCGTACGGCGACAGCGCGTCGGTGACCTGCTGCGCCAGCTCCCTCGTAGGTACTAGTACCAGCGCGAGGGGCGCCTTCGGCTGCGCGCGCAGTCCCGCCGTACGCGCGAGGACCGCGAGGCCGAACGCGAGGGTCTTGCCGGAGCCGGTGCGGCCGCGGCCGAGGAGGTCACGGCCGGCGAGGGAGTTGGGGAGCGTGGCGGCCTGGATCGGGAAGGGCGTGGTGACGCCCTGTGCGGTCAGGGTCTTCAGCAGCGCGGCCGGCATGTCCAGGTCCGCGAAGTCCGCGACGGGAGGCAGCGCGGGCGTCGTGCTCTCCGGCAGCCGGAACTCCCTCGGCGCGGCGGGGGACTGCTGGGGCGACGAGGCGCGGCGGTTCGACTTCTGGGGCCTGCGGGACATGCGGGGGTCCACCTTTTCCTGGAAACAGCGCAAACCGGGGCCCGCACCAACGCTGGTGCGAACCCCGGCGAGCGAAAGACGTCCGGCGATCAGGCGGGGACGATGTTCTCCGCCTGCGGGCCCTTCTGGCCCTGCGTGACGTCGAAGGACACGCGCTGGCCCTCCTGGAGCTCACGGAAGCCCTGGGACTGGATGTTCGAGTAGTGGGCGAAGACGTCGGGGCCGCCGCCGTCCTGCTCGATGAAGCCGAAGCCCTTTTCCGAGTTGAACCACTTGACGGTTCCGAGTGCCATGACGATCTCCTTCAGGTAGAGCAGAGGCCCCATCCGGAGATGCCGGAAAACGAATAATGCGCCCGATGGAAGCAATCCCGTCGGGCGCACATAGGTTCATGGGTACCGCAACTGCAACACAGGAACCGTAACACAGCCTGCGCGCGATACACGATCGTTTTTTGTCCGGCGGACACACCCTCGGGGGCTCGGGAATGCCTGCCGCACGGCTACTGTTCCGAGGAGTGGCAAGAAGTTCACCGTTCAACTAAAATCGGCGTACGACGCCGTGTCGTACGACGTCCGAGGAGGAACCGACATGCCCGCAGTGACCGTCGAGAACCCGTTGACGCTCCCCCGTGTCACCGCGCCGGCCGACGCCGTCGCGCGCCCCGTACTCGCCGTCACGACCGCGCCGAGCGGTTACGAGGGCGAGGGATTCCCGGTGCGCCGGGCGTTCGCGGGCATCGATTACCGGCATCTCGACCCGTTCATCATGATGGACCAGATGGGTGAGGTGGAGTACGGGGCCGGCGAACCGAAAGGCACCCCCTGGCACCCGCACCGCGGCTTCGAGACCGTCACCTACATCATCGACGGGATCTTCGACCACCAGGACAGCCACGGTGGTGGCGGGACCATCACCAACGGTGACACGCAGTGGATGACGGCCGGTTCGGGGCTCCTGCACATCGAGGCGCCGCCGGAGTCCCTCGTCCTGTCCGGCGGCCTCTTCCACGGCGTCCAGCTCTGGGTCAACCTCCCCGCGCGGGACAAGATGATGGCTCCCAGGTATCAGGACATCCGCGGCGGCAACGTCCAACTCCTGACCACCCCCGACGGCGGCGCGCTGCTCCGCGTCATCGCGGGTGAGCTGGACGGCCACGAGGGCCCCGGCGTCACCCACACGCCGATCACGATGATCCACGCGACGGTGGCGCCGGGTGCGGAGGTCACGCTGCCGTGGCGGGAGGACTTCAACGGCCTCGCGTACGTCCTCGCGGGCCGCGGCTCCGTCGGTGCCGAACGCCGTCCGATCCACCTCGGCCAGACCGCCGTCTTCGGCACCGGCTCCTCACTGACCGTCCGGGCGGACGAGCGGCAGGACGCTCATACCCCGGACCTGGAGGTAGTACTTCTGGGGGGCCGGCCGATCCGCGAGCCCATGGCCCACTACGGCCCCTTCGTCATGAACAACAAGGCCGAACTCCAGCAGGCGTTCGAGGACTTCCAGAAGGGGCGGCTGGGGTCGATCCCGGCGGTCCACGGTATGACGGACGGCGGGTTGTAGGACGCTCGGCCGCCCCGCACGCAGTAGCGGTCAGCCCCCGTCGCCTCTCTCAGAGGCGACGGGGGCTGACTGTTGGCAGGGGCTACGCGGTAGCGCCGCGAGTGAAGTCGACGAAGGTTGCGAACGCGCGGGCGCTGAACGCGAGGTGTTGGCGCTCCGGGGCCTTGCTGTCGCGGACAGGAACGACACCCGACACCTGCGCCACCGAAGGGGACCACTCGACACAGTTGCCCCCTCCATCACCGCTGTAGCTCGACGCGACCCATCGCGCTGCGGAAGGGTCAGGGGTGGTGCTCATTGGGAAGATCCTCCAAGACTGACCGGATGAAGTCCGCCGACTGGCCGGGGGACAACGCTGACGCGCTGAGCAGATCATAGGCCCGGAACTTGGCCGCCACATTTCCCGCTTCCTCCAACAATGTCCCGGTAGTGATGGCCTCTTCATAGGCCACAAGTGCGCCATTGCGGAGAGTCCAAAGTGAGAGGGAACCTCCAGCAAGAGCGTGGCCGCCGTAGCTGAAGGGCAGTACCTGAAGGCAGGTTGAAGGCGTCAGGCAGATGTCTGCGAGCTTGGTCAGTTGGTCCCTCATGACGACCGGTCCGCCGTACCCCCGGCGCAGTACGCCTTCATCCAAGACGGCCGAGTAGTCGGGTTGAGGGTCCCCCAGCAAAGTCGCCACCCGGGACATGCGGCCGGTGACGAGATCTTCTATCTCCTGGGCTGAAGCCTTGGGGTTGTGCGTACGGAACTGCGCACGGGCATAGTCCTCGGTCTGGAGCATCCCAGGGACGATCTGAGGCGTGTACTCCTTGATCACTGTGGCTTGAGCCTCAAGGCTCATACGCCGTTGGTACTTGTCTGGGTGAACCTCCTTCGCCGCCACCACGAACAAGTTCGTGAAGGTCTCGGTGTTGAACTCCCTGTCCAACAACGGCGGTAACCCGGGAGGGATGGGGGATTCCGCGTGCTCGATGCGTGACAGATGCGCCTTCGAGATGTTCACGATCAGTGACAGGGCATCCAGGCTCATGCCGACCTGTTCCCTGTGCTCGCGCATCTTGGCGCCGAACAGGTGTCGGGCTGACCGGTCCGGCGTCAGGGGCTTGGGCTGGGCGGCCATCCACCCTCCATGTTCCAACCTGCGTTACGGGACATGCACTTGTAGCGATGGTAGGCGGCTGCCTGCAAATCTGAGGTCACGCAGAGCAAACCGCCTTGCGTCCTTGACAGCCGTAGCTGATCGGCAGAGGGGCACGGTCGCGAACCATGAACAGACTCCCGACGCCGACCCTCATAGCCGCTGTGGCTGAGCTGGAAGCGCTCGTCGACTCACGGTTGTTCTGGCGGCTGGGGCAGGACAGATACCGGGGCTCGGAAAGGGCTGGAATGGCTCTCCCGTCTGATCTCGAACCTGTCCCCGTCGAGGGTTGCGCCGTCTGTGAAGCCGCTGACCGGTTTCGGAGCAGAGAGCGCGCCTTGGCCGGGTCGCTGGGTGTCCAGTTCGCGAACAGGACGATCACTGAGCACCCGCACACCATGCGAGGGGAGGCAGCGTCATGACTGTCCCTCAAGAGTCGGGGACGCCCCCATCGGCAAGGGACGAACCGAAGGGAGACAGCGAGATGAACGCTCCCGAACACCCCCGGCTCGTGCCGGAAGTGGGGGCGCTTCTGATGGATGTGACGCGGGATCGAGTGGGGGAGTTCAGGGGTGTGTGGGCCGGTCGGTGGGCGCTGCGGCCGGTGAGGGGTGGGGTCGAGTGGGAGGTCGAGCCCGGGGACGTGCGGCCGGTGACGGCGGAACAGCGGCTGCGGGCCGAGGTGGGGAAGGCGAACGCGCGGAGTCGAGGTGAGATCGCGTGAAGCATCAACTCCCCTCTCCTGTCGGCTACGTGTGTGTAGTACGCGCTGAGGGGCGTGTGCGCCAGACGGACGACACGGCGCCCTTCGTCTTCGACACTTCCCAGGCGATCTCCCCGGTCCTGGCGATGCGCTGGCTGCGCCATCAGGCCCTTCGTCTTGCCGACCGTGTGAACCCCGACCCGTCGTGGGTCGGCTGGGCTCCTCCTGGGGCGTTCCGCTCGTACCTGTCCGGCGGTGACCCTGCCGGTGAACTCCGTTTGTGGGCTGCTTACTTCACGCCGCACGGTGATGCGCAAGAGCTTCTCAAAGCGGGGACGCCGCTCACGGCGGTGGTGGAAGACGCCGATGCGGGGTGCCGGTACGTGCTGTTCGCGCAAGCGATCAACGCACCGACGGAAAGCCTTCCTCCTGAGCCCCCTCCCGATCAGGGCGGGCCGAACCATCGCGGGAAACATCGCCGCGCCTGGTCGTTCGTCTGACGCTCATTCGCCACGAGCACCCGCCTGCCGCGCTTTTTGGCCGGCGAGTGCGACCGGCACTCGACAACGGCGGGACTCATGAGCGGCCCTCACCATCGGCCGCACTGAAGACTCCGCCCCCTGCCCCATGAACTCTCGCTCTGGGGCAGGGGGCGGGACCAACCCCGGTCGGCTTTCTGCATGGCGGCTGACGGCCGGCCGGGGCCACACACCAAGTACACAAGGAGCACGAGCCCATGGGCAAGATGATCACGCTGGAAGCGGTCCCCCTGTGCCTCCCCCCGGACGTCCCGGACGAGGGTGACGGCTCGGCCCCCACCGACCACGAGTGACGGCGGGAGTCGACGGCATGGCTCACCCGGACGTCAGCATGTCCTCTCCGCCCCGCCGCAGGATCGGCGCCGTCGTCGTGGTCCTGGACCAGGAGGACCGCGTGCTGCTGGTCCAGCCCACCTACAAGTCGGGCAAGTGGCAGCTCCCTGGTGGGGGTGCTCAGGCGGGGGAGGCTCCGACGGATGCGGCGGCGCGTGAACTCGCCGAGGAAACCGGTCTGGTCCGCGAGATCACCCACGCCCTCGTCATCGACTACATGCCCGCGAGGAGCGAGACCGCCGAGGGGTACAACATCGTCGCGGACGGCGGGACGGCGACCCCCGAAGAGGTTGACGCCGTGGCTGTGCCCGCCAGTGCGGCCGACGAGTTGTCGGCGCTCAAGTGGGTTCCCCTGGACGACCTCGACGTACACGTCGAGACCTACCAGGAACGCCGTATCCGGGAAGCCGTGACCGCGCTCAAGAACGGCCACCGCATCCCGCTCCTCACGCGCGGCGAGCCCGCCGCCTGACCACCGCACGAACTCCGTCCGGCTGCCATGCCTCCCGTGAAGCAAGGCGGCCAGACAGAACAGCAACAGCAGTGGATCAAGTCCCGACCTCAGCGAAAGGACACCCTCGTGCAACTCGTTGCCTCGCTCCCTCTTCAGGGACAGGCCCCGGTAGCTGTCGCACCGACGGGCCAGCGGCCGTACGCGATCAAGGATGCGCGGTTCCGTCCTCTGTCCGACGGCCCGGTTTCCTCGGCGCCTGTCTACGACCCGCAGACGCAGACCGCCCGCCTCGTGGACGGAACGCCGTTGACGTCCATGGCCACTTCACAGAAGACCAACCCCGACGGCGACCCCAAGAACCCGCCGCCGCATGACGAGGGCGACGACCCCGGAGTCTTCGAGTGAAGAAAACCGTTCTGGTTGTGGACAGCCCTCACGATGCGGGGACCGACCTCGTCGTGGAGCGCCTATCCACGGCCGGTGTACCGGTGTTCCGTTTCGACACCCGGGAATTTCCGCGCGAACTCTCGGTCCGGGCAATCCTTGACGATGGGGAATGGACGGGGTCTCTCGAAACATCCTGTCGTCGCGTCGGACTCTCCGACGTCGGGGCCGTCTACTGGAATCGGCCCCAACTGTTCGAGTTTCCGGATCTCTCCGAAGCTGACGCACATTGGGCACGCGGAGCCGCACGGATCGGAATAGGTGGAGTTCTCACCAGCCTTCCCGTCCCCTACCTGAATCACCCGGCCAAGGCTTCCGCAGCAGAGTTCAAACCCGTACAGCTCCGTACCGCCCACGTGTCCGGGCTCAGCACTCCGCGCACGTTGATCACGTGTGACGGTTCGGCGGTCCGTGAATTCGCTGCGGAGATCGGCACCCCGATGATCACCAAGCCTCTCGGCAGCCCGTACATCACGCACTCGGCAGGCACCGAGTCGATGTACACCCGAGAGGTCTCGCTGGACGCGCTCGACGGTGTGGAAACCACTGCGCACCTGTTCCAGGAGCGCGTACCCAAGGCGTATGAGGTGCGTCTGACCTACGTGGGAGGAACCTGCCGGGCTGTCAGGATCGATGCGGGGAGCGACATCTCCCGTGTCGACTGGCGGGCGGACTACGACTCGCTGAAATACAGCCTGATCGAAGCGCCGACAGAAGTCACGTTCGGAGTGACCGTCTACACCGCCCGTCTGGGACTTGAGTACGCGGCCTTCGATTTCGTGGTACGCCCTGACGGTGAATGGGTCTTCCTGGAAGCAAATCCGTCCGGACAATGGGCTTGGCTCGAAGCGCAAGATGCCCGGATCGCCGATTCCATCAGCCGAACTCTTGAGAGGTGGTGTCACCTGTGATGGAGAATTTCCGAACAAGGAAACTTGCCGATCAGCTCAGAGAAATGGGCGCCGTGCCTTCCGGCCACTGGCATCGGGCGTTCACGGAAACACCTCGGCATGTGTTCGTCCCCGAGTATTTCCTTTCCCGGGGTGGTGTACCGACCCGGTGGCAGAAGCTGACCGCCGGGGACGGTCACAACTGGCTCTGGCCGGTCTACGAGAACAACACACTCGTCACGCGGCTCCAGCCGATCACGGAAGAAGGTGACGGCTTCTTCACCGGGGTTCCTACGTCGTCCAGCACACAACCGAGTCTCACGGCCCGGATGCTGGAAGCCTCCGAACTCGCCCCGGCCGACGAGGTGTTGGACGCGGGCACGGGAACCGGCTATCAAGCCGCTCTCCTCCTGCACCGGCTCCACAGCAGCGCACAACTCGTCTCGGCGGACATCGACCCCGACCTGACGGACCCCGCACGCCGGGCGCTCGCGTCGCTCGGTCACACACCCGAGATCGTGACGACGGACATCCGTACGCACGACTGGGGACGGAGGTTCACCAAAGTGATCGTCACCTGCGCGCTGTCCGAGGTGACCGAGACACTGCGGTCGGCCGTCGCCCCTGGTGGACGGCTGATCGCCAACCTGTTCCCGCCCATGAGCGGCGGACTCGCCGTGCTGGACGCCAAGGAGGACGGCAGGCTTGAAGGCCGCTTCCACGCGAACGGCGGCTCCTACATGGCAGCCAGAGGAAAGACACCCCCGGACGATTCCCTCGCGGCCGAGGTCTCCACGGAAGGGCTCCCGACCGACGTACCGGTGGACGCGTTCGACGACTACCACTTCACCTTCCTGCTTGCCGCACACCTTCCTGGCGCACAGCTCCAGTACGGCACGGACGACGACTCGCCCGCGACCGTCATGCGCCGGCTGGTGATGCCCAACGGCGACTGGGCCGAGGGCGTCTACGTCCCCGGCTCCGGACCGTACGCCCGGGAAGGCGGAGACACGGGCGTGTGGGGCACCGTGGAACGCTGGTGGTCCTGGTACCTCGCCCACGACCGCCCGACGTGGGATCGCTTCGGGCTCACTGTGACCTACGAGGGACATGCCCTCTGGCTCGACTCCCCGGAGAACAAGCAGTCGTGGCGGCTGCCTGTCTGACCCATCGGACAGCATCCACCGGGCGCACTCGCCGATCTGAAGCGGCGACGGTACCCGTACCCCGCCTGTGTGCCCAGTGGCACGTGGGCGGGGCTTTCTTTCTCCCCGACCCGGACGAACGAGGATCACGGCCTGCCATGCCGCTGCAATGCACTGCCTTCACAGAGGTTCCGACCGGTGAAGGCGCACGCGCCCTCTCGGCGATACCCGAGATAGAGGAGAAGTGGACGTCGGCCGGTTCGCCATCCGCCGGTTCGAGCTGGGGACACTGTGCCTCACGGAAAGCCCTGGGGCCGATGCGTGCATGCTCTTCACCGGCCACTCCCCAGGCCACTCCTGGGAGGTGACAGACCCCGTGATGGTGGAACTCGAAGCGCTGCCTCCCGCGCTGCGGATGCGCGTCCTCAAGCTCAAGGGGGAGGGTTAATCGGCCTCGTCCGGCTTCGTAGGGCCGATGACGTACGTGCCTTTTCCCCACTCGGTGAAGACCAGCCCACGTTCCCTGAGCACCCCCACGGCCCGCCGGGCGGTCATGCGTGCGACCCCGAAGCGCTCGGACAGTTCGGCGTCACTGGGGATGCGGTCGCCCGGCCCGTACGTCCCCTTCTGGATCTCCGCCGTGAGCGCGTCGAGCACCCGTAGGTACGGAGCGCGGGGCGTGTACGGGGGCTGCGGTCGCTCGGGCATGGCGAAAGCGTAGACAACGGGTCACCCCCTGGCTATTTAGACCAGCAGATCAGTTGTATAGGTAGATGACTTAGAGGAGTTGCTCTATCGTCGTCCCAGAACAAACAAAAACGCCTCGGGCGGACCGGTCCTACGCGGTCCACCCGAGGCTCGCCGAGACAGCTGTCTAGGAGCTGACTGACGTATGCGCGATGCTATCTCCCGCGCCCTTGCCTGGGTGCTCGCCGTCCTCACCCCCCGCCGTCGCCCCGGGCGCCACAGCGCCGAATTCCTCGCGGTGCAGCCGCAGATCACCGCGACCACTCCGGACGTCGTCCCCGCGTCCCCCTGGTCCCGTCCATGGACGAGTCCCACGAAAGCCGAAGCCGCCGCGATGTTCCGGCAGCAGGATGCGGCCACGCTCGAACTCCGGCGGCAGCAGGAACGTCTCAGCGTCCTCACCCTGGCCACGATGGGCATCGATCACCCCTACACCTACCCCGGCGCACCCTTCGGCCTCGACGCGTTTGCCGCAGCGGGGGTGAACGCGTGACCCGCGATGGGCTGACCGACGAACTCCCGGCCCCCTTCAGGGCCGAGTGCTGCCAGTGCGGACGGTGGAGCGCTGCGGCCATCGCGTGCCGCTACATCGAGCGCGCGAGCGGCCCGGGAGTCACCCTCTACGCCTGCCCGGACTGCGTGCTCGTCGTCGGCGTGGGCCCCGTGGCGGACGATGTGCTCGAAGGGGTCCGCCACCCCGTCTGATCCGCACACCGACCCCGCCGCGCTCACGGATGAGTGCGGCGGGGTTTCTGCTGCCTCCCCACCTCGGCCGGACCGCCGTCTTCGGCACCAGCTCCTCGCTGACCGTCCGTGCGGACGGGCGGTAGGACGGCGGCCTGTAGGCGACGGGTCGTAGGGGGTCTGGCGGTGGTGCAGGCGGCTCGCTACGGCGGGCCGCCTGGCTCTCTCGGGGTAGTACCGGGGTCTCGGCCCGGTACTACCCCGAGGCCGCCGCTCCCGCGCAGCACCCCTCGCCCGTGGTGGCGCCGGGTTCCGCGCTCGCTTTCAGTGTGTCGGCGTCGGCCTTGACCACGTACACCTCCCACGGCTCCTCGCCGGGGCCGTGCACCCACACCTTGTCCTGCACGGCGTAACAGCACGAGGTGTCGTTCTCCTCGAAGGCGGCGAGGCCGGCCTCCTTGAGGCGGCCGGTGGCCGCGCGGACCTGTTCGGTGGACCCGACCTCGACACCGAGATGGTCCAGACGGGTCGCCTCGCCGGGCCCACCCTCGATCAGTACGAGCTTGAGCGGGGGCTCGGCGATGGCGAAATTGGCGTACCCCGCCCGCCGCTTGGCGGGTTCGGTGCCGAAGAGCTTCGCGTAGAAGGCGACCGACGCTTCGAGGTCGCTGACGCGCAGGGCGAGCTGGACTCGAGACACAGCACTGCTCCCATCTGCTTGCATTGATGTCCTCCGATGCAAGGTTGCGCCTTGGATAGAGAAACGTCAATATAGAAGAATGTCGAAGCAAGAGCTCGCGGTGATCGGACAGGCGACCGGGCAGGACGACTGCTGTACGGGACTGGCGGCGGCGCCCCTGGACGACACCCAGGCGGCCGAACTGGCCAGGACCTTCAAGGCACTTGGCGATCCGGTCCGGCTGCGGTTGCTGTCGATGATCGCGTCCCGGGCCGGCGGAGAGGTCTGCGTGTGCGACCTGACGCCCGCGTTCGAACTGTCGCAGCCGACGATCTCCCACCACCTGAAGCTGCTGCGGCAGGCGGGGCTGATCGACTGCGAGCGGCGGGGGACGTGGGTGTACTACCGGGTGCTTCCCGGGGTGCTCGACCGGCTCGCCGGGTTCCTGACCGACGCGCGGGCCACGTGAACTCCCCACTCTCTGGCCGGCCTTGACCGGAAAGGAACGCCGTGACCACCCCCTCCGTCCTGTTCGTCTGCGTCCACAACGCCGGCCGCTCCCAGATGGCCGCCGCCTTCCTCACCCACCTCGCGGGCGACCGCGTCGAGGTCCGCTCCGCCGGCTCCGCCCCCGCCGACACGGTGAACCCCGCCGTGGTGGAGGCGCTGGCGGAGGTCGGCATCGACATCGCGGCCGAGGTCCCCAAGATCCTCACCACGGAAGCCGTCCGGGCGTCCGACGTCGTCATCACGATGGGCTGCGGCGACACCTGCCCGGTCTTCCCCGGCAAGCGCTACCTCGACTGGCAACTCCCCGACCCGGCGGGCCGGGGAGTGGACGCGGTACGCCCGATCCGCGACGAGATCGAGCGGCGGGTGCGTGCCCTGATCGCCGAGATCGCCCCGACGATCTGACAGCAACCGGCGAGCACGCGCCGAGCCGCCCCGGCGACCAACTCTCCCCCGCCCCGGGGACGTTGTGAGGGGACCCGCCCGCTCACCCCGTCTCGAACAGCTCGAACCAGATGCTCTTCCCCTCGCCCTGGGGATCGACCCCCCACCCGTCCGCGAGGAGGTCCATGAGGACCAACCCCCGCCCGGACGAGGCCAGTTCGCCGGGGCGGCGTTTGTGGGGCAGGTCGTCGCTCGTGTCCGTGACCTCGACGCGGAGGCGTCGGGCGCCGGGGACGCCGGTGATCTCCGCGAGGAGGAGCGCGTCAGCGTCGGTGTGGACGAGGACGTTGGTGAGGAGCTCGGACAACAGGAGGACGGCGGAGTCGAGTTGGTCGGGGGAGGGCCAGTCGTGGAGGAGGTCGCGGAGCTGGTGGCGGGCTTCCGCGACGCGTTCGGGTTCCGACTGGGCGATCGTCAGGAGTGTGCGCCGGGGGAGGGCGCGGGCGCCGGGCCCGGCGGGGGTGCGGGAGAGGAGCAGGAGGGCGATGTCGTCCTCGCGGCGGTCGGCGAGGGGGCCGGTGGTGTGGTGGGAGGAGGGGCCGAGGACGGTTTGGACGAGCGCGTCCGCCAGCCCTTCCAGCGTTCCCGCCAGTCCTTCCGACGCCCTCGGCACCCCTTCCAGCGTCCCCGCCAGCTCTTCCTGTGCCCTTGGAGCCCCCTCCAGCGCCTCCGGTAGCCCTTCCGATGTACCCGGGTAGCTCTCCAGCATCCCCGATGGTCTTCCCGGCGTCCCCGGTAGTCCCCCCGATGTACCCGGGTAGCTCTCCAGCATCCCCGGCGGTCCTCCCGGCGTCCCCGGTAGTCCCCCCGGCGTACCCGGGTAGCTCTCCAGGGTCTCCCGGATCCGCTTCCACCCCGTGTCCAGATCGTGGCCCCCCGTCTCCAGCAGCCCGTCCGTGCACAGCAGCAGCGTCTCGCCGGGGTCCAGGGTGAGCCGGGACGTGGGGTAGTCGGTATCCGGGTCGATCCCGAGGGGCAGGCCGCCCGCGGTGGAGCGCAGCAGGACCGTGCCGTCGGACATGCGGACCGCCGGATCGAGGTGGCCGGCGCGGGCGGTCTCCAGGACGCCGGTCTCCGGGTCGACCTCGACGTAGAAGCAGGTCGCGAAGCGCGGGGAGTCGTCCGCATGGGTGAGGCCGTAGAAGAAACGGGACGCCCGGGACAGGACCGCGTCGGGCCGGTGCCCCTCGGAGGCGTAGGCCCTGAGAGCTATCCGCAGCTGGCCCATGAGACCGGCGGCGCGTACGTCGTGGCCCTGGACGTCGCCGATGACCAGCGCGAACCCGCCGCGCGGCAGCGGGATCATGTCGTACCAGTCACCCCCTACCTGAAGGCCACCCCCGGTCGGGATGTAGCGCGCGGCCAGGGTCATGCCGGGTATCTCGCCCAGCGTCGGCAGCATCGAGCGCTGGAGGCCGTCGGTCAGTTCGCGCTGGGTCTCGGCCGCGCCCGCCCGGCTCAGGGCCTGCGCCAGCATGCGGGCGACGGTCGTCAGGACGGAGCGCTCGTCCGGGGTGAAGGCGACGGGGTAGGTGAAGGCGGCCATCCACGCGCCCATCGTCCGCCCGGCGACGGTCAGCGGGAGGAAGGCCCAGGACCGGCGGTCGAAGTGGGCGGCCAGCGGCCAGGTCAGGGGGTAGCGCTCCTGGTACTTCTCGGGGGAGGAGAGGTACACCGCGCGCCCCGTACGTACTACCTCCGCGGCGGGATAGTCGGTCTGCACCGAGAGCTGCGTGAAGGGCGCCTCCTCGCCGGGCTGCTGCCCGTGGTGCCCGATCACGGTGAGCCGGTCGCCCTCCACCCCGAAGACGGCGAGCCCGTCGGGGGTGAACCCGGGCATCGACAGCCCGGCTGCTACCCGTAGTACCTCAGCGGTAGACCGCGCCTCCGCGAGCGCCCGTCCCGCGTCCAGCAGGAACGCCTCCCGCGAGCGCCGCCAGTCCCCGGTCACCGCACGCCGCCCGGCGGGGGTGCCCGGCGCCGGTTCGGTCACCTCCTGGAGGGTGCCGATCAGCTCGTACGCCCGTTTCGCCGGATCGAACGACGGCTTCGAGCGGCTGCGGACAACCCGGACGACCCGCCCCTGCTCGTCCATGACCCGGATCCGCACCTCCGCGAGCGTCCGCTCGGCGACCGCGAGCTGGATCACACCGGTGATCTCGTTCCAGTCGACGGGGTGCAGCCGGGCCCGGGCCCGTGCCTCGGTGAGAACCGTTTCCTCAGCGGGCAGCCCGAGCAGCCGGGCCGCCTCGGCGTCGACCGTGACGAGGCCGGACGCCGTGGACCAGTGCCAGACGCCGGTCGAGAGCGCGGCGAGGACCTGCTCCACCGCGGGCAGGGGCTCACCAGTGCGCATTGCCCTACTTTAAGAATATTTGGAGCCGCTGCGCCAGTGTGCTGATACGACCGCTGCGGGACCGCCGATATCCGGAGGGGCGATTTCAGGGCGGCCGGTACCCTTGACGGGTCCGGGCGCCACGGCCCGTCTCCGTCGAGGAGAGCACCTCGGCTGACCACGAATGAAGAGGAACACCCGACGATGCATCGGTACAGGTCCCACACCTGCGGCCAGCTCCGCGCCTCTGACGTCGCCGCCGACGTCCGGCTGAGCGGCTGGCTGCACAATCGGCGCGACCTGGGCGGCATCCTCTTCATCGATCTGCGCGACCACTACGGCATCACGCAGCTCGTCGCCCGTCCCGGCACCCCCGCCTACGACGCCCTCGACAAGGTCACCAAGGAGTCGACCGTCCGCGTCGACGGCCGCGTTGTTTCACGTGGAACAGAGAACGTGAACCCCGACCTCCCCACCGGCGAGATCGAGGTCGAGGTCGCGGAGGTCGAACTCCTCGGCGCCGCCCAGCCGCTCCCCTTCACCATCAACGCCGAGGACGGCGTCAACGAGGAGCGCCGCCTCGAATACCGCTTCCTCGACCTGCGCCGCGAGCGCATGCACCGCAACATCATGCTGCGTACGGCCGTGATCTCCGCGATCCGGCACAAGATGGTCGCCCTCGGCTTCAACGAGATGGCCACGCCGATCCTCACCGCGACCTCCCCCGAGGGCGCGCGCGACTTCGTCGTCCCCTCCCGGCTGCACCCGGGCCGCTTCTACGCGCTCCCGCAGGCGCCGCAGCAGTTCAAGCAGCTGCTGATGATCTCCGGCTTCGACCGGTACTTCCAGATCGCGCCCTGCTTCCGCGACGAGGACGCCCGCGCCGACCGCTCGCCCGGCGAGTTCTACCAGCTCGACGTCGAGATGAGCTTCGTCGAGCAGGAGGACGTCTTCCAGCCGATCGAGAAGCTCATGACCGAGCTGTTCACCGAGTTCGGCGGCGGCCGCGAGGTCACCTCGCCGTTCCCGCGCATCCCGTTCCGCGAGTCGATGCTCAAGTACGGCTCCGACAAGCCGGACCTGCGCGCGCAGCTCGAACTCGTCGACATCACCGACGTGTTCGAGGGCTCCGAGTTCAAGGCGTTCGCCGGGAAGCACGTCCGCGCGCTGCCCGTGCCGGCCGTCCAGGACCAGCCGCGCAAGTTCTTCGACCAGCTCGGCGACTTCGCCGTCTCGCTCGGCGCGAAGGGCCTGGCCTGGGTGCGCGTCGGCGAGGACGGCACGCTGTCCGGCCCGATCGCGAAGTTCCTCACCGAGGAGAACGTCGCCGAGCTGACCAAGCGGCTCTCGCTCACCGCCGGGCACGCGATCTTCTTCGGCGCCGGCGAGTTCGACGAGGTCTCCAAGATCATGGGCGCGGTCCGCGTCGAGGCCGCCAAGCGCGCCGGGCACTTCGAGGAGAACGTCTTCCGGTTCTGCTGGATCGTCGACTTCCCGATGTACGAGAAGGACGAGGAGACCGGCAAGATCGACTTCTCGCACAACCCGTTCTCCATGCCGCAGGGCGGGATGGACGCGCTGGAGAACCAGGACCCGCTGGACATCCTGGCCTGGCAGTACGACATCGTCTGCAACGGCGTCGAGCTGTCGTCGGGCGCGATCCGTAACCACGAGCCCGAGATCATGCTGAAGGCGTTCAACATCGCGGGCTACGACAGCGAGACCGTCGAGCGCGAGTTCGCCGGCATGCTGCGCGCCCTGCGCTTCGGCGCCCCGCCGCACGGTGGCATCGCCCCCGGCGTCGACCGCATCGTCATGCTGCTGGCCGACGAGCCCAACATCCGCGAGACCATCGCCTTCCCGCTCAACGGCAACGCCCAGGACCTGATGATGGGCGCTCCGACGGAGCTGGAGGAGACGCGGCTGCGTGAGCTGCACCTGAACATCAGGAAGCCGCAGCCGAAGTAGTACCCGGGTAGTACCTGAGTAGGGGGCCGGAGATCCATCGCGATCTCCGGCCCCCTCTGCGTCGTTCTCCGGCCCGTTTCAGCTTTCTAAGGTACGCACAGCCTGGGCCCACGGTCGTGACAGCCTTCTTACTTACCTTCCTTGCCATGACGGGAAACGAGAACAACAAGAACCCCCAAGGCCCCAAACACAAAAGGAACTTGACGCGCCGTAAGGTCGTCGTCGCGGGCGGCGCCGCCGTCGCCGCGGTCGGGGGCGCGACCGCGCTCGCGATGAGCGCGAACGCGAGTGAGCCGGGCAAGGGCGTCGGCGCGAACGGCGTCGGCGCGAACCGGAAGGCCACCGCGTCGGCCTCCGCCTCCGCCGGGGCGGTCTGCTACAAGCTCACCTCGGAGACCACCGAGGGCCCCTACTACATCGACGCCGACAAGCTCCGCCAGGACATCACCGAGGACAAGGAGGGCATCCCGCTGACCCTCCAGCTCAAGGTGATCGACTCCGAGACCTGCAAGCCGGTCCCGAACGCGGCCGTCGACGTCTGGCACTGCGACGCGCTCGGCCTGTACTCCGGGTACGAGTCCTTCTCCCAGGGCGGCGGAGGCGGCACCCCGCCGACCGACGCGCCCACGGGCACCCCGCCGACGGACGCCCCCAGCGGTACCCCTACCGGTGAACCCCCGGCCGGCGGCGGTGGCGGCGGCCACGAGGAGCCGACCAGCGACACCCGCTACCTGAGGGGGACGTGGCGTACGGACAAGCAGGGCAACGTCACCTTCAGGACGATCTTCCCCGGCTGGTACCAGGGCCGCTGCGTCCACATCCACACCAAGGTGCATGTCAACGGCGAGTGGACCGACGCCGGGTACGAGGGGGGTACTACCTGCCACACCGGCCAGCTCTTCTTCGACGAGGACACCGTCACCCGTACGGAGTCCGTCGAGCCGTACTCCACGAGTACGACGACCCGGACCACCCTCACGGAGGACACCATCTACGACCAGAGCGGGACGACCGGCGGCCTGCTCAAGCTGAAGTACGACAAGAACAGCATCGCCAGGGGCGTCGTCGCCTCCCTCACCATGGGCGTCGACCCGGACACGACGAACGAGGGCACCGGCTGACCACCCCCGGCGCCCGGCCGCGTGACACGACACCATGACGCGGGCCGCCCCGCCCGGCCTACGATCACGCGATGAAGTACGTACTGGTGCCCGGCGGTTGGCAGGGCGGGTGGGCGTTCGACGCCGTGGCCGACGAACTACGCCGGGACGGCCACCTGGTCGAGGCCGTGACCCTGGCGGGGCTGGAGGCGGACGGCCCGGCCGACGCGGACCGCCCGCCGAACCTCGACGCCCACATCGACCAGGTGGCCGAGCTCGTCGAGCGCGACGACGGGACACCCGTAGCGCTGTGCGGTCACAGCTACGCCGGGATGGTGATCGCCGGTGTCGCGGACCGGCTCGGCGACCGGCTCGACGAGCTCGTCTTCATCGACGCCTACGTCCCGGCCGACGGCGACTCGTGCTGGTCCCTGACCAGCGACGGCTTCCGCGAGCTGTTCATCGACGGCGTCCGCGCCGACGGCCGGTGGGTCGCCGTCCCCGACGGGCTCGACCCCCGCGCGCGGCCACACCCGCTGCCGAGCTTCGTCCAGTCGGTCCGGCTGGGGGACAGGCCGCGCAGCGGGACGTACATCAGTGGTGGCGCCTGGCCGGGCAGCCCGTTCACGGATCTGACCGAACGGCTGCGGGGTGAGCCGGGCTGGCGGGTGCACGAGATCCCCGTGGGCCACAACATCGCCCGCCGTGACCCCCGCAGCCTCGCGGCCGTGCTTGGTGCGCTGCCGTCCACAGGTTGTTCATAAACGTGAACTTCTATCCAACCCGTTGACCTGGAATGAACGGCTCCGTAGGGTCCTTCACGCACATGACGAGAATTCATGTACGTGAACAGAGGTATGACAACGATGTCAGAAGTTTCGGAAACCGAGGGGCCCGAGCAGCGGGCGGTCGGCAAGTTCCTGCGCCGCATGATGCCCCTGCTCGTCCTGATGCTGCTGGTCAACAACCTCGACCGCACCAACGTCGGCTTCATCCAGGACGAGTTGAAGGCGGACGTCGGCGTCAGCGCCACCGCGTACGGCCTCGGCGCCGGGCTCTTCTTCATCGGGTACGCCCTGTTCGAGGTGCCGAGCAACATGCTCCTGGAGCGGTTCGGCGCCCGCGTCTGGCTCACCCGGATCATGATCACCTGGGGCGCGGTGATCATCGCGATGAGCTTCATCCACAGCGTCACCTGGTTCTACCTCCTGCGCTTCCTGCTCGGCGTCGCCGAGGCCGGCTTCTTCCCCGGCGCGATGCTCTACATCACGCAGTGGCTGCCCGACGCGAGCCGCGGCCGCGCCACCGCGATCTTCCTCGGCGGCTCGGCCGCGGCCGGCATCATCACCGGCCCGATCACCGGCGCGCTCCTCGAACTGCACGGCCTCGGCGGATTCGCGGGCTGGCGCTGGATGTTCGCCCTCGAAGGCACGTTCTCGGTGCTCGTCGGCATCGCCGCCGGCTTCTTCCTCGTCTCCCGCATCGAGGACGCCCGCTGGCTGACCACCGAGGAGAAGACCGCGCTGCGTACGGCGGTGTCGGACGACGAGGACGCTCGCCGCCGCGCGCCCCGCACGTCCCGCCTGCGGCTCATGTTCCACCCCCAAGTCGCCCTGCTCACCGGGGCGTTCTTCGCGATGACCCTCACGGGGTACGCCATCACCTTCTGGCTCCCGAGTCTCATCGAGGAGATCGGCGGACTGTCCTCCTTCCAGGTCGGGCTGCTCTCCGCGATCCCTGCGGTGTGCTCGATGATCGCGATGTACTCCATGTCGCACTTCACGGACCGGGCCGACGACCGGCGCCCCTACCTCGCGATCACACTGGTGCTGTCCGCGGTCGGGACGTACCTCGCGACGCTCGGCAGCCCCTGGTTCGGGCTCGCCGCGATCACTCTCGCGGGGGTCGGGTCCAAGTGCGCGGCCACGCTGTTCTGGCCGATGGCTCAGGCGGGGCTCGATCTGCGGATCGCGGCGCCGGGGCTCGCGCTCGTCAACTCCATAGGAAACCTCGGGGGGTTCGTGTCGCCGTTCCTCTTCGGGTACCTCAAGGACACGACCGGGAGCACGAACGGTGGGTTGTACACGCTCACCGCGGCGTCCCTCCTCGCGGTGATCGCCGCGAAGTACCTCCGGGGGGCGCGGGCGGGGGCGCTCACGGGCGGGTCATCGGACGCGCACAGGAATCCCGAGGGGGGCGCACAGCGGTCTGCCGTGTCATAGGGGGTAGGCGGGACGGGTCCGCCGGTGGGCGGTGCTGTGCCGTGCCGTGCCGCTGCCGAGAGAACGAGGAGGCCACTGCCGTGGAGTACATGATCGGGCTGTCCGTGCTGCTGATCGTGGGGGCGGTGGCCTCTGTCGTGGGGCTGGGGAGGGGCGGGGGTACTACGGGTACGGGGGGTATGACGCGGGGCCGGGCTCGGAGCGGGGGAGACGCGGGTACTACGGGTATGACGGGTATGACGGGTCCTACGGGTCTCACCGGGCTCGCCGCCGAGGCCGAGGCCAACCACTGGGTCGTCCGTCTGGGGGAGAGCATGATCGTGCCGGACGCGCGGCAGTGGGCCGGCGCGGACGAGGGGACCGGGCAGGCGCTGTCGTACGCGATGGAGCACCACCGGATCGCCCGGGAGCGGCTCGCGCGGGCACGTTCCGCCGAGGAGTACGAGGAGGTGGCCCGGACCGCGCGGGAGGGTTTGCGGCATGTCCGGGTGGCCCGGGAGGGGCTGGGGCTGGGCGTGGGGTGAGGGTTTGCGGAGATGCTCGTGGGGTCTGTGAGGGCCGTGCGGAAAAAGTCTGGTCGTGCGGCAACCTTCCTTCACCCGGCGACCACTGAGGGGTCGTAAGCAGCAGCGCACGCGCTGCACCGCAGACCCGTAAGGACTTCCTTCGTGGCAACTTCCTCTCACCGCCGGTCCGTTCGCAAGCGCCGCACCCTCGTGGTGTCGGCCGCAGTGGTGGCCGCCGGGGTCGGGGCCGGGGTGTTCGTGCTGAACGCGAACGCCGGGGCGGCGGACCTGTACCACCAGACGCTGGCCGCGAAGGACGGCTGGGCGTCGTACGGGAGTGGGACCACGGGCGGGGCCAAGGCCGACGCCGCGCACACCTTCACCGTCGCCACCCGGGCGCAGCTCGTGAAGGCGCTCGGGTCGGCGTCGGACAAGACGCCCCGGATCATCAAGATCAAGGGCACCATCGACGCGAACACGAACGACGCGGGCAAGAAGCTCACCTGCGCGGACTACGCCTCAGGTACGGGGTACTCGCTGGCGTCGTACCTGAAGGCGTACGACCCGGCCACCTACGGCCGCAAGAAGCTGCCGTCGGGGACGCAGGAGAAGGCGCGGGCCGCGGCGCAGGTCAAGCAGGCCAAGAACATCGTGTTCAAGGTGCCCGCGAACACGACGATCGTGGGCGTGCCGGGGTCCAAGGCCGGGATCACCGGGGGCAGCCTCCAGATCCAGAACGTGGACAACGTGATCGTCCGCAACCTCACGCTCTCCGCGACCGAGGACTGCTTCCCGCAGTGGGACCCGACCGACGGCAGCACCGGGAACTGGAACAGCCAGTACGACTCGGTGACTCTGCGGGGTGCCACCCACGTATGGGCGGACCACAACACGTTCACCGACGCGCCGCACTTCGACGGCTCCAACCCGAAGTACTACGGGCGGGAGTACCAGATCCACGACGGGGCGCTCGACATCACCAAGGGCTCCGACCTCGTCACCGTCTCCCGCAACGTCTTCACCTGCCACGACAAGACGATGCTGATCGGGGCCAGCGACACCGACAGCACCGGGAAGCTGCGCGTCTCCATCCACCACAACGTGTGGAAGGGGGTCGTCCAGCGGGCACCCCTCGCGCGGCTCGGGCAGGTGCACATCTACAACAACTACTACGACATCACCACGCTGAACGGCTACACCCCGCAGTACAGCATCAACGCGCGCGCCAAGGCGCAGGTCGTCGCCGAGAACAACTACTGGAAGGTCCCGGCGGGCACCAAGCTCTCCAAGCTCCTGTCCAGCGACGGTACGGGCTCCGTCAAGAGCAGCGGCAACCTCGTCAACGGTGCCTCCACGGACCTCGTCTCCCTCTACAACGCCGCCGTGTCCAAGGACCTGAAGACGACCGTGAACTGGGTCCCGGCGCTGACCGCGGGCCTGGAGCCGACTGCGAAGAACCTGCCGACGGCCCTCACGCCGACGACCGGCGCGGACGTCCTCAAGTAGTCACCGGGTAGTACCTCAGGACCACCGGCCGACGTCTCCTCCAGCAGCGGGTACCGCAGCCCGCCCCTGGAGACGCTGACCTCGGCCGGTCGCGCGGCCACCGGGTGGAGGGACACGGGAACCGCGCAACGAAGGTGGCCGGCCGGCCCGGGGAACTCCCGGGGCCGGCCGGCCACCTCTCGTCTGTGTAGCTCCGGAGTATTACTCCGGCTGGCCGCCGAAGCGCTCCTTGTACGTCTCCAGGTCCTCGTCCGTCAGCTTCGCGAACAGGACCGGCGGGACCGTGAAGGGCGCCCCGGCGGGGACGGCGTCGAGGGACTTCGCGGCGTCCGGGGTGATCCAGGCCGCCGTGTCGCCGTCGAGCGTGAACGCCTCGCGCATCGTCCTCGACGTCGCCGGGATGAACGGCTCCGAGACCACCGAGTACAGGTGGATGAGGTTCATCGCCGTACGGAGGGTCAGGGCCGCGCCCTCGGGGCTGGTCTTGATCTCCAGCCAGGGCGCCTTCTCCTCCAGGTAGGAGTTGCCGGCCGACCACAGGGCGCGCAGCGCGGACGCCGCCTTGCGGAACTGGAGCGCGTCCATGTGCTCCTCGTACTCCGCGAGCAGCCGCGCGATCTCCTCGCCGAGCCGCGCCTCGGGCTCGCCCGCCGCGCCGCCCGCCGGGACCTCGTCGCCGAACCGCTTCTTCGAGAAGGACAGGACGCGGTTGACGAAGTTGCCGAGGGTGTCGGCGAGGTCCTTGTTGACGGTCGCCGTGAAGTGCTCCCAGGTGAACGAGGAGTCGTCCGACTCGGGGGCGTTGGCGATGAGGAAGTAGCGCCAGTAGTCGGCGGGGAGGATGCTCAGCGCCTGGTCCGTGAAGACCCCGCGCTTCTGGGAAGTTGAGAACTTCCCGCCGTAATACGTCAGCCAGTTGAAGGACTTGACGTAGTCGACCATCTTCCACGGTTCACGGACGCCGAGTTCGGTCGCCGGGAACATCACCGTGTGGAAGGGGACGTTGTCCTTCGCCATGAACTCCGTGTAGCGGACGGTGTCCTGGGACTCGTACCACCACGACTTCCAGTCGCGGTTCGCCGGGTCCTGGTCCGACCACTCCTTCGTCGCCGCGATGTACTCGATCGGCGCGTCGAACCAGACGTAGAACACCTTGCCCTCGGCGGCGAGTTCGGGCCAGGTGTCCGCCGGGACCGGCACACCCCAGTCGAGGTCGCGGGTGATCGCGCGGTCGTGCAGACCCTCGGTGAGCCACTTGCGGGCGATCGACGAGGAGAGGTGCGGCCACTCGTCCTCGTGCGCCGCGACCCACTCCTCGACCTCGCGCTGGAGCTTCGACTGGAGGAGGAACAGGTGCTTGGTCTCGCGGACTTCGAGGTCGGTGGAGCCGGAGATCGCGCTGCGCGGGTCGATCAGGTCCGTCGGGTCCAGGACGCGCGTGCAGTTCTCGCACTGGTCGCCGCGCGCCTTGTCGTACCCGCAGTGCGGGCAGGTGCCCTCGACGTAGCGGTCCGGGAGGAAACGGCCGTCCGCCGGGGAGTAGACCTGGCGGATCGCGCGCTCCTCGATGAAGCCGTTCTCGTTCAGCTTCCGCGCGAAGTGCTGGGTGATCTCGACGTTCTGCTCGCTGGAGCTGCGGCCGAAGTAGTCGAAGGCGAGCGCGAAGCCGTCGTACACGGCCTTCTGGGCGTCGTGCGCCTGCGCGCAGAACTCGGCGACCGGGAGGCCCTGCTCCTTCGCGGCGAGTTCGGCGGGGGTGCCGTGCTCGTCCGTCGCGCAGATGTAGAGGACGTCGTGGCCGCGCTGGCGCAGGTAGCGGGAGTAGACGTCCGCCGGGAGCATGGACCCCACCATGTTGCCCAGGTGCTTGATTCCGTTGATGTACGGAAGGGCGCTGGTGATGAGGTGTCGAGCCATCGGGGGCTGCTCCCAGGTCGGTTTTGGTTCTTTGGGTTCTTGAAATCGTAGCTGACGTGTGTATGCCGCCCGCGCCCCTTTTATCGGGGGAGCGCGGACGGCATACCGGGGTACTACGGGTACTACGGGTATGACGGGGCTACGGGTATTACGGGCGCCAGTTCTTCAGGACGCCCTCGTACAGCTCGTCGTCCGTGAGTCCCTTGGGGGTAGGACCCGCGTGGAAGAAGGACGTGTTGTCCGTCTTCAGCTTGCGGAGGTAGTCGAACGCCTTGTTCTCGTGCTCGCCGAACGCGACGAACGAGAAGAACAGGCGGGGGTGCGTCTTCGCCGCCTCCGTCAGGGACTGCGTCGCCGGGGTCTTCGCGTCCGGGGCGCCGTCCGTCTGGAACACCACCAGCGCCGGGGCGTCCGGGTCCGCCGACGCGTCCAGGTGCTTCGTGATCGCCTCGACCGCCGCGTGGTACGTCGTACGGCCCATCCTGCCGAGGCCCGCGTGCACGTCGTCCACCTTCGTGCCCGCGTCCTCGTCCGTCAGCGCGAGGTCCGTCGTCCCGTCGACCTCCGTCGAGAAGAACACGACGTGCACGGTCGGGTCGGCCGGCGAGAGGTGCGCGGCCAGCGCGAGCGTCTGATCGGCGAGGGCCTGCGCGGAGCCGTCCTTGTAGAACGGCCGCATCGACGCGGAGCGGTCCAGGACGAGGTAGGTGGCGGCGCGGGCGGTGGTGAGACCGAGGTGGGCGAGGGTGAGGGCGGCGGAGGTGTGAGCGGTGGTGAGGTGCGGGGGGATGGCGGGGGAGCCGGCGGGGGCCGGTGCGGATGCCGGGGCCGGGGCCGGGGAGGGGGTGGGCTCGGCTTCGGCGGCCGGGGCCTCTTCGGGGGCGGGGGTTTCCGGCTCTGCCTCGGCGGTCGGCTCTTCCGGGGTGGCCTCGGGGATTACGGGTACTACGGGTGCCGTCGGGGTCTCAGCGGGGGTGGGTTCGGTGGCCTGCTGCTCGGACTCGGGGGCCGGGTCGGCGACGGTCGGCTCCTCGGCGGGGGCCGGGGTTGCCTCGGGGGCGGGGGGTACCTCTTCGGGGGCTACCTCTGAGGTAGGGGGCTCGGTGGAGGCGGCTTCGGGGGCCGGTACCTCGGAGGTATCGGGGGTCTCCGGCTCCGCCTCAGGGATCACGGGTACTACGGGCGCCGTCAGGGCCTCAGCGGGGGAGGGCTCGGTGGCGGTCTCCTCGGCCGGGGTCTCCAGGGCGGCTTCCGGGGCCTGGACCTCGTCGGGGGTTACGACGTCGGCGGGGCGTTCCTCGACGGGTTCCGGCGTCGCCTCGGCGGCGGGGGCCGGCTCGGACGCCGGTGCCGTTTCGTCGGCGGGGGTCTCCGTGACCGTGGCCTCGGCGGGCTCCGCCGTTTCGGGCTCGGGCTCTTCCTGGGCCTGCGGTGCTTCCGCGACCTCGGCTTCGGCGGGGGGCTCCTCGGCGGCCGGAGTTTCGACGGCCTCGGCGTCGGTGTCGTCCCCGGCCTTGGTGTCGTTCCCGGCTTCTTCGGCGGCCGGCGTCTGCTCGGCGACGGCGTCCTCGGCGGCAGGCGTCTGCTCAGCCGCAACGTCTTCGGCGGCCGGTGTCTCCTCGGCAGCGACCTCTTCGACGACCGGCGTCGCAGCGGCCTCGGCCGTGGGCTCCTCGCCCGCCTCGGCCTTCTCCGGAACCTCGGCGTCCTCTGCGACCGCCTCGGTAGTACCCGCGTCAGCCTCGCCGGAGACCTCGGTGGTACCCGTACTACCCGTACCCCCCGTAGCTCCCGGGACCGACTCCGCGGCCTCGACCTCCACCTCGGCCGGAGTCTCGACCTTGGCCTCGACCTCGGCCTCCGTCACAGCCGCTGCCTCAGCCGCACCCACGGCGTCAGCCGAGGTCACCGCCTCAGCCGCACCCTCCCCCTCGACCCTCGTCTCAATCTCGCCCTCGTCCGACCCCTCCGGCGACCGCGTCGGCGCAGGGACCTTCACGTTGTCGAAGGCCGCCGTCACGAGGTCGTGCTCGGACGAGTCGGACTGGCGGGGCTCCGGAACCGGCGAGGAGACGGGCGCGGAAGCCGGCGTCGGCGAAGGAGCGGGCGCCGACGTGGGCTCTTCGGCCGGGGTCTGCGCCGCAGGCTCCTGCTGGGAAGGAACCTGGTCCGCACCCTCTGCTTCGGCGGCACGCTCCTTGCGTGACCTGCCGAACGCGTTTCGCAGGAGAGTGAGAATACCCATGTGCGCAACCCTTCGCGTGAGTTGAAGCCCGTCAATCCCTGGCCAGGACGGACACGTAAGGTTAGCGGCCCCGCATGGCGATCTTGGGCAGGGGTGAGCGGGAAAAGGGCTCGGGTGTCAAACACCCGCCGCCGACCGGCGACCACACAAACCGGCCAACTCCACGACTCCACAAGGGCGTTCACCGGAAGGTCGGACAACGCCCCGCGTGTCCCCCACCCGTTCATCCACCGTTAACCCATCAGTCCTGCTCCGGCACGGACGCCCCCCTAGCGTCACGCTCACACCATGGGCACGCAAGGGGAGAGCAAAGTGCGCAAGCTGCTGCCGATCATCACCACGCAGACCGGTTCCCATCCCGGCGGCCGATCCGCCATGACCTGCCGTTTCCGGTGCGGCGACGCCTGTTTCCACGAGGTGCCCAACACCAGTGACAACGAGTACGTCGGCGACGTGATCGCCGGTGCGCTCAGCCGCCGTTCGATGGTGCGGGCCGCCGCCGTGGTCACCGTCGCCGCAGCGGCGGGCGCGGCCACCGTCACGAACGCCCCGTCGGCCGACGCCTCCCCCCTCGGTACTGACCGGGTAGTACCCGGGAGCCACGGCAAGCCGGCCGAGCAGGCCGCCCGGGGTCTGCGGTACGGCTCCGTCGCCCCCAACCTCAAGGACGAGGTCGTCATACCCGAGGGCTACGCGCAGAACGTCGTCATCCGCTGGGGCGAGCCCATCGTGAAGGGCGCCCCCGCGTTCGACCCGGAGAACCAGACGGCCGCCGCGCAGGCGGGCCAGTTCGGGTACAACAACGACTTCCTCGCCCTCCTCCCCCTGCCGGGTGAGTGCGACCGCCAGCTCCTGGTCGCCAACCACGAGTACACCGACGAGATCCTGATGTTCCGCGGCTACGACCCCGCGAACCCGACGCGCCAGCAGGTCGAGGTCGCCTGGGCGGCGCACGGCCTCGCCGCGGTCGTCGTCCAGGAGGACCGCCGTACCGGCAAGCTCACCGCCGTACCGCGTCACCACCTCAACCGGCGCGTCACCGCGACCACCGAGTTCCGGCTCACCGGGCCCGCCGCGGGCAGTGACCTGCTGAAGACCTCCGCCGACCCGACCGGCCGTAAGGTGTACGGGACGCTGAACAACTGCTCCGGAGGTACGACACCCTGGGGTACGACCCTGCACGGCGAGGAGAACTTCAACCAGTACTTCGCGAACTCCTCGCGCCCGACCGACAAGCGGTACGGCATCGGCACCGGCGCCACCGAGCGCAAGTGGGAACGCTTCGACAAGCGGTTCGACGTCGCGCAGGAGCCCAACGAGGTCCACCGCTTCGGGTACGTCGTCGAGTTCGACCCCTACGACCCGACGTCGACGCCCCGCAAGCACACCGCGCTCGGCCGCTTCAAGCACGAGGCCGCGACCGTCCGGCTCACCGCCGACGGGCGTCCGGTGATCTACTCCGGCGACGACGAACGCTTCGACTACTTCTACAAGTTCGTCAGCAGCAAGAAGATGAAGCGTGGTTCGTCGCGCGCCGTGCGCGAGCACAACCTCTCGCTGCTCGACGAAGGCACCCTGTACGTCGCGAAGTTGACCGGCGACTCGCCCGCGATCGAGATCGACGGCACCGGAAAGCTGCCCGCCGACGGCGAGTTCGACGGCGCCGGCGAGTGGATCCCGCTGGCGACGGCGACCGCGAAGGGTGCCGTCTCGCACGTCGAGGGCATGACCGCCGACGAGGTGTTCGTCTTTACGCGGCTCGCCGGGGACAAGGCCGGCGCGACGAAGATGGACCGCCCCGAGGACATCGAACCCTCCCCGGTCACCGGCAAGGTGTACGTCGCGCTCACCAACAACTCCAACCGCGGCGTCGGTTCGAACGCCAAGGCGGACGAACCCAACCCACGCAACGCCAACAAGCACGGCCACGTACTGGAGTTGACCGAGCACCGCGGTCGCCCGGAGTCGCTGAAGTTCGGCTGGACGCTGTTCCTCGTCGCCGGTGACCCGAACGACCCGAACACCTACTTCGCCGGTTTCCCCAAGTCCGCGGTCAGCCCCATCTCCTGCCCGGACAACGTCGCCTTCGACCCGCACGGCAACCTGTGGATCTCCACCGACGGAAACCAACTCGGCTCCCACGACGGCCTGTTCGGCGTCGCCACCAAGGGCCCGCGCCGAGGTGAGCTGAAGCAGTTCCTCACGGTCCCGACCGGTGCCGAGACCTGCGGCCCGCTCGTCCAGGACCGCCGCGTCCTCGTCGCCGTCCAGCACCCCGGCGAGATCGACGGCGCCTCGGTCGAGAAGCCCGCCTCCGTCTGGCCCGACGGCCCCGGCAAGATCGTCCGCCCGTCCGTCGTCTCGGTCTGGCGCAAGGACGGCCGCGACATCGGCGTCTGACCTCCCGACCCCGGCCGGAGCGGTCCCGCCGGACCACGCACGCCCAGCCGCCCCCGCCGAGAAACCGCAGCCTCCCGGCGGGGGCGGCCCACGCTCCGAAACCGCCTCGCTCACCCCACAGGGGTACGACTACGGTCGTCACTCATGAGTACTACGACCTCCACCACCACCCTCTGGCGTCCCACCGGTCCCGAGGAACTCGCGCTGGTAGAGGCGAGCGGATGGGTGGCCTGGCCGCCCCGGCTGCCCGAGCAGCCGATCTTCTATCCCGTACTCGACGAGGACTACGCCGTACGGATCGCGCGGGACTGGAACGTGCCCGCGTGCGGGGTGGGGTACGTGACGCGGTTCGAGGTCGAGAGCGCGTTCTTGGCGCGGTATCCGGTGCGGCAGGCTGGGGGGAAGACCATTCTGGAGCTGTGGGTGCCCGCGGAGGAGCTGGATGAGTTCAACGAGCACATCGTCGGACGCATCGAGGTCGTCCGGGAGTTCCGCTGAACCCTCCGCCCGGCCCTGGGGAAGGCTGGCCGGCGCCTGGTGCGCGGGGCTGGTCCTGGCCGGGGTGAGCGTGGTCGTCGGATGCCGGTCCGCCGGCGCCGACGCGATCACCCCGGTGCCCCAACTCCTCGCGTTCCTCCCCTGGTTGCTCGTCCCGGTGAGCGCCGCCGCACTCCTCTCCCTCCTCGTCCGCTGGTGGCCCGGACCGGTCTGGGGAGCCGCCCTCCTCGCCACGCTGGCCTGGTTCCTCCAGCCCTACGGCCCCGCCCGCGAACCCGGCGGCCCGGTCGCCGCCCGCCTGACGGTGCTGACCTCCAACGTCGAGTTCGGCTGGGCCACCGACGCCCTCCTGAAGGCCGTCCACCGCGAGACCCCCGACATCGTCTTCGTCCAGGAGTGCGAGTACGGCTGCCAGGCCACCCTGCGCCGCGAACTCGCCGGCCCCTACCCCTACCGGCAGGCGGTCGAGGGGGATACCTCGGTAGGGTCGGTCATCCTCAGCCGCTACCCCCTCACCCCGGCCGCGACGATCCCCGCCGAGATGGGCATGCCGGGCGCCGTCGCCGACGTCGACGGGACCGCCGTACGCCTCCAGCTCGCGCACCCGAAGCCGCCGCTGCCCGGGCAAGTGTGCCTGTGGAAGAGGGAGTTGGGGCGGATCGCGGCATGGGCCGGCCGGCAGGGCGGACCTGTGATCCTCGCGGGGGACTTCAACGCCTCCCAGGACCACGCCGCCTTCCGCCGCATCCTCGACACGGGGCTGCGCGACGCGGCCCGCCTCACCGGGGAGAGCCACGAGCCGAGCTGGCCCTCACGTACTACTCCCGCCTTCGGCACGCAGATCGACCACGTCCTGCTGAGCGCCGACTTCTCGGCGTCGCGCGCCCGCTTCCTCGACCTGCCCGGCACGGACCACCGGACCCTGCTCGTGGACATCGCCCTGCACGGGCGGCGCTGAACGGCCGAGGCCGGGCAACCTGCGTTGAACAGACGGGAGTTGAGCCACGCCCCTCAGGGACGCTCCCGCACCGCCCGGGTCACCCGCACAGCCCCCGCGACCGTCAGCCCCCCGGCCAGCAGCAGCCAGGACGCCGTACGCAGGGTCTCGGTCAGGGCGTCGTACACGGCCGCCGCGGCGAGGCGGTGCGCCGGGTCGGCGAGGCCGTCGAGGGTGAGGTAGCGGGCGACGACGACGGCGAGCCCGAGCAGCGCGCCCCCCAGCGCGGTGCCCAGCGCGGTCGCCGTCAGGGCCCGGCGACGGCAGGCGGCGACCGCGATCCCGGCCCCCGCGAACACCACCGCCGCGACCGGCAGCCAGAACCCGGCGACGTCCAGCACGTGATACCCCCGGCGCAGCGCGTCCAGGTTCTGCCGGGGCAGCAGGGTGACCGGCGCTTGCGTGAACGAGGCGTGTGCAGCGCCGAGTCGAGGCCCGGAAGAGGACCCCGCTCGCACCGCGACCGCCTCCCGCCCCGGTCCGTCCAGCGCCCGCAGCACCGCCGTGTACGCCTCCCGGTTGCCCTCGTCCCAGGCCGCGCGGTACGCGGGTGTCGCGGTGAAGCGGCGCACCTCGTCCTCGACGACCCGTCGGGGCACGTCCGGCGCCTCGCGGGCGACGCCCTCCACGATGGTCCGCCGCACCACCGCGTCCGTGGCCAGCGGCGCGAGCGCCTGGACGTACCGCTCCTGGTCCCGCAGCCCGTACGACGCCCACACCGCGAGGGTCGCGAGGGGGACGAGGAGGCAGGCGAGGGCGACGAGCGCGGCGGAGACGGTCGTACGGGGCGTACGGGTCGTACGGGTACTACGGGGGTCACCGGTACTACGGGTCAAGCTCGTAAGAGGCACATCTCCAGGCAAGGGGCTACCTGAGAGGTACGCCAGCGGGTTGCCGCCATGTGGGTGCGCGGCCGGGCGTCCCCGCACCCCGCTCCGGTGGAGGGTTCACCCGAACGGGTGTTTCCTGGTGCTGGGGAGAAACGGGGACGTTCAGGGGAGAAGGAGGCCGAATCATGCGCAGTACTCCGGTCCTGCGGACCCTGGCCGCGGCCCTGCTCACCGGTGGCACGCTGGCCGTGGCCGCGCTGGGCACACACGCGGCGGCGGCACCGACCACGTCACCCGCCTTCGCCGAAGGACGCGGCGGCGGGCACGGCGGAGGCGGCGGCCCGGTCTGGGGCACCGTCGTGTCGTACACGGAACTCAACGTACGGTCCGCGCCCACCACGAACTCGGGCGTCGTCACCGCGCTCTCCCCCGGCAGCCAGGACCGTGTCCAGTGCATGGTCCAGGGGCAGAGCGTCAACGGGAACCCCTACTGGTACTGGCTCGTCGGCGCCCAGGGCTGGGCCAGCGCCGCGTTCATGAACACCGGCGGCGCCTGGGTGCCGACCTGCTCCGACCCCTGCCCCCAGTGGAAGAACGGGAACTGGAGCAACTGGGACAACCCCTACGGCTGGAACAACTCCTCCGACCCCTACGACACGTCCTGGAGCGCCTCCGGCTCCGGCGCGTGGAGCGCGTCGGGATCGTGGAGCTGGAGCACGGCCGGATCTTCGGGCTGGTGGTGAGACGGACAGCGTGACCGTGACAGGGCCGGGGGGGGGGGGGGGGGGGGGGGGGGGGGGGGGGGGGGGGGGGGGGGGGGGGGGGGGGGGGGGGGGGG